>DPJL01000420.1:0-40597 GCA_003543035.1 Micromonosporaceae bacterium | reverse complement strand
AGGAACTTCATGATGGTGCCGGCTTCGCCGCTACCGATCTCATCTACGAACATCGTCTGCGACACGGCTGTTGGATGGTACGAGTCATTCTCGGGCGGAAACATTTCCGGGTAGGACATCGGCTTCACCAGATCGGCGATCGGCGTCGCCAGAGCCCGGAATGGCGCAATGACCCTTTCGCCGACCTCGGCGTTACCCGCGTAGACGACCAGAGCCATTACTACCAAGCGCCCATGCCATTCCTGGGCCACGAACGGCATCGGTGGTGCGGGCATAACGTTGGCAATCGTGGACAGCTCCGCTGGAGCCGCCTCGGCCAAGGCAATAAACCGCTCGACAACCTCTGTGGTGGCAGGCAACAGAAGCATCCCGCCGACAATCCCGGCAAGCTCATGCAACCGGAACTTCAATCGGGTCACCACGCCGAAGTTGCCGCCCCCGCCGCGGATCGCCCAGAACAGGTCCGGCTGCGACTGCTCGTCGACCTGCCGGATCTCACCGTCAGCGGTCACGATTTCCGCAGCGAGCAGACTGTCAATGGCCAACCCATGTTTGCGGACCAGGAACCCGATGCCGCCGCTGAGCGTGATGCCCGGCAGACCAACCGAGCCCGTGTCACCGAACCCGGTCGCCAAGCCATGCTCTGCCGCAGCTTCCGTGTATTCGGCGGCGGTCACTCCGGCTTCCGCCCATGCTGTCCGTCCTTCGACGTCTACTTTGACGGCCTTCATATCGCGGAGGTCCAGCACTATGCCTCCATCGGAGAGGCTGTGCCCGGCGATGCTGTGGCCGCCCCCGCGGATCGCCAATTCCACGCCGGTTTCGCGGGCCAGGGTCACGAGGCGTGAGACGTCTGTGGCATCGGCGACCTTCACAATCGCCTGAGGTCGTTTGGCTATCCCGCCGTAGACCACTGTGCAGGCTTGGTCGTAGCCGGGATCCTCCGGCGCGATCACGGTGCCCTTGATGGTCTGGCGGATATCTGAAATCGAGATGGCAGAAATGATGCCCTCCTAATGGATCATGTTCGTAAAGCCTACGATCAGTGGAACGGCCGAGAAGATCAAGCGAGTTTGCGGCAACGACTGTCGGTGGTCTCGCCTTGAGCGATGGACTGCATCGAGATGTACGCATCAAGGCCGGTCCGTTGAAGTGGTGCTCCCTCATGGCTTGCCTCCCGTTCCGACGAGACGAGACGTCTCGTGATGTGATCGAGAGTAAACACGCGGAGGGGCGACTGTCAACACGAGACGTCTCGTCTCGTATTGGTGTAGGCTTGGCGCATGACACCAGCGCCCAATCCCGAGCGCCGCAATGAAAAATCTCGCCGCGCGATCCTCGACACGACTATCGAGCTCATAGCTGCGCGCAGCTTCGCCAAGGTCACGATCGAGGCCATTGCCGCCGCCGCCGGGGTCGGCAAGCAGACCATCTACCGCTGGTGGCCGTCAAAAGGCGCGCTGGCGATGGACGCCATCAATGACCGCATAGGAGAAGCGACCGACTTCCCCGACACCGGCGACATCGTGATCGACCTCACGCGCCAGATGAGCGAGGTCGTCGAGCTGCTCAACGGCGAGATCGGCACCATCTTTCGCGGCATCATCGCGGAAGCTCAAAGCGATCCGGCCCTCGGCACGGCGATCCTGGACGAGATCATCGAACCCAGAACTCGCACATGCGAAGTCCGACTCGCCAAGGCCGTCGCCGGCGGCCAACTGCGCTCCGACATCCCCACCCGCGTCATGGTCGAGTTGCTCTACTCCCCGCTTTACTACCGGATCCTGTTTGGCACCGATCCGCTTACTACCGAATACATTCCCGAGCTCCTCGAGTACCTCGTGTCCGGCATCGGTTCTGACTGAGTTCGGCAACACTCCTTGACATTTGATCAGGGTCCTGTCTTATAGTCTTACTGTCGTAGGACAATAGGAAGGGATCGCCTCGCGTGATCGAATTTGTGCTGGACGGCCGGTCCAAGGTGAACACCTATGTGCAGCTTGTGCAACAGGTCAAACAGGCTCTGCGGGTTGGACTGCTGGCACCCGGTGACCAGTTGCCGAAGGTCCGCGATGTCGCTCAGTCGCTGGCAATCAACCCGAACACGGTGTTGAAGGCCTATCGCGAGCTGGAGCTCGAAGGCCTGGCGGAGGGCCGGCCCGGGGTCGGCACGTTCGTGAAGCGCACCCTCGCGGGCGCGTCTTTGCCGAATCAGGCCGAGCTGCGGGACGAGTTGGTGGCTTGGCTGCACCGGACACAGGCCGCCGGGCTGACGCGCGAAGACGTGACCGCCCTCGTGGAGACAACAATGCGGGCCACCCTCGCTGTCGAGTCGCCGCAGAAAGAACCCGCGTGAGCAGTATGAAAGGAAACGGGATGGACATAGTTCTGGAGACTGAGCAGCTCGGTAAGCGGTATGGAGACAAATGGGCGCTGCAGGACTGCTCACTACACCTTCCGGCCGGCCGCATCGCCGCCCTGGTCGGGCCCAACGGCGCGGGCAAGAGCACGCTCCTGCATATGGCAGTGGGCCTGTTGCGCCCCGATGCCGGGACGGTGCGGGTCTTCGACGAATCGCCTTACAACAACACGAAAATCCTGGCGGACATCGGATTCGTCGCCCAGGACACGCCGCTCTATCGCGACTTCACCGCGAGCGAATTGGTCACCATGGGCGGCAAACTCAACCCGCGCTGGGACGAGGCGTTGGCTCGCAATCGGTTGGCCCAGCTCGGTATTCCACCCAACAAGCCGGTCGGCAAGCTCTCCGGCGGACAACGAGCCCAGGTCGCCCTCGCGCTCGCCCTGGCGAAACGACCACGGCTGCTGCTGCTCGACGAGCCGGTCGCCAGCCTGGATCCGTTGGCACGACGTGAGTTCCTGCAGTCGTTGATGGGCAGTGTCGCCGAATCCGGTACCACCGTGCTGCTGTCCTCGCATCTGCTGGCCGATCTGGAACGCGTTTGCGACTACCTGATCGTGTTGCACGCCTCCCAAGTGAAACTCGTCGGCACGGTCGAGGACCTGGTGGGCGAGCACCGCCAGCTGGTGGGCCTGCGTCATGACGGCGGTCCGATCGCTGGTGTCGCGACAGTGATCCGGGCCAGCCACACCGACCGGCAGTCCACGCTTCTGGTTCGCACCAACGGGTCTATCGACGATCCGGCGTGGACGGTGCGCGAAGTGACCCTGGAAGACCTGATTCTGGCCTACCTCGCCGACGGTGAAACGCAGGCCAGCCACGACGCATGGGGGGTATCGGCATGATCTGGCTGACCTGGCGGCAACACCGCAAGCAAGCCTTGTCCACCGCCATCGGGCTCGCGATCCTCGCCGCGCTGATGATTCCGACCGGCCTGGCGATGCACAACGCTTTCGACAGTTACGGCTTGGCCGAATGTGTGCGCAAGATAGGTCAGGACCAGCTGGTCCCGTCCATGGGTGAGACCTGCAATACGGCGTTCAACCGCTTCAACAATCAGTTCGCAACGTTCGGCATGGTGGGTGTGCTGTTTCTGGTCCTACCACTGCTCGTCGGGTTGTTCTGGGGCGCTCCCCTGGTCGCCCGTGAGGTTGAACAAGGTACTCACCGTCTGGTTTGGACTCAATGTGTCAGCCGTGGACGCTGGGCACTGGTGAAGTTCGGGTTCGTCGGCGCGGCCGCACTGATCGCGGCGGCCATTTACGGGCTGGGCATTTCGTGGTGGCTGGAGCCACTGAGTCAGGCCGGGCAGCTGAGCCGTTTCAACATCTTGGTCTTCGACATGCAAGGGCTGGTCCCGATCGGCTACACCCTCTTTGCCGTAGCGCTCGGCATCTTCGCCGGAACCGTCTGGCAGAAGGTGTTGCCTGCCATGGCAGTCACCCTCGTCGGTCTAATAGGCCTACGTCTCGCCGTGGCCATCTTTGCCAGACCCCACTTCCTGTCTCCCGAAACCCTTACCTATCCGGTGAAGGACACAATCCTCGGACCAAACAGGACGCTCGGCGATTGGGTTCTCAACTACGGCATCCGTGACGCCAGCGGCAAAATGGTGGTGGCCAACAGCGAGATCGCCTGTCCGCCAAACGCTACGGGACCGGGAGCTGATTGCGGGGCCGGGCTCGGCATCGGACCCGGCGCCTACAACTGGATGCTCTACCAACCGGCCAGCCGATTCTGGCTGTTTCAGGGCATCGAAACCGGCATCTTCATCGGGCTCGCGGCGCTGCTGCTCTACATCGCGATCCGGCGTATCCGCCGGATCGCCTGATCTGACAACATGATTGCCGGGCCAAGAACGGCCCGGCAATCATGCACCGAGTGGGTCGAGTGGAGTACGGTCCTCGGCCATGACCGAACCGTCGTCTCTTAGCACTACCCGGGCGGCCTACGACACGATGGCCGTCGAATACGCCGAACGCTTCAGCCTTGAATTGGCGGGTATGCCGCTGACCCGAGGGCTACTCGGTGCGTTCACCGAGCTGGTACAGGCAGCCGATGCCCGCCCGGTTGCCGATCTGGGTTGCGGCCCGGGCCACGTGACAGCGCACCTGCACACTCTGGGCCTCAACGCATTCGGGGTCGACCTGTCACCGAAGATGGTCGCGGTGGCCCGGCAGACGCACCCCGGTCTGCGTTTCGACGAGGGTTCGATGACAGCTCTGGACCTGCCCGACGCCACCCTCGGCGGCATTGTGGCCCTGTATTCGATCATCCACATCCCGACGGAACAGTTGCCTGCGGCGTTCGCCGAATTCCACCGGGTACTGGCTCCGGGCGGCCAATTGCTCATCGCCTTTCTAGTCGGTGACGAGCAGCGGCACCGGACGGAGGCATTCGGTCATACGATCTCGCTCGACTATTACCTGCGGCCGCCCGACTCGGTCGCCGAGCTGCTGACTCGGTGCGGCTTCCGCATGCGCGCCCAGATGCTGCGCGAGGCCGATGGAGAAGCGGAAAAGTTGCCGCGGGCCTATCTTTTGGCCAGCAAACAGGTGCTCTGGGAGCAGACCGATAGCCGGTCTGCTCCCTCCCCGTAGAGCAGTCAACGGCTAATCAACAGCGATGGCTTCGATTTCGAGTAGCCATTCCTCTGCGTATATGTCACAGATGATGATGGTGAGTGCCGGGCGGTGGTCTTTCAGAAACTCCTGACGGACAAGGCCGTTTGCCGTCCGGTACTTGCGATCGGACAGGTAGATGGTCACCTTGGCCAGGTTCTGCGCACCCATGCCCGCCTCGGCGAGCACGGCAAAGACGTTGCGCCACGTCAAACGGCACTGGGAGTCGAAGTCCTCGGGAATCTTTCCCTCTTCCGCCCAGGGCACCTGACCGCTGACAAAAACCATCCGGCGCGCGCCGGACACAAGTGTGCCGTGGGTGTAGTTGCCGGTCGCTTCCGGCAGGATCGCAGGGTTGAGCGGCTGAATTTCCACAGTCATTTGTTCTCCCCGACAAGTGGGTGGTGGGAGCCTGCGACATGCATGGCCGTGTAGTAGATGCATTCCGTTGAACTGTTGTTGGCGAAGGCGTGAGTGCAGTCGCCCGCGTAATAGAGGGCATCTCCGGTGGCAAGCACGTGATCGATTCCATCCAGCGTCACCGTGAGTTCACCTGTCTCAACGGCTATGTACTCGCGGGAGCCGGCAGCGTGCGGCGCGAACTCTCCAATCACGACACCGGCGGGCACGATGGTGCGAATGAACTCGAACTCGACTCCGGCCAGGATTGGTGACAGGATCCGGCGCTGCCAACCAGTGGCATCGGTGATGGCAGTTTGATCCGCCAGACGCATAGGAATCACGCGGTCGGGCTGATCCTCGCCGAGCAGCCGGGAAACGGTCGTGCCGAGTGCCGTCGCGAGCCGCGCAAGCACAAGCACCGTGGGCATCTTGGACCCGCGCTCGATGTCGGAGATCATGCTGCGGCTGACTCCGCTGGTGGCCGCGAGGGTGTCCAGACTGAACCCGCGCGCCAGCCGCTGCTCTCGAAGTCGCGAGCCGAGTTGGTCCAAGAGTCCCGTCATGCTGGCCACTATAGCGGATGGACTCCGCTATAGTGGAGGACCTAGCGTCGCCACATCACCGCGAATGAAGTTGGGCCACCACGTGGTGGCGGGTCCGGGTGCTCATCCACAACTCCCCTCCATGCGGTTCCGACCTATCGACGGGTGCGGAAAGGGTTGCGGCGGCTGAGGCAGTATGGGCGCATGAGCTTTGAGGTCGAGACCCGCACCCTCCGAGGCCAGCCGACCGCGATCGGATCGGCTGGCCAATACACGCTCGTCGTGGACCGCCCAGCTCAGGCAGGTGGCGGATGCCGCGGGCATCACTTTGCATCGGGTGGTCGTGAGATTGACATCCTCTCCGCCCTAAAGGACGGAGATTCCCGTCTGCCGCGCCGTGGTTTGGTGCGGCTTCGGGTGGGTACCTGCTTCTCCGCGCGGTGCCGGGATTGCTCCTGGTCTTATCTGCGCTCCACAGGCGTTTAGCCTCTCCCTGCGTCCCAGGGCGAGAATGTTTTTAGCTGCGTTGTGGTCCCGGTCGTGTGTGGTCCCGCACGGCGTACAGATCCAGGAACGTGCCGAGAGCGGTTTGGGCCCGTCTTTATGCCCGCATGCCGAACACACTTGGCTGGTGGGTTCGAACCGGCCGATGACACTCACATGACGGCCATACCTTTGGGCTTTCTCCACGAGCATGCGGCGGAATGTTCCCCAGCTAGCGTCGTGCACAGACTTCGCTAGCCTGGTGCGTGCTAAGCCTTTGACTGCCAAATCTTCCAGATAGACCGCTTGGTTTTCGCGGATCAGCCTGGTTGTCGTCTGGTGCAGCCAGTCCCGGCGGCAATCGGATACTTTCGCGTGCGCACGTGCTACCCGTATCCGGGCCCTGGCCCGGTTGGAGCTTCCTTTTTCCTTACGGGACAATGCCTTTTGGGCTTTACGAAGGCGGCGTTCGTGGTTCCTGAGGAACCTCGGGTTGGCGATCACCCGGCCTTGGCTGTCTACCGCATACGAGGCCAGACCGAGGTCCAGGCCAATCTCGGCGTCTGCCGGTGGAAGCGGTTTGGGATCGCCGCACTCGACGACGAACGAGGCGAAATAGCGGCCTGCGCTGTCCTTGACCACGGTTACCGACGACGGTTCGCAGGGAAGCTCACGCGACCATCGCACGCAGACGTCACCGATTTTCGGCAGGCGAAGACGCCCGTTGCCCAGGACTTTGAACCGGGCGTTGGCGGTGAACCGGATCGTCTGGCGGGTGTCGCGCTTGGACCGGTAACGGGGCGGGCCCACCTTCGGGCCTTTACGCTTGCCAGACACCGAGCTGAAAAAGTTGCGGTAAGCGGTGTTCAGATCGGCGAGCGCCTGCTGAAGTATCACTGCCGACACTTCACCGAGCCACACCCGTTCCGGTGCCGTCTTCGCAACCGTCAGCCGTCGCGACAACTCGGCATCCGTGACATAGGGCTGGCCTTCACGCCGCGCGAGTTCACGTTCCCGCAGCCCATCGTTGAACACCACCCGTGCACACCCGAACGCCCTAGCCAGCGTTTGCTGCTGGCCTGGGCTCGGGCAAAGCCGGAACTGGTACCGCAACTGCACACACGAAATCCTATTCAGAAGGTACGACACTACTGGAACGGAAAAGATCAAAACCTACAGCGGGCCTTCACCCCCAGCCTGAAGACCGCAGCACTGGCCCCCGATTTTGGTAGCGGGCGGCTTCGCTGGTGATCCGGCCGTTTCCACGCCCATCTCGTACAGCGTGGAAAATCAGCGGCGACGCAACGGACGATCGGCTGCGTGAGTTGGTCGCGCAGGTGGATCGGATCGCCGAGATCCCGAATTCGTTGCGCGGCGGCACCGAAGTCCACCTCACGGCAACGAAAACGTCAGTGGCTTAACGCTGTCTCAAATAGACTTTGTCGATCCCTGATACCGGTCCATACTGACGGCAATGGCAGACGATCGCACCGAAACGCTTGGCCGGGAGTTGGCACATGCGCTGCGTACCGGACCATTCTCGGCCGCTCTGCATCTGGCAGTCGAAGCGAGCGGTCTGCGCCTGGAGGAGATACAGGAAAAGCTGGCCGCGCAACAGCTTTCGGTCAGCCTCACCACACTCAGCTATTGGCGACGCGGCCGAAGTCGCCCGGAGCGCCCCGAGTCACTACGTGCCGTCCGCGCGCTCGAAGACATCCTCGGCTTACCGCCCGAGTCACTCATGGTGCAGCTCGGGCCGCGCCGTCCACGCGGCCAGTGGCTGGCTCAACCGGCCGGAACCCTTGATATGGAAAGGCTTTTTGCCGCCAGGGCGGTCAACGACTTGGTCGCGGAGTTCGACAACCCGACCGTTCACCGGCTCAGTCTGCTGAGCGTGCACGACAGCTGCCGATTGGGCGCCGATCGCCAGGAGCTCAGCATGACCGTGCGTCAGGTGCTGCGCGCCAACACTGACCGGATCTCCCGATGCGTTGTGGTGTACCGGATCGACGATCCCGGCCCACCGCTGCCCACCATTCAAGCGGTCAGCAACTGCCGGATCGGCCGGGTACGCACAGATCGCGGCAACGGATACTTGGCCGCTGAGCTGATATTCGATCGAGTCCTATCAGCGGGCGAAACCGCGGCACCCGAGTATGAGCTGATCACGACATCCCCGCAGCGGTCGGACTGTTGCTACCACGCATTTGCGGTGCCGGTCGGTGAGTATTTGTTGCAGGTCCAGTTCGATCCGGCCGCAGTGCCCGCCAGATGCCTGCGCTATGAACGGCGTGCCATGATGGCGCCAGATCAGGGCCTGCGAGAGGTGTGGATCGGCAACACCCAAGCCGCACATCTGTTTGCTGTCAACGTTCCCGCCGGTGTGATCGGGATGCGCTGGGAGTGGGAATAGGCCAGCCGCCGGGGTGCGGTCGGAAACACCCCGGCGGTCCAGCGTTCATTTACTGAACGTCCTCAGCCGGTGTAAACCAGCTTGTTCGGTGAACCTGCTTCGATTCCGGAAAGCTTGCCACTACTGGCTTTGCTCACCAGCGCGTCGCGCACCTGCTGTGCGGTGGCATTCGGGTGGCCGGCAAGGTAAAGCGCCGCCGCACCGGCTACATGTGGCGCAGCCATTGACGTGCCGCTCAGCACCTGGAAGCACCAGTCGCAGCCATTACCAGCCGACGGGATGTCCGTCCCTGGTGCCCAGATGTCCAAGCACGAGCCGTGGTTCGAATCGGGAGCACGCACGTCGCTCTGGTTGCTGTTGCCGACCGTGATCGCCGTCGATACGCGTGCCGGCGTGTAATCGCACGCATTCGCGTTTGAGTTGCCGGCCGAGATCGTATAGGTGAGACCGGATGCGATCGAGTTACGTAGCGCGTTCTCCATGGGTGCGTTGGAGCCGGGCCCGCCGAGGCTCATGTTGACCACGGCTGGCTTCTTTGCGTTGCGGGTCACCCAGTCGATGCCCGCGATGAGAGTCGCCCAAGTACCACTGCCTTCGCAGTCGAGTACCCGAACCGCGACGATCTTTACTCCCTTGGCGACGCCCAACTTGCCGCCACCGATCGTGCCGGCGACGTGGGTGCCGTGACCCTGGCAGTCGAAACCGTTTTGCCCGTCACCGATCGTGTCGGCACCAATGCTCGCCCGCCCGCCAAAGTCGAAGTGCGACTTGCGGATACCGGTGTCGAGCACGTACACGGTGACGTTGCTGGCAGTCGTGGCGTAGTTGTACTTGTTGTTGAGCGGCAGGTCCCGCTGATCGATGCGGTCGAGCCCCCAGTTGGGCGGGTTGTCTTGCGTTGCAGTCATTCGCACGACCCCGTCAGGGTTCACCGACGCGACCGCTGGATCACTTGCCAACGCCCGGGCTGCGGCCGGCGTCAGCGTGGCCGAAAAGCCGAGCAATGCGGAACTGTAGACGTGGCCGATGTGGCCCCGGTGCTTCGCGGCGAGCGCCTTGGCGCTCACGTCCACCTCACTTTCGGCCGTCGTACCGGATTTGAACGTCACGATGTACGACTGTGACGCCTCCTCAGCGGAGACGATTGGAGCGGTGAACAGCGAGCTGCCGAGCAGTGCGACTGTCGCGGCGACACCGATTGCCATACGTTTCATCGGTTTCCTTTCCCGAGAGTGCGGCGATCCCTACGCCTCAGCCGCAGGAACCGGCCGAGGGGGGCGGACGCAGACGTTAGGGAAAGGCAATGGCCGATGGACACGATGGTTCACAAGCCACGGCCGATCGAGACTCCAATACTGTTTATGAGACCTCGGCGGTGAACTCTTCAGCGAATGATGCCGAGGGCTCGATAGGTGTGATCACGTCAACGAGAACACCGTCCGGCGCGGCGACGATGAAGTGCCGCTGGCCGAAATCCTCACTGCGTAAGGAGAGTTCCTCGGCAAGCCCTGCCTCTTGGACCAGGCGCTGGTGCTCGGAGTCCACATCGGACACTTCGAAGTTCAGAATGAGGCCCTGGACCGGTACTCGGTATCGGTCGGGCACAGTCTCGTGAGTGAAGTCGAGCAATGCCAGCTCGTAGTGGGGCGGCTCGGGCCGCCGGAGGCTGACATACCAGTCCGCTTCGAAGGTCACCTCGAAGCCGAAGTGCCTGGTGTAGAAGGCACGGGATTGAGCGACATCGCGAGAGCAGATCACCGGGTAGAAGCTGTTGAGCTTGATGTCCATCGGGCCCCTCTTTCGAGTTTGACATACCGCGGGTATGCCAACAACGGTAGTAACATACTCCCGGTATGTCAAACGAGAGCAGAGCGAGGTCACAAGTGGCAACCAGGGCCGAACAGCGTGCGGAGACCCGGCGTGCGCTCCTGTCGGAGGGCCGGCGCCGGTTCGCCCGGGACGGCTATCACGCGGTGGTTCTAGAAGAGGTCGCTCACAGCGTGGGGGTGACGAAAGGCGCCGCATACCACCACTTTGGGAGCAAGGCAGGACTGTTCAAAGCTGTCGTCGAGCAGGCCCAACAGGAGGTGGCCGACCGGGTGGCCCGCTGGGCCGAGGCGCATGACGAGCCCTGGCAACAACTGATCGCGGGCTGCCGGGCCTTCCTGACCGCCAGCTCGGACTCCGACTTTCAGCGAATCATGTTGATCGATGCACCGACCGTGCTCGGCTGGAACGAGTGGCGTGCTATGGACGAGGCTTCCTCCGCTCACCATCTCACCGAAGCACTGGAGTCGCTGATCGCCTCAGGCGACCTCGCCCCACAACCCGTGGAACCCTTGGCCCGCCTGCTATCGGGAGCCATGAACGAAGCCGCCGTATGGCTGGCCCAGTCCCCCTCCCCCGGTGCGCTGGACGCGACGATGACCGCCCTGACCAAGCTTCTCAACGGTTTGCGCCGGTAGGCTAAGTGCGGAGATCGCTAGGTAGGAGCCCCATCACCTTGTCCGACGGAACTCAACTTGCCCTGCGCGCCGACTGCGGAAGCTGTTTCGCGCTGTGCTGCGTGGCGCCGGCCTTCTCGGCCTCGGCAGACTTCGCCATCGACAAACCGGCCGGGCAGCCATGTCCGAATCTGCAAACCGACTTCCGCTGCGGCATCCACCACAACCTCAGGGAACGGGGCTTCCCGGGCTGCACCGTCTTCGACTGCTTCGGTGCCGGGCAGAAGGTCGCGCAGATCACTTTCGGCGGAACGGATTGGCGGGCGACACCGCAGATCGCGGGTCAGATGTTCGAAGTGTTTGCGATCATGCGACAACTTCATGAGCTGCTTTGGTACCTGACCGAAGCGCTGACAATGCCATCGGCCGCCCCGATCCACGGCGAGCTCAGCCTCGCGCTTGCGGAAACCGAGCGCCACACCCTTGGCAGTCCAGAGACACTGATGGAGCTAGACGTTGCAGCGCATCGGCAATCCGTAAACGTTCTGCTACAGCGCACGAGCGAGCTGGTTCGGGCTCAGCGCAAGGGAATTGACCACAGAGGAGCAGACCTCATCGGAGCCGGCCTCAGGGGCGCGGATCTCAGCGGTGCCAACATGAGAGGCGCCTATCTGATCGGCGCGGACCTAAGCGGCGCAGATCTGCGAATGGCCGATCTCATCGGAGCCGACCTCCGGGGTGCAAAGCTCAATCGTGCCAACCTCACCACGAGCATCTTCCTCATTCAGGCCCAGCTTGATGCGGCCAAAGGCGACCTCGAGACCAAGCTTCCAAAGTCGCTGAGCCGTCCGCAGCATTGGCTGCTCCGGACCAATGGCATCGGTTAAGTACTTGCGGCGATGCCATCGCTTCGTTGCGAATATGTTGTCTAACTATTGCGATATCAAGTCCATGAATGGAAGGATGGCCACGGTCGTCCTGCCCGCTCCAGCCGGCCAACAGCACGCATAAACGCTGTTCAAAGGAGTGTTCATGGCAGTTTCCCGGCGCACATTCATCACCTCGGTGGCGGCAGGATCGGCTCTTGCCGCCGTGTCAGCTTCCGAGCTCGTCACCGCCGCGAGTGCGGCGAGTCCGCCCGGTGACGTGGTCGGCAAAATCTCTGTCGGGTACCAGGGATGGTTTGCCTGCACGGGCGATGGCGCACCGATCAACGGTTGGTGGCACTGGAGCAACAACTGGGGTCAGCCCCCGTCGCCGAGCAACAATGCGATCGTGTCCTGGCCGGACATGCGCGAGTACACCCGTGGCTACCAGACCGCCTACGCCAACCTCGGCAATGGACAGCCGGCCACTCTGTTCTCCCAGTATGACCAGCAGACGGTCGACACCCACTTCCACTGGATGCAGGAGAACGGCTGCGATACGGCAGCGCTGCAACGGTTCAACCCGTTCAGCGGCGAGGGCGCGACCCGCGATGCGATGGCCGGGAAGGTGAGAACAGCGGCGGAGGCCCACGGCCGCAAGTTCTACATCATGTATGACGTCACCAACTGGACCAACATGCAGTCCGAGATCAAGACCGACTGGACCACCAAGATGTCGGCACACGTGGCTTCCCCTGCCTACGCCCGGCAGAACGGCCAGCCGGTCGTCTGCATCTGGGGCTTCGGCTTCAGTGAACCCTCGCGCCCCTTCACGCCGGCGCCATGCTTGGAAGTCATCAACTGGTTCAAGGCTCAGGGCTGCTATGTCATCGGTGGCGTGCCCACCTGGTGGCGTCAGGGAATCAACGATTCGCGTCCAGGTTTCTTCGATGTCTACACGGCGTTCAACATGATCTCGCCGTGGATGGTCGGCCGCACCGGCACCCTCGAAGGCCTTGACTCCTACTACACCAACGTCAACGTGCCCGATCAGGCCGAGTGCAACGCCCGTGGCATCGACTATCAGCCTTGTGTCATGCCGGGCGATCTGTCGACGCGGGGCACCCGCAGGCACGGCGACTTCTACTGGCGGCACATCTACAACATGGTTCGCGTTGGTGCGCAAGGCCTTTACGTCTCCATGTTCGACGAGTACAACGAGGGCAACCAAATCGCCAAGACAGCCGAAAGCACGGCTTGGGTGCCCACGAACTCGGGCATCGTGCCGCTGGACGAAGACGGCACCGCCTGCTCATCCGATTACTACCTGCGCATCACCGCGGACGGCGGCAAGATGCTTAAGGGGCAGATCGCGTTGACTCCCATCCGGCCGACGCAGCCGATGATCGGTGGCCCGCCACCCGGCGACTCCAACCTTGCGCTCGGCAAGCCGACCTCGGCGAGCACGCAGAACGGCGGATATCCAGCGAGCGCTTCGGTCGACGGCAACGCAGGGTCCTATTGGGAGAGTGTCAACAACTCGTTCCCGCAATGGCTCCAGGTCGATCTCGGTGCGCTCTCGACGATCAGCCGGGTCGTGCTGAAGCTGCCGCCGGGCTGGGGAACCAGGACCCAGACGCTGTCCGTTCAGGGCAGTAGCAATGGTTCCTCGTTCACCACCATCGTCGGCTCGGCCGGGCAAACGTTCAATCCGGCCAGTGCCAACACGGTGACCGTTACCTTCCCCACGACTTCGGCCCGCTTTGTGCGGGTGAACATCACCGCCAACACGGGTTGGCCAGCCGGCCAGGTCTCCGAATTCGAGGTCTACGGAACCACCGGTGGCGGTGGCGACACCCAGCCGCCCACGGCGCCGGGCAATCTCACGACGACCGGGAAAACCTCAAGCAGCGTCTCACTTTCCTGGTCAGCGTCCACGGACAACATTGGCGTGACCGGGTACCAGGTGCGCCAGGGCGGCACGGTCGTGGCGACGATCGCGGGCACGTCTCATACCGTCGCCGGTTTGAATCCTGCCACGGCATACAGCTTCACCGTCACCGCCCAGGATGCCGCGGGTAACACTTCTGCACCTTCGAACACAGTCAACGTCACCACGGACGCGGCACCCAACACCGATCTGGCTCACGGCAAACCGACTACGGAAAGCTCTCACACGCAAGGGTTTGTGTCGGCGAACGCGGTCGACGGCAACGCTAACTCCTATTGGGAGAGCGCCAACAATGCGTTCCCGCAGTGGTGGCAGGTCGATCTGGGCGCGGCGACCTCAATCAACCGCATCGTCATGAAGCTGCCACCCTCATCGGCCTGGGGCACCCGCACCCAGACCCTGGCAGTTCAGGGCAGTGCCAACGGCTCCAGCTTCACGAACATCGCCGGCTCCGCCGGACACACCTTCAATCCAGCCACTGGAAACTCGGCGACCATCACCTTCCCCGCGACGTCAACTCGCTTCGTCCGACTGATGTTCACGGGCAACACCGGCTGGCCGGCCGGGCAGCTTTCCGAGGTGGAGATCTACGCCGGCTAGGCACTGCCGGCCAGGAGATAGCAGAGTCCCGGCCGCATGCCCGTTGCGGCCCGGACCCTTGTTGTCAGTGCGTCAAAACACGCTGTGGCAGTGGGCTACGCCAGCCTTGAAGCAGCTGACGGCTTGCTGTCTGGTCCTCGCAGAGTGCGTCGCCGATCAGCTGCCCGGTTGCCTCAGCGATGGGATCGGGCTCGCCGGGTGGCGCGTAATGGGTCATGTTCTGCGCCAACGTGATTTGACGGCTGCCGTCCGCCGAGTGCAACGAGATCGTCGCGTGGCCGAAGACGAGACCGTCGTGACCCCAGACATCCCCGCACAGCGGCAAGGTATAGAGGCCGAGGCCGTACCCGCCGAAGAACGGCTGCTCAGGGTCGAACGGCACCACGGTCTGCATCTGCGCCAGCTCTGCCGCGCCGAGCACCTTGCCCGTCAGCAGCGCGCGGAAGAACCGATTGAGGTCGTTCGTGGTGGAGACGACGTCGCCGACCATCCATCCCCACGACATGTTGTAGACGCTGAAATCCATCAGCTCCCCGTCGGTCCAAGGGATGTAGGCCTTCGAGTGGGGACCGAAGATGTGCGATGTGCTTCCGGCGAAGTAGGTGTGGTGCAGCCCGAGCCGCCAGAGGATCCGCTTGTTGATCTCGTACACCGCCGAGTGTCCGGTGACCTTCTCCAGGATCATCCCGGCCAGTACGTAGTTGGTATTCGAGTAGCTGAACGGCCCACCGGGCGGTCCGGTGCGAGGCGCGTCCAGCCCCAGACGGGCCAGGTGGTCGTTACGGAAGGTCGTGTGGCGGTACCGAATAACATCTTCTGGGGTCTTGAAGAGCTCGGTGTCGTAGTCGCCGATCCCGCTCGTGTGGTTGAGCAGCATCCGCACGGTCACACCAGGAGTGGAGTACTGCGGTAGGTACCTGGCGACCGGCGCATCGAGGACAAGCCGGCCCTCCCAGACCAGCTGGAGAAGTGTCGCCGCTACGAAGGTCTTGGTAATACTGCCGATGCGGTGCCGCATGCCCGGCTGCGTCCGTCGGCCCGTGTCAATGTCAGCGACCCCGCTCGCCGCGCGGTCGGTCTGATAACCGTTCCTGACCTCGGCAAAGGTGCCCGGCATCCCAGCTGCGGTGATGCGATCCAGGGCCGCTTGAAGTCCACTGTGGACAGTTGTTGTCGCGGTGGACGGTGCGGCCAAGGCCAACACCAGCGCCGCGCTCATGGTGGCCGCGGCGCCCAGTCGTATAACTCTTCTCAGCATGGGGTCAAGAGTCTCCGCTGGGCGGCGCCGCAAACTCATTCGCATTGAGGATTGTCCGCTCCACCTCAATGACGAGCCATCTCAACCTTCACACGTGGCAGGCCGGCCCCACAGGTGGGGCCGGCCTGTTAGAGGAACTGGCCCTGCTCCGGGAAGTGGCAGGCAGCGTGAGATCCATTGTCCTTAATGGACAGTGGCGGCTCCTGCTCGGCGCAGATGCTCTGGGCCTTCCAGCAACGGGTGCGGAAGCGGCATCCACTCGGTGGATTGAGCGGCGTGGGCACGTCGCCCTCGAGGCGGATGCGGCCGGCTGACTCGCCTATCTTCGTCGCATCCGGTACCGCGGAGAGCAACGCCCGGGTGTAGGGATGCGCCGGGGATCCGTAGATCTGGTCCCGTGTCCCCACCTCGACCAGCTTGCCCAGGTACATGACTCCCACCCGCTGGCAGAAGTGCCGCACGATGGAGAGGTCGTGCGCGATGAAGACGAAGGCCAGGTTCATTTCCCGCTGCAGGTCCCGCAACAGGTTGACGACCTGCGCCTGGATCGAGACATCCAAGGCGGAGACCGGCTCGTCCGCGACGATCAGTTTGGGCTTGAGCGCGAGCGCCCGGGCGATTCCGATTCGTTGCCGCTGGCCGCCCGAAAACTCGTGCGGGAACCTGTTGTAGTGCTCGGGGTTGAGTCCGACCAGCTCGAGCAGCTCCTGCACCCTTTTCTTGACGCCCCCGGCCGGGTCGATGCCGTTGACCACCATGGGCATCGCGACGATCTTGCCGACCGTGTGGCGCGGATTGAGCGACGAGTATGGATCCTGAAAGATGATCTGGATGTCCTGACGTTCTTTCCTGGACCGGTGCTTGGTGATGTCGCGGCCCTCAAAGGTGATTGAGCCAGCGGTCGGCTCGATCAGGCCGACAAGCATCCGTCCGGTCGTGGTCTTGCCACAGCCGGATTCACCCACCAGGCCGACCGTCTCGCCGGGCGCGACCGACAACGAGATGCCGTCCACCGCCTGCACCTTGGCCTTCGAGCCGAGGAAACCGCCACGCACTGTGAAGTGCTTGGTCAGGTTCCGCACTTCGAGCAACGGCGCGGTCGGACGCTCCAATGTGGAGGTAGCCTGCTCGGGAATCATAGGGCGACACCGACTTCCGAAACCTCGTCGCGGTAGATGGTTCTGCGTCTTTCCTCAGGGATGTGGCACGACACCAGGTGACCTGGTTCGTGGACCCGCAGCAGCTGAGGAACGTCGAGGTCGCAGGGACCGGGGTTGATCATCCGATAGGGACAGCGCGGATGGAACGCGCAACCCGACGGGACGTTGATGAGGCTCGGCGGATTGCCCTTGATCGGGCGCAGGTCCACATCAGGGTCGCCATGCAGCGACGGGATGCTCTCCAGCAGGCCCCACGTATAGGGATGCTGGGCCTGCTTCATGATCTGCTCGACCGATCCGTGTTCGGCCACCCGCCCGGCGTACATCACCAGGACCTCATCGGCGATCTGACTGATCACCCCGAGGTCATGGGTGATCATGATGATCGCCGAGTTGAATTCCTTTTGCAGATCGTTGAGCAGATCCAGGATCTGCGCCTGCACCGTCACATCCAACGCGGTCGTCGGCTCATCCGCGATCAGCAGCTTGGGATCGTTGACCAGCGCCATGGCAATCATCGCGCGCTGCCTCATACCACCGGAGAACTCATGCGGGAACTGATCGAAACGACGATGCGGCTCCGGAATGCCCACCCGGTCAAGCATTTCGATCGCCCGCTTTCGAGCCTCCACTTTGGACGCACGCGGATGGTGCACCTTGTACGCCCCGACGATCTGCTTGCCGATCTTGTAGAACGGATGCAGCGCGGAAAGCGGATCCTGGAAGATCATCGCGACATCGTTGCCCCGTAGCCTTCGCACGTCCTCATCAAGCATGCCAACGACGTCACGGCCACCGACCAGGATCTCACCGGTTATCTCCGTCCGGCCCGGATTGTGCAGGCCCATGATGGTCAGGCTCGTCACGCTCTTGCCAGAGCCTGACTCACCCACGATCCCCAGCGTGCGTCCACGTGCCACCGAGAAGGAAACCCCGTCGACGGCTTTGACCACGCCGTCCTCAGTGGTGAAGCGCACCCGAAGGTCGTTGACCTTGAGATATGGCTCGGCTGAGCTCGCCTCGGTTGTCACGTCAAGATTCCCCATTCTCAGCTCAACCTCACGCGCGGGTCGACAAAGGCGTAAAGCACATCCACCACCGCATTGGACACGACCACGAAGAACGCCGCCACTAGTACGACCGCCATCACTACCGGAAGGTTGAGATCGAGGACCGCGTTCACAGACTGCCAGCCGATGCCGTGCATGCCAAAGATGGTCTCGGTGATCGCCACGCCGCCGAGGAACACTCCGAGGTCAAGGCCGGCAAGAGTGATGACCGGAGTGATCGCGGCTCGCAGCGCGTGTTTCAGATGGACGGTCCGCTTGGGAAGCCCAATCGCACGAGCGGTGCGGATGTAATCCTCCGAAAGAGTCTCGAGCATCTGAGCTCTCGAATAGCGCGCATAGCCGGCGGCTTGAACGAAGGCCAAGGCGACCCACGGCAGAATCAGCCCCTTGGCCCAGAGGAGCGGATTCTCAGTTATGGGTACGAAGTGTGGATAGTCCATCAGGCCCATCCCGAAGACGACGAGCCCAAGCAGAATGAGCGCAAAGAAGTAAACCGGCATCGAGGCTCCGATAAGCGCTACCCCAATTGCCACCTTGTCGGCGAAGGTGCCTCGTCGTAACGCTGAGAAGATACCTAACCCAACGCCGGCGATGATCCAGAGCACAAAGGCGCCGAGGACAATGCTCACCGTTACCGGCAATCCTCGTGCCAGGATCTTCGTCACCGCCTCGGACGTACGGAAGGAGTAACCCAGGCAGGGCGCGGGGCATTCGGAGGTGCTGCCCCCGGCTTCGATGTCGCGACCCAGCACCAGGCCTTTGTTGAACTCTACAAATTGGGTCAGCTTGGGTTTGTCCAACCCAAGTGCGGCATTGACCCGCGCGAGCCGCTCGGCCGAGCAATCCTTGCTGCACATGACCTGAGCCGGGCTCGAGGGGACTGCGAAGAAGATCCCAAAGGTGATGACATCGACCGCAGCCAGCGTCAACAGCGCGACCAGCAGGCGCTTGATGATGAAGCGGAGCATGAGAGCTTGCCCTTCCGAGGCGAGGAGGAGTGGTGACGGCCCGGCGTGTGGGCCGTCACCACCCTTGGAGCAATTACTTCACGTAAGCGTTCTGCAGCGAGGGAGAGCCCCACGTGCCGCTCAGGTGAACTCCACCGATGCCCGATCCGAGCAGCGAGTAGGAGTTGTCGTAGTAGAGCGGGATCCACGGCGCGTGGTCCTTGAAGATCTTCTCTTCGAGGTCGCCGTAAAGCGGAGCCGCGGCGCCACGGTCCTGCATCGCGCCCAGTTCCTTCAGCTTGGTGCCGATCTCAGGAACGTCGAGGTACGCGTTGTTGTTGCTACCGTCCCGGTTTGCCTCTTCCGGGCTGGCAAGGACACCCAGGTAGGTGCTGTTGTCCGGGTAGTCCTGGCCCCAGCCACCCGGCATGAGGTCACAGTCCGTGGCCTTCTTGCCGATGATGGTGTAGTACGTGGTGCGGTCGAGCTCGGTCAGCACCAGCTCGAGGCCTGCCTTGGCGAAGGCTTCCTTCATCGCGGCCGCGACCGCCGGGCGTGTAGCGCCCGCGCGGTAGCAGTACTTGAACGGGCGAAGGGTCTCGCCGGCTGCCTTGGCCTTGCCGATCAGCTCGGTGGCCTTGGCCACGTCGCCGGTCAGTGCCTTCGGGTACACGTCAAACTTCTTGTGACCCGGAGTCACCGGCGGAACCAGTGTGGTGGACGGCGTGCCGGCCTTTTCACCACCGATGATCTGCAGAATCGCCTTCTGGTCGGTGGCGTAGATCATGGCACGGCGAAGGTCGACGTTCTTGACCCGCTGAGTGTTGATGTTGATGAACAGCGAGAAGACCGTCTCCCCGTCCAGAGTGCGCTTCTGAGCGTCCGCCGACTTCTCGACGTCCGCCAGAGCCTCCGAGGGAACGTTGGACCACTGGATGGACAGCTTGTCCGCTCCCTGGTCGGCCACGAGCCGCTTGGTCACCACAGCCGGGTCGGTTGCCGTCCAGTCGAAGACGTAACCGTCGGGGTAGTTGTGACGCAGCGGGTCGGTTGCCGCATCCCAGTTCGGGTTGCGCTCGAATTCGAGGCGCTCACCGCGGGTGTACGACTTGATCTTGTATGGGCCCGAGCTGATCGGGGACTCGAGGGTTTCCGGCTTGGACGGGTCCAGCTTCTCGACGATGGTCGGAACCGTCGTCGGGAGAGCCGCGGCGAGCGGGAAGTCACAGTGCGCTGCGTTCAGCTCGAAGACAATCGTCTTCGCGTCCGGCGTGGTGATGCCCGGTGCCTGCTTCTTGTCTGCCCACAGGCCCTTGTACCCCTCAGCACCCTTGAGCCAGTGCTGGATGTACTGCGGGCCGTCAGCGGAAAGCTCTTCGAAGCTCAACGAAACACCATCGGCGATGTGCTTCGAGGTGATGGGAGTACCGTCCTCGAACTTGATGCCATCACGCAGTGTGTACGTCCACTTCTTGCAGCTGTCCTCACCCTTACCCGTGGTGGTGGCAAGGTCACCCATGACCTTGAGCTTGCCGTCCTCCTCGTAGTAGTTGACCAGGGTGCGGAGGTTCAGCTGACCGCCGACCATGATCGCGTCACCGCGATAGGTGGCGTACGGGAAGAACCGGTCGAAGTCGGCGTCACCAAGAATGGTGATGATGCCGCCCTTCTTGGCATCCTTGATCGCCGGGGCCGGGCCCTTTGCGTCATCGACATAAACCAGTTTGGAATCAATCTTGCCGGAGTCCTTGCCAGGGTCATTTCCGGTGTTGGTGTTACAAGCGGAAACGCCGAGCGCGACGGCCACGAGGCCGACGGTGGCGATTCTCCAAGTGCTACGCACTGTGTTCTCCTTCCCCGCCTAGCTATGGCCTGTTGGCCATGCAGAGGTTGCTAAGCGACGTTCGTGGTGTCCCGGATGGAAAAGCAGCCGGGGGTGGTGCGGCTTAACGCTGTGACTTCGGGTCGAGCGCATCGCGCAGCGAGTCTCCAAAGAGGTTGAAGGCCAGCACGATGGCGAAGATCGTGAGGCCGGGCAGCCAAGCGGCACCTGGCACCAGCTCCCAGTTCGGAATCCAACGCACACTGTGCGCGACCAGCTTTCCGAGGTCGGCGATGCCGTCGCCGTCGCTTATGCCAATGCCGAAGATGGCCAGGGCGGCTTCGGCCGTGATGATCGCCGGCACGCCCAGGGAGAAGGTGACCAGGATCGGCGCCCAGATATTCGGCAGGATTTGCTTGAACAGAATGTGGCCAACGCCTGCGCCGGCAGCCCGGGCCGCCTCCACATACTCCCTTTCACGAAGCGAGATGACCTGGCCGCGCACGATACGCGCGGTATAGAGCCAGCCGAAGATAACGAAGATCATGATGATCACCAGGATCTTCTTCCATACCGCCACAGCGCCGTACTGGTCCATGAGCTTGAGATAGACACTGGGGATGATCGCAAGCGCGAACAGGAAGAACGGGAACGCAAGCATCACGTCGATAAACCAGCTGAGCACCTTGTCGAGCCAGCCGCGGGCGTATCCGGCGGTGATTCCGACGACGACCCCGATGGCAGTCGAGATCAGCGCTGCGGTCACCGCGATCCCCAGCGAGGTCCGGATACCGAAGACGAGCTGCAGCAACATGTCCTGCCCCCGCTCGGGGCGCAGGCCCAGCCAATGCTCGCCACTTATCCCACCGGCAGTCCCCAATGGCCGACCTCGCAGATCAAGCAGCTCGCTGTGGCCCTGCTCTGGCGCGCCGCCATAGAGCCATTGGATTAAGGGCGCACCAATGGCGATCACGAAAACAGCGACCAGTACGTAAAAACTGATCATGCCGGTGCGGTCACGCTTGAGCCGAATCCAGGCGAGTTGTCCCGGTGAACGGCCTACAAAATCCTTTTGCTTTGGCTTCTCCACCGGCCGGGGCTCGCCGGCGACGGTCACCGCATCAACCACACCAACCGAGCCAACGGCGAGGTTGCCGGGGCTGTCCCCGTCGCCACTGTTCGCATTCGGCCTGTCCATGGGCACACGTCTCCTATAGATCTGAAGTTCTTCGGTACGGCACGCCCCCGCGGATTTCCGTATCGGTTGGAGATTAGTTCGCTCGGTTTGGCTTGTACCGGATCGCTTTACGTCGCTTCGATAACGGAAATCCAGTTGACAGCACCCGTACCTAGAGCAAAGAAACCTCTCATGGCACGGAACGCCTTACCCCCCTGCGTCGGTTGACCGCTAAAGGTCACCCTTTGGTAACGACCGTCGTGAATCAGCCCAATAGCCATGGCTCATCCGCCATCCGCCTGACGCGTGCCGGCCCTGACGCCGATCGGAGCGACAATCCCCGGGCGGAGGTTGTTGAATCAATTTCTTGCACTGATCTGATCGTAAAATTTCATCAACCGATCAGGTCTTGTCTCTGAGAGCGTCGAGACTTAACGTCCCCGCCATGTACAAGAATTTGGCCGGATCACTGGCTGTCGCGATCATGGTGGTCGGCATCGGCGCCGAACCCGCTGCGGCCACCCACAATCCGCCCTCGCGGCCGGGCGTCGAAACCGTTGCCGCACTTTCCCCGCAGCTGACCGCGGGCCGTGGTGCGCGTGTGCCTTTCGCCGAGCAGGAGGCGGAGAACGCCAGGACCAACGGTGAGATCATCGGACCGGATCGGCGGGCCTACACGCTGCCTTCGGAGGCTTCTGGCCGGCGGGCAGTCCGCCTCGACGCGGCCGGTGAGTACGTCGAGTTCACGCTCACTCGCCCGGCGAACTCGCTCAATGTTCGTTACAGCATCCCGGATGCGGTCACCGGCGGCGGCATCACCGGGCCGCTTGACGTCTATGTGGACGGCAAGCGCAGGCACACCATCACGTTGACGTCGGAGTTCTCCTGGCTCTACAGCGTCTACCCGTTCTCCAACGATCCCCAGGCGACGCCACCGGACGACTGGTGGATCCCCGAGCCGCGTCCGGTGACCACCCCGTTCCGGCCGCACCACTTCTACGCCGAGCAACGCCTCCTACTGGACAAGAACCTCAGGCGCGGCGACACTGTCCGGCTGCAACTCCCGGCCGGCTCGACCCTGCCGTGGGTAGTCATCGACGTCGCCGATTTCGAGCAGGTGTCGCGGCCGAAGTTCCGCCCATGGGGATCGTTGTCCGTGCTGGACTTCGGGGCCGACCGCACCGGAACGACTGACTCTGCCAACGCTTTCGACGCCGCCATCGCCGCTGCCCGTGCGAGACACCGGAGCGTCTTCATCCCCGAAGGCACGTACCGGGTCGACCGCCACATCATCGTGGACAACGTCACCATCACGGGTGCGGGCAGCTGGCACTCCATCGTGCGTGGTGACGGGGTCGGCTTCTACGGCAGGTGGGCCGAGGACGGCGGCAGCCACAACGTGCGGCTCTCCGACTTCGCGATTATCGGCAACGTCCGGGATCGCCAGGATCACTTGCAGCTGAACGGAATCGGCGGCGCCCTCGGCGGCGGCTCCATAGTCGAGCGGCTTTACATCCAGCGCACCAAGGTCGGCATGTGGTTCGACGGGCCGTTCGATGGACTCACGGTGCGCGACAACGTCATCGTGGACCAGATCGCCGACGCGTTGAACCTGCGCCGTGGCATCTCCAATGTGCGTGTTACCAACAACTTCATGCGCAACCTCGGCGATGACGGCCTGGCCATGTGGTCGCATCGCATCACCTCCGACGAGGCCGATCAGAACCACCACAACACGTACGACCACAACACAATCATCGCGCCTGTGCTCGCCAACGGCATTGCCATCTACGGCGGGCGGGACAACACGGTCTCCGACAATCTTGTGGCTGACACCGTTCGCGAGGGAGGTGGCCTGCACGCCGGTTATCGCCACGGGTCGACCAGGTTCGACGGCACGCTCACGTTCGCGCGCAACACCACCGTGCGCGCAGGCGTGCTCGACATGAACTGGAACTTCGGCGTAGGCGCCCTTTGGTTCTACGCCCTCGACGGCGTCATGGATGCTCGCATCAACGTCACCGACAGCTCGTTTCTCGACAGCACCTACTCGGCCATCATGGCCGTAAAGGGCTATCCCACCGCCAACTCGGTCAGCAACGTGCACGTTGAGAACGTCTGCATCGACGGTGCGGGCACCTATGCGTTGCAGCTACAGGTGGTCGGCGGGGCCAGCTTTGCCGGAGTCGACGCGCGAAACCTTGGCGTGGCAGGCGTTTGGCGCGGCGATCCCTTCGACATCACCGATGCCGGCGGCAACTCCGGCTGGCAGACCGACATCCACTGGAACTGGCCGATGGACCAGCCCCAACCTGTTGCCCCACCAACCAACTGCGCCTGACGTCAACGGCCGGGCTCGTCGCGAATGCGCACGAGTCCGGCTATCGTCGCCACGTAGGCGGAGCCATCCGGACCCAGAGTTATTGCGGCGTAATGGTTGTTCCATTGAATGCCGGTGCCGGTGAGGACACTGAAGACCGTCCGGCCGGTGCGCAGATCGATGGCGGTGAAGTACCAGGTCGCGATAGCGCGATGCGGTGGCTTGGCGTACACATAGAGCAGACCGCTTGCCAGCGAAGCCTTCGGCACCGACGTCGGCGCGATCACCGGGCTCGTCCACGCGACCGAACACCGATCCCCTGCCACATCAACCTTTGCCACACCCGGTGTTGTGGTGCTGCCGAACATCGTGGACATCGGCCCGGTGTAGCCGTAGTTGTTCTCCGCGATCAGCGAATCTCCAACTGCGACAAGAGAATTCTCTGTCGCACTGGCGCCGGCTTCGAAAACACCTACGCCGCAAACGAATCTGCCGCTGTCGCGCTCGAACACGAGGACATTCATGACGGGCTCTGCGTTGTCGGTGATTGCCACCCGGCCACGGCCATCGCCTCGACTGAAGAGGGTTGGTGTCGTGCCCGACCCTTGAGAGAGCTGGCCCGGCTTGCGTCTCGCGCCCCGGTCATACGGCTGGCGCCACGTGATTTGAGGTGCGCCATGCCGATCGGCGTCCAAGCGGTAGAGCGCGTGATCCGACACCACGAAGACTCCGCCCGACTCGTCGACAGCAAACGAGTTGGCGATGGTCTCCCCGGGTAGTAGTTGCAGGACGCGCCCGGCGCCGTTCGCAGGGTCAACCGTGCCAACCCTTCCGCCGGCCGTCTCGAACCAGATCCAGCCGGACCAGTCGGGCATCAAAGCGATTAGACAATCATCATCTGGTACCAGCGAAGAAAGCTCATAGGTCTGAAGGACCGACAGATTTGGCTCTCCGATGACCTGGATCTGCCGATTGGTGGTCGCGACCACCGCACGATCGGCCTCGTCGAGATAGAAGTAGGCACCACCACAGAGGTCTTCCAACGGGTTGACGCCGAGCCGGAGTGCTCGCCCGGGCAACGCGCGTTTGGCAAGCACCGCAAGCGATTCAGGGTCGATCAGTTTCAGCTCCGGGCCGAGGATGTCGCCGCACAACCCGAGTAGGCGACCGGCCCGGTCGAAGGCCAGGGTGGCACATTCCTCAATCCCGTGGGTCGCCGACGTGACCTTGGGGTGGCGCCCCAACGGTCCCGGCCCCGAGTAGGCGTCGGTCGCGTAGGCGTCATTGTGCATGCTGCTGCGGCCGTTGGACGCCAGGTGCGGATGCTGGGGAACGGTGAAGGAGTCGATCGGGTGGGCCGCTACAGCGGAGCCGGTATGCCTTGGCACGAAAAGGAATCCGGCGGTTGGCGGGATCGGCATGCATCCTGAGGTGGCGAGCACAGTTAGCCCAATAGCCGCTGCCATCAATCCAAGCACTCGCACGCGTCGAAGCATGCGATGACCCTATTCGCATCCGATGCCGTCGTCGTCACCGTCCAGGCCATAGATGTCCCAGCCTATGACAACTACTGGTCCTTGCACGTATGCGGGGCCGTTCCCTCGACCGCCAAGGCAGTCCACGTCGAAGGCGATTGGGACGCATGCGCCTGCGTAGTTTGGATCGCACCCGGTGGATCGACCGGTCCCGATTACGACCTGTTCGGCGACCGGCGCGCTGGTGACAGCCTCAAAGATGAGCCTCTTGCCGGTCTGCTTGCCGTCGGTGAGAGCGATCTCGAAGACCGTGGTCTTCTTGCCGGTCTTCCCTTTGACCGACGTAACCCGGGTGCCTTCGGCCATCGAGGGATCCTCGCGCACGATGCGCTCGAACGGGATCGTTACCGTCTCAGTCACGATTTTGACCTCGACAACCGGCTGCGCCGGTGTTGGAGTCGGGCTCGGCGACGGTGTCGGTGTCGGCTCCCACAGGAGCGCCAGCAGCATCACCTGCGAAGCAATGAGACGAAGTCTCATGATCTTGAGAATACGCCCGGAACGAATTGCCCAGAATAGGCTGTTTGGCTAGCCGGCCTGATCGGCTCGCGGAACGGCCCGCACCGGGCGGACGGCCTTCTTCAGCCGGATGATCTCGGCGACGACCTCGTCCTCGGCCACCGCCTTACCGAAGTGGAAGCCCTGACCCGCGTCGCAGCCCAGGCTGACCAGGGCGGCCCGCTGCTCCGCGGTCTCCACGCCCTCGGCTACGACCCGCATTCCCAGCCGCCGGCCCAGATCGACCACTGCACGCACGATCGCGGCGGTCTCCTTCGACTCGCCCATCTTCGCGACGAAGGTGCGGTCCACCTTGAGCTCGTCGACCGCGATGCGGGTGAGGAAGGTGAGGGACGAATAACCGGTACCGAAGTCGTCAACGGCGAACCGGACGCCAAGCGAGCGCAACGAATGCAGCACCTGGTCGGTGATCCTAAGTGGACTGAGCACGACCGTTTCGGTGATCTCCAGGGTCAGATGCTCGGCCGGAACCCGGTGGCGCCGCAGCAACTCAGCCAGGTCGGCGGGCAGATGCGGGTCGAGCAGGCTACGCGGGGAAAGGTTGACCGAGACCGGCAACTCCATGCCCGCCTTTGCCAACTCGGCTGCCACCGCGAGCGCACGGTCAAGCACGTACCTCGTGAACTGTCCTAAAAGGTCACTCGCCTCCACCGCACGCACAAAGTGAACCGGTGTAAGCAAACCGCGGCGCGGGTGATGCCAACGGATCAGCGCCTCAACGCCGATGGGGGCACCGGTCGGCAGGTCAACGGCGGGCTGCAGCACGAGAGTGAGCTGATCGTCGGAAGCCAAAGCGCCCTGCAACTCGGCCGCCAGCGCCAGCCGATCTGTGCTCGTGTCATCCCGGCCGATCTGATAGGCCATGGTCCGGACACCGGACTCTTTCGCTTGGTACAGCGCGATATCGGCGCGGCGCAACAGCTCGATCAGACCCACCGGGCCGGCCGTGGCCACCACGACACCGGCGGACACCTCCGCTGACAGGGTCACGCCGGCCACCTCGGTCGGCGCGGCCAGCATCGCGGTCAACGACCGTGCCCGGCGAAGTGCGACAGCGCTGGCCGCCTCCAACCCGTCTCCGCCGTCGCCGGGAAGGTCTGTCATCAACAGCGCGAACTCATCCCCACCGAGCCTGGCAACCAGCTCGGCCGGGTCGATGTCCTCGGCCAGCCGCGCCGCCGTCCGTTGCAGCAACTCATCTCCGGCCAGGTGACCCAGGGTGTCGTTGACCGCCTTGAAGTTGTCCATGTCCAGCAGCAACAGGGCAACCGGCTGCTCCGGAGCACAGGCACGCAACAACTCATGGCCACGCGCGAGCAGGGCATCACGATTCAGCAGGCGGGTCAGCGGATCGTGGGAGGACTCGTACATCGACTTGTCGTGCAGATCGCGGAGTGCGCTGTGGGTCGCCGCATCGTGCAGGGCCGCGGCAAGCGCATCGGCAAAAGCCGCCAACCGGTGCTGATCGTTGGCACTCCATCCACCCGGCCGCGTCGCGACCATGGTGAGCTGCCCTACCGGGCCACCTGCCACCTCCAGCAGCCGGACCACGTGATGCGGCGGAGGCGGCCCGTCGATCTGGATCGGAACGTGTGGCGCAGTCTCCACTGTGGACGATCCAGCCGTCAGCCTGTACCTGGTCTGCGAGCCGAAAACGGCAAGGTCGACCGAACGAACGGCAAACAGCGATCGCGCCGAGCGCACTCCTTCGTGTGCCACGGCGACCTCATCGAGGCGGTGCAGTGACCTGCTCGCGACAGCGAAGGCTCGCCACGTCCGGCGCTCCTCGTCCTCGCGGAGCCGGTGTGCGTAAAGCTGATAGAGCAACACCAGCAACGGTGGCAACACGAGCACGAAGATGCGCTCACGCTCGCTCTGCCAGAGCAGGGCGGCGAGCAGACCGAGCGCCAGATTGCCCACGATCATGACTGGGGTGCCGCTGAGCGCACTCCAGATCACCGACAGCATCGGCTCGCCATCACGGGCGCGTAGGTAGATGCCCAAGAACAGGGCTGTACAAAGTAGATAGACCAGAGCGGCGATCGCCAGCATGAGAGCTGCGCTGGCGGTGAGCGGATTGGTGGTGATCCCGGCGCCGATGACCACCGCGGCGGCGACCCCGGCCGAGAGCGCCAGCGAAGCGCTCGCCCGGACGCATTCGATCGGGCTGCGCCCGACACCGAAGAAGCTGCGCATCGCGCAGCCGATCAGGATGCCCAAACCCACTGCCCCAGGCATCCAGGCTGGGGAAAGCAGCGTGAAGCCGATGATGATCGCCGCTTCGCCCCACGCCACGTGAATTGTGCTGGCGCCCAACCGCATCTGCATGCCGAGCAGATGGGCGCCGGTCATCAATCCCACGACGTAGAAGAAGGTGTTGGGTACCTGGGCGCTGCGTTCGTAGATCAGCGGAAGAGCAATCGCGATGGCGCTTGCCAGCACGGACATCGCCACGATGAGTCGCAGGGCTGAGCGCGGCATTCCGGTCAAGCCGGATGCCAGCGCCAGACGGCCCAGCCACCTGCCCATCGAGCCCCTTCGCACCAGTGGTCGCGTCCGGAACGCTACACACTCACCCACCCGACGTAACAGGCCTAGCGGAGGTTCCCGTCTTCGTCGTCTTTCAAGTCAAACTTTTCCGGCAGCCGCTTCAACCGCTTGTTCATATTGCGGATGAGCGCGATTGTCGCAACGGCCAGCAGCAGGATGACCAGCAGAGCGGTCGGACCGGCCAAGCCGTCACCCGACCTAGTGTCACCAAAGTTGTTGTCCGCAAGCAATTCGATCATCTAGATGTCACCCCTTGACGTCGGCCGGTGCCCGGACTCCGGCGAAGAGATCGTCTTCGGGACGAACCGAATTCACTAGCGACCGTACCAGCTCATACTCCTCCGTGGGCCAACGCCGGCGCTGCACCGAGAGTGGGACCTTGAACCACCAGCCGTCCGGATCGATCTGCGTGGCGTGAGCCCGCAGGGCGTCGTCACGGAGCTCGAAGAACTCTCCACATGGGACACGAGTCGTGATTCGGTCGGACTTGTCGGGACTGGTCCAGTTTTCCAGCCACTCGCCATAGGGCGACTCCTCGCCCATCGCGAGCAACTCCTCGTGCAGAGCGACGGCCCGGGACTTGGTGAAATTCATGTGGTAGTAGAGCTTGAGCGGCTGCCACGGCTCCCCCGCCGCCGGATAGCGGTCAGGATCGCCGGCGGCGTCGAAGGCCTCCATGCTCACCAGATGCGTCTGGATGTGATCCGGATGCGGGTAGCCGCCCTCCTCGTCATACGTAACGATCACGTGCGGCCGGAACTCGCGAATCAACCTCACCAATGGCTCAGCCGCAACATCAACCGGCATGCGGGCGAAGGAGCCATCGGGCAGGCCACTCGGGTCGGCCGGGTCATAATTCTCGATCCAGCCCGAGTCGACCCAGCCCAGCCAGGCCTGATCCACTCCGAGGATGTCGCGAGCCGCGGCCATCTCGGCCTTGCGGATCTCGGCGATGTTCTCCCAGATCTCCGGGCGGTCCAGCTTGGGGTTCAGCACATCGCCGCGCTCCCCACCGGTACACGTCGCGACCAGCACTTGAACACCCTCGCGGACATATCGAGCCATTGTCGCGGCGCCCTTGGACGACTCGTCGTCCGGATGCGCGTGCACCGCCATGAGCCGCAGCTGCATATCCCCAACTCCTGCGCTTCTAAGATGATATTTCCAGCGTGCCAGACTGATACGTTCGCCCACAGTTTTCCCGACGCCTACGACAAAGGACGCCACGGGTGCCTGAGACTCACACCACAACACCGTCGTCGCCGATCATCTTCCCCGCAGGAAGATATGGGCGCAGGCGGGAAAACCGCCGCACTCCGCGCTGGCTGGTCGCCATCGCGGCTTTGGTGTTCGCGGCGGCGGCGGCAACTGTGGGAGTCAGCCTTTACCACGCATATGGTGACGGCAATTACTCGGCTTCGGTCACCAGCTTCACTGACATAACGGACAATCAGGTTGTGGTTACCTTCCTGGTCCGGCTTCCCGAGGGGGGCACCGCCACCTGTGTAGTGCGGGCAAGAGACGTCACCGGGGCCGAAACCGGGCGTGCGGAGATCAGGGTGATTCCCGGCCCGGATCCGAGCCGGACCATCGCCAGCCATCGGTTGCAGACCCGCACGCGCCCGGTGACCGGTGAGGTTCAGGGATGCCGTCCAGCCTGATCCGCTGGTAAATTGGTACCTTCGTCCCCAAGAGCAGCAGGAGAATTTCCGTGTCCACGCCCGATGCCACCTGGCTGTCCCAGGACGCTTACGACCGCCTACAGGCGGAGCTGGCCGAGCACATCGCCCAGCGTCCGGCTATAGCCGCGGAGATCAACGCCCGCCGGGAAGAAGGTGACCTTCGCGAAAACGGTGGCTACCACGCTGCCCGCGAAGAGCAGGGTAAGGCGGAGGCTCGGATCCGGTACCTGCAGGAGCTGCTTCGGGTGGCCCAGGTCGGCGAAGCACCCAGCACCGACACGGTCTCGGTCGGCACAGTGGTGACCATCCACTTTGACGACGACACCGACGACACCGAGACTTTCCTGCTCGGTTCCCGGGAGATCGCCGCCACCACCGACTTGACTGTCTACTCTCCAGAGTCGGCGCTGGGCCAGGCAATTCTGGGCTCTCGCAAGGGACAGACCGTTACCTATACCGCTCCCAGCGGTGCCGAGATCAAGGTGACAGTTATATCCTTCGAAGCCTTCTCCAGCTGAATTGGCCAAACGTAGGATGGGCACCCCCCGTTAAGTCCGCGAGGCTCTTGCGGGTCTGCTGTTCAACGCAGATTCAGACCTTCACGGGAGGACCCCTCATGCAGGAAGAGACCAAGCCCGCGGTTAGTCGCCGTGGGCTGCTTCGTCGTGCCGGAACGGTGGCCGCGGGCGCAGGTGCAGTCGGTGTTGCCGCTGCGGTGGCCGGATCGCCGGCCCACGCCACCGACGGACAGGCGCTGACCCACGGCGGGACGTTCGACGCTCCTGCTTCCAAGACCACCATCAATGGCGGTGACGCTGCCAACCCAACCCTCAAGCTCGCCAACCCGAGCGCTAACGGCGTTCCGCTCGAGCTGAAGCCGTCGACGAGTTTGGTGAACATAGCCAGCGTTCCACCCGGCTCGACTTACGTTGACCCCTTCGGTGACGTGCATGTCATCGCCGAGGTAGACGACGAGGGCGAACTGGTGCGCTGGGACAACATGTCCTACTCGCCCACCTGGGCCACGATGACGGTTCCGGTGCCGCCCAAGACGCTGGTCCACACCTGGGTCGGAGCCCTCCCTGGCGGCCGCGCTCATGTCGTGCCAGGAAGCGCCAGCTACGACGGCTTCGGGCGCGTGTTGCCGAACTTCAACAGCGGCCCCGACCTGGTGATCGACCTGTCCGACTACATCTTGCCCTTCGGGGGCATTGCCGCGGTTCAGGCTAACCTCACCATCGAGGGCGGTCAGCTGGTCCCGAGCTCAGGAGTGACAGCCCCCTGGGCCGCTCTCTGGGGCGAGGGCAACTGGCCCGGCAATACTTCAGTGAGCTTCCAGTTCGGCGACCACGCCACGTCCAGCTTCACGCAGACCACCATCAGCGCGGACGGCACGATCCGGCTCAAGCTGTATGCACGCGCCGTGGTCATCTTCAACGTCGTGGGCTTCGTGCTGAACGATCCATTCGTTCAGGCACCGTGGCTCATCGATACCGATATCACGTGGCCGACCCCTGGACCTGGTGCTCGTGCGGCCGGGCCTGCCAACCGTAAACCCGCGGCTCGCCGCAGCTGACGTATAGGTTCGTCAAAACGAGGGCCCGGTTTCCGGGCCCTCGTTTTGTTAGTCGTGGTCGGTGATTACGGCATATCCCGCCTGGCGCAGCGCGCTGATCAACCGGTCGGAGTGTTCCCGGCCGCGGGTCTCCACGGAGAGCACCACCTCGACCTCACCGAGGCGCAGCCGTGGATCGTTGCGTTGATGGATCACGTCGTCCACATTGGCGCGCTGCTCGCCGATCAGCGTCAGTAGTGCGGCGAGTTGGCCTGGGCGGTCCGCGCACCGGACCGTGATCTTCAGATAGCGGCCCGCTGCCGATAGCCCGTGCTCTATCACACGCATCAGCAGCATCGGGTCGATGTTGCCGCCGGAAAGCACCGCTACCACTGGCATGCTCACCTGAGCCGCGCCCGCGAGCAGCGCGGCCACGCCGACACATCCGGCCGGCTCCACGATCAGCTTGCCGCGTTCCAGCAACATCAACAGGGCCCGGGAGATCTCCTCATCGGTGACCGTCACTACCTCATCGACGAGTTTGCTGATGTGCGCAAAGGTCAGATCGCCCGGCCGGCCCACAGCGATGCCGTCGGCGATCGTGGAGATGCTGTTGATCCGGACCGGTGCGCCCGCCCGCAACGATGGCGGCACTGCCGCGGCCCCCGCGGCCTGCACGCCAACGATTTGGATGTCGGGCCGCAGAGCCTTTGCCACCACTGCTATCCCGGAGATGAGCCCGCCGCCACCGATTCCGGTGATGATGGTGCCGACTTCTGGCAGCTGCTCGAGGATCTCCAGGGCGACAGTCCCCTGCCCGGCAATCACATCAGGGTGGTCGAACGGATGAATGAAGACAGCGCCGGTCTTATCCGCGAACTCTTGTGCCGCAACGAGTGCCTCGTCCACGGTGTTGCCGACCAGCTCGATCGAGGCGCCATAACCCTTGGTGGCCGCCACCTTTGGCAGCGGCGCACCGATCGGCATGAAGACTGTCGCCTTGGTCTGGCATAGCCCGGCGGCCAACGCGACGCCTTGGGCATGGTTTCCGGCGCTCGCCGCGACAACGCCGCGCGCGCGCTCCGCCTGGCTCAGTCGCGAGATCCGCACGTACGCGCCGCGCACCTTGTAGGAGCCAGCCCGCTGTAGGTTTTCGCACTTCAACCAGGCCGGACCGGCGAGCTTTGCGGTCAGGGGGCGGCACGGCTCCAGCGGAGTGACGCGCACGACGCCCTCGAGCAGTTTTCGAGCGGCCTCCACATCGGCGAGGCTGACCAGATCGGGTATCACATCTCTGATCGTGCCACCTGCCACTCGGTTACGCCTCGCGGCAGGGCCCTCGGTCTATGATCACCGCATGCGGACATTTGTGGACGTATTGCACGTTCTCTCTGCGGTCCTCCTGGTCGGGCCCCTGATGGTGGCCCCCTTCGTCGGCCGACGAGCAATTCAGCGGCGCAGCGCTGACGGGGTCCGGTCCGCAGCCAGCCAGATGAACGTCTATGGCTTCGGCTCTTTGCTCACCGCGGCACTTGGCGTGCTGCTGGTGCAGGTCACAGCCGACCTCGATCTCGGTAGGCCGTGGATCGTCATTTCCATGACCCTCTATGTCGCCGCACTCTGTCTGGTCTTCTTCTTCGCCGTGCCTGCTCTGCGCAGGGCTGCCCGGATCGTCGAGCAGGGTGTTCTCGCCCGCCCCGAAATGACCGAGGACCAGGACGCCACCACCACTCAGCTCACCACCAGCGCCGCCGACCTGCAGCTCAAAGAACAGCTCGACTCGATCACCGGCCGGGTCGGTCTGGCCGGCCTGCTAGTGCTGCTGGTATTCGCCGTCATCACCGTGCTTATGACGGTCTTCGGGCACTAGTAAGCCTGCGGGTATCCCGGGGCGTGGCGACGCCAGGGCGCGGCAAGCTCCATCTGGCCTGCCACCGCCAGCAGGAGCAGCTCCGTCCCGGGCGGGCCGACCAGCTGCACTGCGGCGGGCAGACCGTCCGAACGCACGCCAACCGGCACGGTCAACGCGGGGAAGCCGGTGATGTTCCACGGTGCCGAATAGGGCGCGTAGCGCACGTTGGCCACGAGATTCGAAAGCCAGCCCTTGCGGTGCCACTCATGCGCGGGTAGCGGCGCATGCGCCAGCACCGGCGTCACCAGCACATCGAACTCACCGCCGGCGAAGAAACCGAGGCAGAGCTCGCGGAAGTTGGTGCGATCCTGTTCCCGGACATAGCCTCGGCGCCACGCCCATTCACCCATGCGAATATGACGCCGGGTCCGCGGTTGCAGCCGACTGCGATCCAGCTTCGCTTCCTCTGCCACGCGGTAAGCGGCGGCAAACCAGGTGGCCATTCCTTTGAGGCCCAGGATTTTCGGGTACGAGGGGTCCGCCGTCACTGTGTCATGACCGCACTCCATCAACAGTTTGGTCGCGGCGTGCACGGCCGTGCGGTTTCCCTCGTCGGCGCGCACGCCGTCGACCGGGGACCGAAGTGACACTGCCACTCGCAACCTTCCGGGCTGCGTCAACGGTTGCGGCGTCCGTCCACTTAGGACGGCGAAGCCCAACGCCGCGTCTGCGACCGTGGTCGCCAGCACGCCATGCTCCACCAACCCGAACCAGTCGCCCGCCTCGCCCAGTTGCACCGGAAGCACGTCCCTGCCCGGCTTCAGCCCGATCAGGCCACAGCAGGCGGCGGGAATGCGCACTGAGCCGAGGCCGTCATTGGCGTGCGCCAGCGGGACCAGCCCAGCGGAGACGGCGGCGGCGGAGCCGCCAGAGGAACCACCAGGTGTGCGATCCAGCGCCCAGGGATTGCGGGTCACCGCGGTGTCGTCATCGGTGCTGCCCCAAAGGCCCAGCTCCGGCATCCGGGTGGTACCAAGAACAACCGCACCCGCGCCGCGCAAACGCCTGACCAGCTCATGGTCCTGTTCTGCCACGCCTTGGCTGGCAGCTGCAGAGCCATGCCAGGTCGCTATCCCGGCTACCGCAGTGTTTTCCTTCACCACGATGGGGACCCCGGCCAGCGGAAGGTTGCCCAGATCCGGCTGGTCATCTACCTTTTCGGCTTCGGCGGCAGCCTCGGCTGCGCGAACGGTGCGTAAGGCCGCGACGTGCGGATCGCTGTGCCGCAGGTGATCCAGGTGGTCGGCGATCACCTGGGTTGCCGAGGTGTCGCCCCGGCGTACTGCCCGTGCGATCTGTTTTGCCGTTGCCCCGACCCAGGTCTCCGCCATTGCGAACCTCCGTCATGTATCGCTCCAGTATGGATGCTCACACAGAGCGTGCGATGCTGGGTCTATGTCTTCGATCCCCTCGCGCCCCCGTCGCGATTGGACAGTGCCGGTTTTGCTGGGTGCGGTGGCTTTGGCGGTGCTGGTGGTGGTCTGTGTCGCGGGCAGTGCGGCGGCTTTCCTAAGCTTCCGGGCAAAGCCGGCCAACAATTCATCCGCCACTCCGGCACCGTCAACATCGCGGCCGGCTCCGACGCAGCCACCCGCCACGATGGCGCCGGCCGACTGCCTGATCGGCGACTGGGAGGAGGTCTCCTACGTGACGAATTCGGAGATATACGGGGTAACCGTGCAGCTCACAGGCAAGGGCTCGCTGATCCGGTTTGCTGCCGACGGCACCTCGGTCACCGTTCTGAACAACGTCGTGGTCTCCGGTTCAGCGCAAGGAAGCAGCTACGAAGTGATCCACAACGGCTCCCTTGCCCTGAACTACGTCGCGGACGCCACCACCATCAACTACAGCAATCCCAAGGCCTCTGGGACGACCACATGGAAGGTCGACGGCAAGGTGCGCGACACCGAGCCGATCCGCGCCTCGCTCAAGCCCGACACCTATCGCTGCCAGGGCAATGATTTGCGGCTCTTCAGCGAGACCGGCGCCACTGAGCTCAAGCGGATCCTGCCGCCCGGGACGCCGGTCTAGCACTCGTCCTTAGCCCAGCGCCTGCGCCAGATCGGCTATGAGGTCGTCCACGGTCTCGATGCCTACCGACAGGCGCACCAGGTCGGCCGGAACTTCGAGGGCCGAGCCGGCGACGCTGGCGTGGGTCATCTTGCCTGGGTGCTCGATCAGCGACTCGATGCCACCGAGCGACTCCGCCAGGGTGAACACCTTGGTGCTGTTGCACACGAGCTCTGCCGACGCGGGGTCACCGGTCCGGAAACTGATCATGCCGCCGTAGCGGCGCATCTGTTTCGCGGCAACCTCGTGCCCCGGGTGCTCCGGCAGGCCGGGATAGAGAACCTGCTTAACCTTGGGATGGCGGCTCAGGAACTCGACCACCTTCTCGGCGTTGTCGCAGTGCCGCTCCATCCGCACTGCCAGAGTCTTCACTCCGCGCAAGGTCAGCCACGCGTCGAACGGCCCGTTCACCGCGCCCATCGCGTTCTGGTGGAACTTCAACGTGTCGGCCAGCTCCTGGTCGTTGACGACTATTGCGCCGCCCACCACATCCGAGTGCCCCCCGACGTACTTCGTCGTCGAGTGCACGACCACATCTGCCCCGAATGCCAACGGCTGCTGCAGGTACGGGCTGGCAAAGGTGTTGTCCACCACCAGCAGGGCACCGGCATCGCGGGCGACACCGGCGATCGCGGCCAGGTCGGCGATGTTGAGCAGCGGGTTCGTCGGCGTCTCGATCCAGATCATCTTGGTCTTGTCGGTGACCTTGGACCGGATATCGTCCACATTGGACACGTCTGCGGCGCTCCACGAGAGGCCCCACGGCTCCGCGACTCGCGCGAATAGGCGATAAGTGCCGCCATAGGCGTCATTCGGGATGACCACGTGATCGCCCGGTTTGCAGACCGCGCGGATGATCGTGTCCTCCGCGGCCAGCCCGCTGGCGAAGGTCAAACCCCGGGCACCACCCTCGAGCGCGGCGAGGCACTCTTGCAGCGAATCACGGGTGGGATTGCTCGACCGCGAGTATTCGTAGCCCAGCCGGGGGGCGCCGACAGCGTCCTGCGCGTAGGTCGACGTCTGAAAGATCGGCGGGATCACCGCACCGGTACGCGGATCAGGCTCCTGGCCAGCGTGTATGGCAAGCGTTTCAAAGCCGTAAGACATGACCTCAGCCTAGTCCGGCACAATTGAGGCATGTTCCTCCGCCGTAAGAAGCTCGACCTGCCTACCGCCGCCGAAGCGCTGCCCGGTCGCCCGGGCGAGTTGACGATCTCCCCGACGCACACCGTCCTCGGCACGCCGATGAAGGGACCGTGGCCTGCGGGCATGGAGCTCGCCGTCTTCGGCATGGGATGCTTCTGGGGCGCCGAGCGCATCTTTTGGAAGCTCAACGGCGTCTACTCCACCTCGGCGGGCTACGCGGGCGGAATCACCCCGAATCCCACCTACGACGAGGTCTGTTCCGGCATGACCGGACACAACGAAGTGGTGCAGGTGGTTTTTGATCCAGCAGTGATCTCGTACCAGACACTGCTCAAGGTCTTCTGGGAGAACCACGACCCCACTCAAGGCATGCGTCAGGGCAACGACATCGGCACTCAGTACCGCTCGGCCATATACACCACCACCGATGCTCAGCTCGCCGAGGCGACCGCGTCACTCAAGGCCTTCCGGCCCGTGGTCGGCGCGGCCGGCTATGGCGAAATCACCACCGAGATCGCGCCGCTGGCCGACTACCACTACGCCGAGGACTACCACCAGCAGTACCTCTCCGACGCCAAGAACCCGGGCGGCTACTGCAATATCGGCCCCAATGGCATGTCCTGCCCTATCGGCATCACCTCGGGCGGGCCGGAGCACGCGTAGCTCTTGACTCCCACACTGCCAGGGGTGGTATCGCGAAGTGCCTAGACAGTCTCGGAGCCGGCAGGCAAGATCAACGGAATGATGTATCGGTTCTGCGGCGGGTGTGGTACAGAGTTTGTGGATCAGTCTTGGCCCCGGCTGTGCGCGAGCTGCGGCCAGTACACCTTTCGAGGCCCAAAGCCACTCGTAAAGGCGGTGGTTCCGGTTGCCCGTGGCCGGCTGATGGTCGCCCGCCGCGATATCGAGCCGAGGCGCGGCGGACTTGAGCTGCCGGGCGGTTACATAGAGCTCGGGGAGACCTGGCAGGAGGCAATGGTCCGGGAACTGCGTGAGGAGACTGGTCTGGTCTTCGGGGCTGGGCAGGTCGCGCTGCACTCGGTGCGCAGTGTCGGCGAGTTCGTTACCGTGTTCGGGCTACTGCCAGAGATCGTCGAGCTACCTACGCAGCGCACCGAAGAGGCGAGCGAGTTCCTCGCCCTCGACGGGGCGGTGGAGATGGCGTTCCCCTCACACCACGAGCTTGTTGCCGAGTACTTCGCGACCGGTTCCTGACGCCGTTGCCGGACCGCGGGCGCCGTCGTCTACTGGCACGTCGACGACTTGGCGGGCACGCTCGAGCGGCTGAAGTCCCTGGGAGCCAAGCAACTCGAGGGAATCACCGAACGCGGTCCCGGATTCATCACCGCTTCGGTGATCGACCCGTTCGGCAACATCCTGGGCATCATGACCAACGTGCATTACCTAAAGGTCTTGAGCGACACCAAGAAGGCGTGACTATGGAACAGATGGACGGCATCGAGATCATCACCTGCGAGGACGCGACTCAGTGGGAGTCCTGGCTGGCCAAGCACTTTGAGGTGAAGGCCGGTGTGTGGACGAAGATAGCCAAGAAGCGCTCGGCAAAGACATCGATGACCATCACCGAGGCTCTTGATGTCGCACTGTGCTATGGCTGGATAGACAGCGTCCGCAAGTCCTTAGACGAGGCTTACTACCTGCAGAAGTACTCGCCTCGCCGGCCGAAGGGCCACTGGTCGAAGGTAAACATCGACAAGGTCGAGGCGCTGATGGCCGCAGGGCGCATGCGACCGCCCGGCCTGGCCGAGGTCGACGCGGCCAAGGCCGATGGCAGATGGGACGCGGCCTACGAGTCGCAGGCCAACGCCACCGTCCCGCCTGACCTTGAAGCGGCCCTGCAACAGAACGCGCAGGCCAAAGACTTCTTTGACCAGCTGGGCAAAACAGACCGATATCTCGTGATCCTGCAGCTCCTCAAAGCGAGGGCGGCTGAGACCCGGGCGGCCCGCCTGAGCAAGATGATTGCCCAGCTGGCAGCCGGCCAAAAGATTACGTAGCCTCGTCCGCGCTGGTTGGCAGCTCTTGCGGATCGAGCCCAAGGGTTGCCAGCAGACCGGCGTTGCTACTGACATCGATCAGGTCGGGTAGCACCCGGTCTGCCCAGTCGGCTCGCGCGTGCAGACCTCGCTCACGCAGGGCTTCGAGAACAGTCGACTTGTCGAGCGTCGCCATCATGACTTGTCCAGGAAGGCAGAGGCCTTGCCTTCCTTCTTCGACTTCTTCGCGGCGCGCTTTTCCTTCAGCGACTTGCCGACCTTCTTGGAGCTGTCCTTCTGCGGAGACTTGTCAGACATTGGTGACCCCATTCTTTAGCGAGAAAGCGGATGCACCAGCACAGAAACGAGAGGATCCACGAGCAACGTGATCATGCTGATCCTCCTGAAGTCTATGCCCTGGCGACGAAGTGCATCGGATCGCCGTATCCCAGCTCGGTAAACCCCGCGGCGTGGAAGGCGCATATGACCAGCGCCCGGCGATGTGCCGCAAACGTGAGCACGTGCGACACCATGCCGCCGAATGTGAAGACCTCGGGCGGGTCGCACATGGTACTCACAAAGGTTTCATCGAAACGGCCCTGCTCATTGAGGCGCGTTACCAGGCTGAGGAATCGTGAGCCGGCGTCGGCATGACGTTCGCGCAGGACACTCAACGCGACATCGCGAGCGGATTCAGGTACCTCGAAAGGGTCATCGTCCACCGCGGCCAACCACATCTCGAGCTGCCATACCATGCGATCAAGCAGGTGCCGGATGCTTGGCTCGTCGTCGAACCCCTCGACCGAGATCTCGATGACCCGATCAAGCGAGGCATCATCGAGCCGCCCCGCCGCACTGATCATCTCGCCGACCAACCAGATGTGGTGGTCGACCATTTTCACCAGAACGTCCATACCGATGACCTTTCCGCGAGCCGGCAGCCGGAGGCCTGCCGGAGGATGGAAGTGGACCCCGCTCGGCGCATCGATAAAGAACGGCCGGGCGCGGCGGCGCCATTCACTCGGGTTCACCCCGTGCGCTTTCGCAAACGCTCGGGTAAACGCCTCGTGCGATCCGTATCCGGCCTCCACGGCGACGTCCAGCACCGAGCTGTTGCTGGTCGTCAGGCGATA
>DPJL01000374.1:7233-11098 GCA_003543035.1 Micromonosporaceae bacterium | reverse complement strand
CCGATGCGGAGCCCTTGCGCACCAAGCTGGACGAGCTGTCCTCGCTTGCTTCGGTTGGCTAATTGACGCAGCCGGTAGTGGGGATCTCGAGCACCCGCCACCGCTCGTCTGTCCACTCCAGAACCACGACGCAGTTGACGAAAGACAGCGCGGGCAGGGTGGCCACGGTCAGCCCGGCCGCGTTGACGGTGGCCCGCTGGGAACGATCGACGGTGACGTCGTAGACCGCGCGCTCCGGGGTCCAAAGGTTGCTCGTCGACACCCGGCGCACGACATAGGTGCCGCCGACCAGCTTGGCATCGTCGGCATGACCGGCCCGGATCGCCTCCAGCGCGGGACGGCATTCGGCACATGCGGTGTTGGTGGCTTTGTCCAATGCGACGGTATCGCCGGTGCGCACCGCATAGCTGAGCAAGGCGAACCAGTGCCCCACAAAGGACACTCCGCCCTCTTGCGTCTTGGCCGTCGCGCCCGCGGGCTGACTCGGGGTGCCAATCCCTTGTACCGCAGGCGACCCCGGATCAAATGGTTGCAGCCCTTCGGGATCGGCGCCGCCGCTGAGCACCGCCACGGTCCCCCAGGTCGCCAGGCCTATCGCCAGAGCCGCACCGACCCATACCCACCAAGCCGGGCGCCTCGGGCTCTCCCGTGACGGCGCCTTGGCGGGCACGGAAGTGCTTGGCAGCGCACGTCTTTGGTCCGCTTCACCGGCTCCGTTGGCCAGCCACGACTGCAGCCGGTCGTGCACCTCCTGCGCTTCCGGCCGGGTCGCCGGATCCGGCCGGAGGCACTCTTGCGCCACCTCCTGGAGCTCGCCCTGGTACTCATCCTCTGGAGCGGAGGTAGTGCCCGTAGTCATCTTGCGGATCAGGCAGCCCAGCGCGAAGACATCGCTCGCAGGTCCAGGAACCGCGCCGTCGATGATGTCCGGCGCGGCATATTCGGAGCTCTCACTGCGAAGGCGGCCGGCCCGGACGAAGAGCGCCACCGAAAAGTCGGTGAGCTGAACCTTGGGGCCCCGGGCAACAAGCACATTGGACGGTTTGAGGTCGCCGTGCACCACTCCGACCCGGTGGGCGGCGGCCATCGCCTCGGCGGCGGTGGCGGCGATCTGCGCTGCGGCGATCGGTGGCAGTGGCCCGGCCTGAGCCAGCCGATGCGCCAAATCCACACCGGACGCCAGATCGGTCACCAGGGCCAGGGTGCCTTCCTCCACAATGACATCCAGTAACCGCGCGATTCCAGGGTGCCACAAGCCGGTCAGCGCTCCGCGCGCACGCAGAAACCGATCGGCGAGCCGGGCGTCGGCGGCAAGCGACGAATGGAACAGTTTTACCGCGACCTCACGGTCGGTCCCCCGGTCACGGGCCCGCCAGACTTCACCGTTCTCGCCGCTGCCGAGCAAGTCGGTCAGTTGGTACCGGCCGCCCACCGTCCAGCTCATCGCGTGTCTTGATCTCCTATCGGTTGATTCCAATGTTCCTGAGAGTCTGTCTAATCTCAACCGACACGAACATCCCTCAGCGCAGGAGACATAACGTGTATTCGATCGTCCGTCACCGTAGAACCGGTCGTCCATTTCCGACCGGCCGGATCGTTGCTATTGTCTCCGTCGCCGCGCTGCTGGCCGGAGCCGGCGTTGTCTACCTGGTGCGACAGGCTAGCGGATGTTCCGGCACACCGGTGACGCTCAATATAGCCGCTTCCCCGGATCATGCTCCGGTAATGGAAACCCTTGCGGGCAAATGGAATTCGGGCGAGCCCACGGTTGCCGGGCAATGTGCGCAGGTGGCTGTCCGGGCCGTGGCACCCGCCGCGGTCGCCGCGGCACTGGGCCCAGGCTGGGACGAGACCCGCGACGGAGTGCGGCCCGACGTCTGGGCACCGGATTCGAGCTCATGGCTGCTCGTGGTGCAAAGCCGCCCCGAAGCGGCGAGCATTCTGCCGACTTCCCCACCGGTGAGTCTTGCCTCCTCGCCGGTCGTGCTGGCGATGCAGCGAAGCATGGCCGAGGCGGTGGGCTGGCCCGGCAAGGACATCGACCTGGCCGAGCTGATGAAGAATTTCGTTGGGGGTGGCACCTGGGAGAGGTTCGGCCATCCGGAATGGGGACCGCTGCAGGTGGGCATGGTCGATCCCAGGACCTCCTCGGCTGGTCTAGCCGGGGTGCTGGGTGTGCTGGATCCCAATAACGACAACACCATGAGCAGTGAAGAACTTCTCGGTGGGGTGGCCTTCACCCAGTTTGTCAGTGCCTTCGCCCCGGACACCGAAACCCTGTTCGAGTCGTTCCGGCAACCGAAACAGGACCAGGCGCTGCCGGCGGTCTTCCCGGCCTATGAACGTGATGTGGCAAAGTTCGCCGCCGGGCAGCCTCCGGTCGCGCTCGTGCCGGTCTATCCACGTCAGGGCGCGGCCTTTGCCGACTATCCCTTTGCCGTGCTGCGGGCGCCGTGGGTGGATGGTGTGCGTACGCAGATTGCCAACGAGTTCCTGGCCCACCTTCGCGGAAATGAAGCGCAACTCGCCTATGCCGCGGCCGGTTTCCGCGATGCCTCCCACGCCGTGGGCCCCAACGATCTGCTGACCGCCGAGCGTGGGTTCCGTGCCGCCGCGGCGACTTCGGTCCGCCAGCCCAATGCTGAGGCGCTCGGCCAACTGCTGGGCATGTGGACGGTGCTACAACGGCAGAACAATGTGCTGCTGACCCTGGACACTTCCGGCTCGATGAAAGAGGTCGTGCCGGGTGCGAACATCACACGCCTGCAAATGCTGCAGCGAGCCGCACTCGAGGGCATCGCCCTGCTGACCAACCAGACCAACATCGGGCTGTGGGAGTTCTCCTCGAAGTTGACCCCGACCACCGACCATCGCGAGCTTGTCCCGGTCGGCCTGGCCGGGGACAAAGTCGGCCCGATCACCCGGCGGCAAGCGCTGAACGCGGCCATCTCCGGGCTGAAGGCCAACGGCGCCACCGGCCTATACGACACCATCCTGGCCGCCTACGGGGCGATGCAAAAGCAGTGGCTCCCCAACGCACAGAACCTGATGGTGGTCATCACCGATGGCAAGAACGAAGACGCGGAAGGCATCACGCTGGACCTGCTCACCCAGAAGCTGAAGGCGATGGTGCGAGCCGACCAGCCGCTATGGGTGATCGCCATCGCGGTCGGCCCGCAGGCTGACGCCGCGGCCCTGGAATCCATCACCAAGGTGACCGGGGGCAGCACCTTCGTCGCGAAGGACGACGTCTCCGCGATCCAGCAGATCATCCTTGCCTTCGCCGGACGGCTCTCCTGACCCGATAGTGTCGGCCCATGAAGGTAATCCTCTTTGGAGCGAGCGGCATGGTGGGCCAGGGCGTGCTGCGGGAGTGCTTGCTCGATCCGGAGGTCAGCAGTGTCGTCTCGGTCGGCCGCACCGCGCTCAAGGAGAAGCACGACAAGCTTCGGGACATCGTGCATCCCGATCTGCTCGACCTCTCCCCGATCGACCTCTCCGGCTTTGACGCCTGCTTCTTCTGCCTCGGCATCACCTCGGCCGGCATGAACGAAGCCGACTATCGCCGGATCACCCACGACATGACGATGGCCGCGGCTCGTCCGCTGTCAGAGGCCAACCCCGACATGACCTTCATCTATGTGTCGGGGGCCGGGACCGACAGCACCGAGCGCGGGCGATCGATGTGGGCGCGGGTCAAAGGCCAGACCGAGAACGAATTGCTTGCTTTACCTTTCCGCGCCTACATGTTCCGGCCCGGGGTCATTCAGCCGCTGCATGGCATCACCTCGAACACGCGGCTCTACCGGATCCTCTATCGCGTCTCCGGGCCGGTCATTCCCTTGCTGCGCAAGCTCTTTCCGAA
>DPJL01000374.1:0-6901 GCA_003543035.1 Micromonosporaceae bacterium | reverse complement strand
TTCGGCGCTCCCAAGCGGATCCTTGAGAGCGCCGACATCATCGCGCTGTCCCGTTGACCAAGACGCTGGGAACCACGACACGCCGTCGAGACCGCACTTAAGTTCATGATCAACGCGCGGTAGGAGGGTCAGGCGGGGAGGGTCCACTGCTGGTTGGCGGAAGCGAAACAGTCCCAGATCTGCAGGCGGGTGCCGTTGGCTGAGCTGTTGCCGGTGGCGTCGAGGCACTTGTTTGACTGCGGGTTGCGTAGCGTCGAGTTTGATTGGGGCTGCCAGACTTGGGCGCCTGTGCCGTTGCAGTCCCACAGCTGGATCTTCGCACCGTTGGCGGTCGACCCGCTGGTGACGTCCATGCACTTGCCCAGAGCTCGGATGGTGCCGTCGGTACCAACAGTCAAGCGCTGCGCATTGGTGCCGTTGCAGGTGTAGAGCTGGATCGCAGTGCCGTTGGCTGTGCCCGACGCGGCCACATCAACACACTTGCCCGCGATGCCGGTGATCGGGCCGACCTTGCCGGGCTGGGGTGGCGTCCCACCGGTCGCGGTCTCGTAGATGGCGCTCACCAGCGAGGTGGAGTTGTTGGTGTCCTGCGAGAGTTCCCAGTTCATCATGCCGCCACCGTTGGCCATCATGTACTGAGTCTTGCTGCGGATGGTCGGCAACCCGTTGTAGCACTGCTGGGCGCCGCCGGCCGTGGTGCAGTCGCGGTTCGCGTTGGCCGGGTCCATTCCCACCAGAGCGGAGTAAGTGAAGTAGCCCGGGCGGCTGTAGAAGGGTACTCCCATAATGGTTTTGCCGGCCGGAAGCCCACGGGACTTCCAGAAATTGATGCTGTTGACGGACCAGTTGTAGTTGGCGTGCGGGCTGCCGCCGTCGTAGGCCATGATGTTGAGCCAGTCGACGTAGCCGAACACAGCCGGCTGCACCCCGTTGGCGGTGTCGCCCTCGGAGACGACCGCGGCGGTGAGCAGCTTGCCCCGGCTGTGCATGGCGTTGCTGAGCTGCTGCATCAGCAGGGTGTAGTTGTTGCCCGAGGTACCCGGGTCGGGGTACTCCCAGTCCATGTCAACACCGTCCAGGTTGTACTGATTGACGAGGTTGACGAGATTGTTGACAAAGTTGGTGCGAGCGGTCGAGTTGCCCGCTAGAGCCTCGAAAGCGGAGTCGTTGCCGTTGTTCCAGCCGCCGATGGCAATCGAAACCTTGACGTTGTTGGCATGCCCGAGGGAAACCAGCGACGAGAGCTTCGACGGATCCGGCACGGCCTGCAGGCTGCCGTTGGAGTTGGGCAGCACGAAAGCGTAGTTGATGTGGGTGAGCTTGCCGTACTGGATGCTGTTGACGTTGCCTGACCATGACGGCATGTAGCCGACGCTCTTGAAACCGTTCGGCAACTCCACGGCGGCCTGCGAGGGGGCGGCGGCGGTGAGTGCGAAGAGAGTGCTGGCGGCGAGGACGGCGGCCAACCTGGCACGTGACATGACGAACCCTTCTGCTGCGGGTCGAGCGCGTCGCCGACTACGCGCAGTTGGGTAACTGTGCCGAAAGTTTAAGAAACTTAACTATCGGCGTCAAACGCTCCCGGCCGCCCGATACCGGCCGCGGCCGGACCGCTACTCTCAAGGCGTGTCACGCGTTCGCAGGCTGGTGGCGGTGAGTGCCGGTGCCGCGCTGGTGCTCGCGGCCGGTGGCTTCGCTTTCGCCCGGTCCGGAGAGGATCGGCCGATTCCGTGGGCCGACCAGCCGGTCACCCGCGCGAGCGGCCCGTTACGCACCAAGCCCGAGCCGCGTCCGGCGCAGCAGCCATGTCTGGCCAAGGACCTCGAATCGCTTTGGCCCGAAGGTGGTTCGACCTTCAGCGACAACGCCATTGGCAGTGATTCCACCGGGCTTGCGGTCGTCATCCGCAACGTCGGCTCGACTTCGTGCACCCTTTCCGGGCACCCCGAGGTGCAGGGCCTCGACCGCGACGGCAAGCCGGTCGGCTCAGTCGCACTACCCGGCACCTACCTGCCCAGCACCGGAAAAAACCTGAAGTCCACCACCATCGAGCCGGGTGAGCCCGCGATGGTCTTTCTCAGCATCGCCACCCGCGGCTGCCACGACCCGGTGATCGAATATCGCGGCGCAAAACTGTTGCTGGACAACGGGTTTAGCTTCATCATGAGGAACGCTTGGCTGCGCGGCACCTGCCGGCTCAAAGTCAGCTCATGGGAGCCCGCGAGCAACGACGCCGGGCAGTTCTGGGCGCTGGAGGCGCGTATCGTCGCTCCCCCATCCGCGGTGGCCGGCACCGACTTCACCTATGTCCTGGAGCTCGTCAACATCACGGATGCCACCGTTCCCTTGGACCCGTGCATGGTCTACACGCAGGTGCTCAGCCCGGAGGACATCTTCGACATGGAAGAGCTCGAGACGATGCTGCACTTCACCTACCGGCTCAACTGTTCGGTTAGGAGCATCGGGCCCCGATCGCTGCATCGCTTCGAGATGAAATTCCCTGTCCCAGCGGGCTTTCCGGCGGGCAAGGCCGTCGTTCACTGGTTCGCCGAGGACAGCCCGCGGCCCTTTGCGAGCTCCGGGCTAACTGTCTTCGCGCCCGTTCAGAAGTAGGTGTGCAGCACGTCGCTGACCGTGTAGTCGTCCTCGACGACCGGGATCACCCGCCACTTGTCGAAGGCGGTGCACGGATGCGAGATTCCAAAACCCATCAAATCCCCAACCTTTATCCGAGTACCAGGGGGAGCCTCGACGAACGCGTGATGGTCGTTGAGTCGAACGACCCGGCAGCTCGACGCATCCCGGTGCACCCCGTCAGAGCCGCGCACCAGCAACGGAACGGGCAACCCTTCGTCGTGCGGGGCATCGCGTTTGCCCAGCCCGGCAATGACGAGTCCCTCTTCCGGAGTGGACGTGACCTGCGCCCAGATCTCGAGCGCGGCGGCCAGGGAGCCTTCCTCCGGTACTCGGATAAAAGGTGTTTTCTCTTGATAGAAGCCATGGTCGTGCGAGACATAGGCCCCGCTGCGCAGCACGGCTCGCAGCCGATGGCCGGGCAGCCACTGTCCCCGCAAACGGTCGGCCACCAGGTCGAAGTAGGCGCTGCCGCCCGCACTGACAATGGCCTGGTCGGGCAGCAGCGGGGCCAGCTCGATGGTCGCGGCTCGCAGCGAGTCGAGGTATTGCCCGGCTTCCACCACACCCGGCAGCCCGCCCTCGTATCCGGCCACCCCGGCCAATCGCACCCGGGGCGACTGACTTGCCGCCTGCGCCACTTCGGTCAGCTCGGCGATCGTGCGGCAACCCGCGCGACCGCCCGGGAAACCCAACTCCACCAACACTTTGAGGTGATTCTCCGGCGGCGCAGCGGCAAGCGCAGTGTTGATGGCTTCGACTCCGGCCACCGAGTCCACGAAGCAGAAGAATTCGAAGTCCTGGTTGGCAATCCAGCGGATGACCGTGCCGTCGAGCAGTTGGTTGGCCAGCAGCACCCGCGGCACACCGAAGGCTCGGCAGGCGACCACCTGAGCGGCCGTGGCGACAGTGAGGGCCCAGGCACCTGCGCGCAGCTGAGCGGCGAAAAGGGTGGGCGCCATGGTCGTCTTGCCGTGCGGGGCAAAGTCCAGCTCATGCCGGGCGCAGAAGGCTGCCATGGCTTCGAGGTTGCTTTCGAGCGCGGTGCGCCGGGCCACCATTACCGGCCAGGTGAAGGCTCCACCGAAGAGGTTGTGCCGGGCGCGGGCGAAGTCGGCCGAGCCGATCGGGGCATCGGGTTGCCAAAAGCCTTTGACCCGCCAGTCGAGTTGATCATCAAGCATGTGCTTTACTCTAACGAACTATTTCCGAACCTGGAGCGCCGATGGTGATTGGGCTGGTCATCCACGCGAGCCATCGCGCCGTTTTCGAGGACGCGGCGCGGACCCTGGCCGGCGTGACCCTCGAGTGGGTCGTCTACGAACACGAGGACGCGATCCGCGACAAGGTCGGCAATCTGCTCGCCCGCCAGCGGCTCGACGGGCTACTACTCGGCCCAGTGCCCTATGCGAAGTGCCGTGACCTGCTGCCGGCCGATCTGTCGGTGGCGATGACCAGATCGGCCGAGCTCGATCTCGCCCTGGCCCTGTTCAAGGCCGCCGCGCAGGGCTGGCGGCCCACCCCGGTCAGCATCGACACCTTCGACACCGACACGGTCGACGAGGTCAGCCGGGCGCTCGACCTGGATCAGGCTCAGATCACCTGCCTGCCCTACGACCCGGAGCAGAGCGTCAGCGAGATCGTGGACTTCCACCGGGAGGCGCTGGCCCGCACTGGTGCCGACTATGTCATCAGCCTGCGTACCGCCGTGGCGTCGCAATTGGACGGTGATACCCGGGTGCTGGGCGGTCTGCCCGGCCCGTCGACAATCCGGGCGCAGCTGCACGAGCTCGCGTTGCGCGTGCAGTCCAAGCAGGCCAGCGCGCTGCGCTTCGCCGCCGGGGTCTTTCTGATCAAGGCTTCCGCCGATGTCGAGCGCTCGCGGGTGGGCCTGATGAATCTTCTCGTCAACACGCCCGAATTCGCCGACGCCTGGATCGAGAACCGAGGCCGCCGGGGTGTGGTCGTCTTCGCGCATCAGGCTCTTTTCGAGCAGGCGACACATAACTGGGTCGCCCTACCCGCTCTCGGCCAGGCGCTCGAGACACTCGGTATCCGGGTCGCCGCGGGCTTCGGCGTGGGCGCCTCCGCCCGCAGCTGCCTACAGCTCGCCGAGCGTGCGGCCACCCGCGCCGAGCAAGAGGATCTGCCGAGCGCCTACCTGGTCGAGGACAGCGGAGTCATCATCGGCCCGCTGTCGGCGGCAGGTTCGGCCGTTGCCTTCACCTATCGCGACCACGGCACCGAGATCGAGGACCTGGCCGGGCGGGTCGGCCTAAGCGCGGCAACGCTTTCGAGGCTAGCCGCCATCGAGCGAACGTTGGAGGGCAAGGCAATCTCGCCGAGCGATCTCGCCAACGCCATGGGAATCACCGATCCGAGTGGCCGCCGGCTCATTCGCAAACTCGGCGAGTCGGGCCTGGTCGAGCCGGAAGGCAGTGAACAGGTGCACCGCAAGGGCAGACCGACGCGGCTCTACCGCCTCGGCATCGGGAAGGCGATATCCGACGCGGCGCCTAGCGGAGCTTCTCACTCTTCGCGAGGCGAGGCGCCGCGGCCATGACGCACAGTCGCATGAAATACGACCTTCTCCTCGCCGGCGGGGACGTCATCGACGTCGGTGGCGACCACATTGGACGGTTTGACATCGCTGTGCGCGATGGACTTATCGCCGCAGTCGCTCCGCAGCTGGCCGGGGATGCCGCCGAGCGTGTCGACGTGACCGGAAAGCTTGTCACGCCAGGCCTCGTCGACATGCACACCCACGTGCACCCTGGCGCTACCTACTGGGGAATCGATCCGGACCCGATCGCGTGGCATTCCGGGGCAACGACCTGGATCGACGCCGGTTCCGCTGGCGCGTATACGTTCGACTCGTTTCGTACTGCCATCAACGGCTTTCAGGTACGGGTGCCGGCTCTGCTCAACATCTCCGCCATCGGCTTGACCGCACCGGTCGGCGAGGCGCGCGAGCTGTCCAACTGCGACGTCGATCTCGCCATCGGCACGGTAGCGGCCAACCGTGACCTCATCTTCGGCATCAAGGTCCGGATGGATCGGCACAACATCGGCTTCAACGGGCTTGAGCCATTGCGCCGCGCCATCGAGGTTGCCCAAGCATGCGATCTGCCGGTGATGGTCCACATTGGAGCGGCGCCACCGACGGTCGGCGAAATGCTTCCCCTGTTGCGATCCGGGGACATCATCACCCACTGCGCCAGCGGGATCGCCGCCGGACCGTTTGCCAAGGAGGCACATCAGCTCGGGGTGCTCTTCGACCTCGGGCACGGCTCCGGCGGTTTCGCCTTCGACATTCTCGAAGAGCAGCTCGAAGCCGGGCTCGTCCCGCACATCGTCTCCACCGACCTGCATGGGCGGTCCCTTTTCGGCCCGGTCTTCGACCTACCCACCACCATGGCGAAGATGTTGGCGGTCGGGCTGAGCCTGCCGGAAGTGGTTGCCGCCACGACAGTCCGGCCCGCGCAGGCGCTCGCTCTGCCGGGTGGCGTCGGCACCCTTGCCGTCGGCGCGGCCGCCGACATCGCTGTCTTCGCCATCGAAGAGGGCAGTTTCGAGGTCGTCGACGTGCACGGCCAGAGCAGGCGCTCGCCGCTGCGGCTGGTCAACGAGGCCACCTATCGGGCCGGGCATCTCCTCGCCCCCAAGCTGCCACAGCCACCCAGGCCGTGGATTCCGCTTACCACCGCCCAAAAAACGGCCCTGCACCAACGCCAACAGGCGGTGCGGGAACTGCTCACCTCGCCGCTGGTTGGTCCGGAAGGACTGTTTCCTCTTGAAAGGGGTTGACCCCAATGCCTAAGAAAATCGTCTTCGCCGATCAGGCTGCGCCACCCGGCGGGCCGTATTCCCATGCTGTGATCGCCGGTGACACCGTCTATCTCGCCGGTGCGTGCCCGGTGCTGCCGGACGGCACCTGGGTGAAAGGCTCCTTCACCGAGCAGGCACGGGCAGCCTTCACCAACCTGGCTCGCGTTGCGGAGGCGGCCGGCGGATCGCTTGGCCAGGCCGTGAAAGTCGGGGTCTACCTTCGCGATTTCGCCGACTTCCCCGAGATGAACAAGATCTACGTGGAGTTCTTCGGCGAGGAGAACCTTCCCGTACGCACCACGATTCCGGTGGCGCTGGACGGGTTCGACATCGAGGTCGACGCGATTCTCTACCTGGGAGCCTGAACTCTTTCACAGCGTGCCGGGGAGTCGCTTCAGCGTGCCCAAAACCGGTCCTCAGCAGCGAAATTGTTACTTGA
>DPJL01000373.1 GCA_003543035.1 Micromonosporaceae bacterium | reverse complement strand
TTGTCTTGCGCCACAAAGATTGGCAGCGCCACCTCAACCGGGCCGTAGAGAAGGAAGAACAGACAGGTCACCAAAACCAGGACCAGCATTTGGGGGTACCGGAAAAGCGCCCGCCAATTACCACCCTCGGAAGGCAGGCTCACGCCACCCCGCACCCGGCGCGACAGACCCCACGCGACCGCGGCCAGGACACCGTAGGAGACCGCATCCGCCCCGAGCGCCCAGATCGGCCCGATAATCGGCACCAGGATCCCCGCCATCGCGGGTCCGACGATGAACGTGGTCTGGCTGATCGTGGAGAGCAAAGCGTTTCCGGGCACATGGTCTTCGTCGGGCAGCAACTCCGCGATCATCGTGTACGTCCCCGCGGAGCCCCAAGCGTGCAGCAGCGACGAGATCCCAAGCAGCGCAACGTACCAGCCGGGGGTGAGCATGTGCGCCAAGCCGAGCGCGGCGATCACGGCCAACGCGACCATGCGCAAGGTCGCGTCGGCCGCCACCAGTCGCGCGCCCCGCCAACGGCTGACAAAGCGGCTGAACGCGAAAGCACCGATGGTGGCCGGCATGGAGAAGGCGGCCAACGCAAATGCGGTCCACCATCCCTGCTGTCCCGGCGGCGAGATCGTGATCGCCAGCCAGGCGATCACGACCATGCTCATGCCGTCGCCGAGCGCGGAGACTCCCACCGCGGGCAGGAATCGCCGAAGGTCCGGCCGCGCCAGCACGCGGCGGTACGCCGTTAAGGTCTGCACGCCTGCTCTTAGTTCCCGTTGCCGCCGGCCAACACTGTGCCGATGCAGCATACGACGAGCCCGAGGAAGAAGAGGCCGTAAACGATCCAAGCCGCGGTCAGGCCGGGGTGCTTCTGCGGCTCGTAGCCGATTGCCCCACGCTGCCACGTCCACACCGGGGCGGCGTAATTCAGCACCGGCACCGCTTGGGAGTTGTCCACCGTGATCGCGGCCTTGCCAAACTTCCACAGATACGGGACGTGCACCTCGACCTGGTGCTGCCCAAGGGGCGCGGGCAGCACGTTCTCACCCCAGTTCAACTGGACTTCGTGCCCGTTGATAGACGCCCGGGGCTTGAAGCCCGCGAGCATGAAGGTGAGCCAGTGGTACTTCGTGTTGATACGCAACTGTCCTTGAGGGGTAGTCATGGGGCGAGATCCTAATGCAGCTGACCATAATGTGTGATGCCCCTAAACTTCGCCGGCGCCGTCATCGACGTTCTGGTCAGCGATCTCGGCCGGGCCGAGCGCTTCTACACGGTCCTCATGGGCCGCGCCCACGACCTGGAACCCAGGCCGGACCAGCGGGAGTGGCGCCTGTGCCGGGAGCCCGAAGTGGTGCTGCGACTGACCGCCCTTGTCGAATCAGCGGGTCACGGCAAGGTGGCGATCGGTGTGCACGATCTGGCCGAGGAGCGGGCTCGGCTCGCGCTCGACTGGCCGGACGTGCCCGAGATCTGGGCCAAGCCGAAAGTCATTGCCCTGCTTGAACTCGGCGACCCGGACGGCAACGAAGTGACGCTCTGGCAAGACCTCATGGGTAACCGCCGATGAGGCGCGGCAGCACCGGCATCCGGCGCTGCCGCACTTGAGTCCTATCCGCAGTTGGTCCAGCCGCTGTTGTAAGCCACGCCACTGACTGAACCGCCCCACTTGATGCAGACGCCCGGAGCAGACCTCTTCACCGGCCCCGCATACCAGGCGAAGTTGCCTGAATCCGTGGTCCGGGTACTCCCTTGCGGCTCCAAATACGCCGACGTGGAGCTCGCCGTGCCGGTACTCCGGTGCTTGATCGTCACGGTGCAGTTCTGCCCCGAGCCGCTGTTGTAGAGCACGTAGACGCGGCCATAGCTGACCCCGCCCGACACCAGACCGGCCTGGTTGACGACATTGAAACCGCTGCCGCACACCATCTGCGGGCTGTAGATGTTGGCACCACACTGATTTGAGCTCGTGTAGTTCCTGGTACCCCAATAGAGCGCCCCGGCACCGTCGAAGGCTATCCGGATCGCACTCCCGTTGAGTCGCTGCTCAAAGTGCAGGTGCGGGCCGGTCGACCCGCCCGTCGTGCCGACATACCCGATCCGGGTGCCGTATTCGAGCCGGTCACCCACGCTCACGATGTAGCTCTGCAGGTGGGCGTAAAGCGTGCTGTAGCCGCCGCCGTGATCGATGACGACATACCGGCCATAGCTTGAGCCGCCGAGATCGCGGACCAGACTCACCGTGCCCGGAGCGCTGGCGACCACCGGATCTCCGGTGTCGTCAGTGCGGTTGAAGTCGATGGCGTTGGCGGGGCTGTGATTGGTACGAGTCTGGCCGGACCAGACCTGGCCGCAAGGGAACGGCAGCTTGAAGGTCGGCGCCGCCAGCGCCGGGGACGCGGGGATGAGGATTGCCGCGGCCGCGGTCAACGCGGCCGCAGTGGTGCCTAACATTTTTCGAAGCAACATGACCATCTCCTCGGGGTTTCGAAGATGGCCAATGTCTAGCGAAGTCGGTTACAGACTCCCTACAAACGGCCTACTTGGCAAGGCGCGCAACGCAAATCAGAGGATGGCGTAGACGGTCGTGGCGTGGGCCACCACCGCATCCGACACCG
>DPJL01000061.1 GCA_003543035.1 Micromonosporaceae bacterium | reverse complement strand
TAGGTAATGTGAGCGTCATGACTGAAGCCGTCATCGTCGCCACTGCGAGATCACCCATAGGCCGAGCCGGCAAGGGCTCCCTGAAGGATCTGCGGGCAGACGACCTCGCCGCCACCATCGTCGCGACCGCGCTGGCCAAGGTGCCGCAGCTGAATCCGGTACACATAGATGATCTTTATTTGGGTTGTGGTCTTCCCGGCGGTGAGCAGGGCTTCAACATGGGCCGGGTGGTGGCCACCCTGCTCGGTCTGGACAGCCTGCCCGCGGCCACGGTCACCCGCTACTGCGCCTCGTCGCTGCAGACCAGCCGGATGGCGTTTCACGCGATCAAGGCCGGCGAGGGTGACGTCTTCATCTCGGCCGGCGTCGAGATGGTGTCCCGCTTTGCCCGGGGCAGCTCGGATTCGCTTCCCCCGGAAGCGGCAGCAGCGGTCGGCGGCAGCTGGCGCAACCCGCGTTTCGACGATGCGACGGCGCGCACCAAGCAACGCGCCGAGGCTGACGCTCCAATGTGGACCGATCCCCGAGAATCGGGCGACGTGCCCGATGTCTACATGGCGATGGGTCAGACCGCGGAGAACCTCGCGCAGAAGTGCGGCATCTCCAAGGAGGAGATGGACGAATTCGGCGTCCGCTCGCAGAATCTCGCCGAGCAGGCCATCAAGGACGGCTTCTGGGCTCGCGAGATCACCCCGGTCAGCCTGCCCGACGGCACTGTGGTGTCCACAGACGACGGTCCGCGACCGGGAGTGACGCTGGAGGGGACGGCCGGGCTCAAGCCGGTATTCCGCCCGGACGGCCGCATCACGGCCGGAAACTGTTGCCCGCTAAACGATGGCGCCGCTGCGGTGGTCATCATGAGCGACACGAAGGCCCGCGAGCTGGGCATCACCCCGCTGGCCCGGATCATCTCGACCGGCGTCACCGCGATGAGCCCGGAGATCATGGGCATCGGCCCGGTCGAAGCCTCCCGCCAGGCACTCAAGCGCGCCGGGATGACCATCGGCGACATCGACCTCGCCGAGATCAACGAGGCCTTCGCCGCCCAGGTGATCCCCTCCTACCGGCAGCTCGGCATCCCGCTGGAGAAGCTGAATGTCAATGGCGGCGCCATTGCGGTCGGCCACCCCTTCGGTATGACCGGCGCTCGGATCACCGGCACGCTAATCAACTCACTGCAATGGCACGATAAGAGCATCGGCCTGGAGACCATGTGCGTCGGCGGCGGCCAGGGCATGGCAATGATCATTGAGAGGCTTTGAGAGTACCTCTCACCGCTGTCAATACTTCGATGGCCCGGCTGACCTCAGCCGGGCCGGCTCCCCGGTCGATCAGATCCGAGACCACGACCCGAAGTTGGTCCGGCAACACCAGATCGGAGAGCCGGGGCAGTGGATGCTGCGGCCCCGCGATGCGTTGCAGCGCCTCATAGAACACGTCGCCACGGTCACCCCAGCGAGCCTGTGTCCAGTGCGACACCTGATTCACCAGCAGTTGGGTGACCCTGCGCAGCTCGTCCATTCCCATCCCCCAGACGCCAATCGCCGTTCCCGGGTCCAACGTGTACCCGGGAACGGCGATTAGTAGTCGTGCCTAGTCTTCCGAGAAGTAGCTGATCAGCCTCAGGAACTCGAGGTACATCCAGATCAGCTCGACGAGCAGGCCGAAGGCGCCGAGCCAGCCGTACTTGCGGGGCAGGCCCGCGGCCACACCGTCTTCGATCTGCTTGAAGCTCACCACGAACATCAGCGCTGCCACAATGATGCTCACCAGGCTGAACCCGATGGCGAGCGGACCGCCATCACGAAGCGGGCCGGGTGATCCGGTGAACAGGTAGATCCCGACATTCACCAGCCCGACCACGAACAACCCGGCCATGGCGCCGATGACGACCTTCATGAACTTCGGCGTCGCCCGGATGATCCGCGTCTTGTAAAGGGCGGCCATCACGATGAACACGCTGAGGGTCGCGATGACGGCCGACACCACAATGCCGCCGCCGAACGCCGCGTTGTACGTCTTGCTCACCGCACCGAGGAAGACGCCTTCCACGATCGCGTAGGTGAACAGGATGACCGGGTTGGTCACCTGAGCGAAGGAGATAATCAAACCGAGCACGAGGCCCACGATCATCGCCGCGATAAAGGTCGGGTAGAGCGCCGTAACCGGCACGATCGCCCAGGTGACGGCCGCCAGCAGCGCGGTCACACCGAGCAGGCTGACGGTCTTCACCACGACGTCATCGATGGTCATGACGTCACGGACGCCGGTCTGCACCGGGCCGTACTGAGTGCCGTAGTCCACGCCGGTCCCGGCGGGGCCACCCGGCACCGAGTAAGTGGGCTGCTGCGTTGCCGCGGTGATGCGGCCCAGCACAGGGTTAGAACTATTCATAAGTGCCACCCGCACAGGGTACCTACTTTGGTCCAATTGGAACGACCGTCGTGGGCGGAGCGCCGCAGGACCAGGCCGGCGGCAGCGGCTTGCCCTGCTGGACCATCCGCTCGGTGAGGTCGAGACAGTTCTGGTAAAGGGCGCCCGGAGTGTTGTTTGCCGAGGCCAGGATGTCGTTGGCCACCTTGAGCGCCTCGGCGATCTTGCGACGCTGCTCGGCGATCTGGGTTTCCGCCAGCGTCTGCTGGTACTTGTCCAGCGCCTCCTGCACCTTGGCGTCGAAGCGGATCAGCGGGACGGTCACCGATCTCATCAGCAGGCCGGTCGGCAGCACCCGGGACATCTCTGTGTGAACCTTCTGCGCCAGCTCGGCCAGCGTCACCTGCCCGGTGCCCTCCTGCCCACGTTTGAGCGCCAGCAGTGGGTCGTAGCCCTCGAACACCGCGTTCAGCGCGGCCGCGAGCTGGCGCTTGACCACGTTGTCCTGGATGTTGGTGAAGTTGCGGTAGTCCAGGTGCAGTTGGGTGATGTCAGAGTTGGGGTCGATCTGCCATTGCACAGTGACGTCGACCCGGGCGGTGGCCGCGTTGGCCAGCCGGACCATCAGCCCGGGATTGTCGCCCTGATCGCCGGAGAGCTTGAGGGTCTGGATGGCCGCGTCATATTCCTCCGTGGTCTCCCAGGGCGCGATGACATGGAACCCGTTGCCGAGTGTCCCGGTTGGACGGCCGAAAGCCATTGACACAGCGATGTTCCGGGTCGGCACGATGGTGATCATCGAGACGGCGAGCACCAGCAGTGCCAGCGCCACGCCGGCGATGGCGGCGCGCTGCAACCATTGTCCAGCTAGGAGGTTGTTGCCGCGCCTAAGTCGCCGGGCGACAAGGAAAACGGCGACCGATCCAGCGGTCATTATCAATGCGAAGACGAGAGGGATCACGCGCGCAGAGTAGGCCCGCAGCGCAAGTAGTTGCCCATTCCTGGGACACCTCGAAGCAAAGGCGGTTGACTGAGCTGGTGGGGGGACGAACCGGCTCTTTGCCACTGCTGGCGCTCATCGCCGTGGCGGGATTGCTGTTGGATCCGACCCCCACTCCAAGCCCTTCTCCTAGCCCGTCTCCGAGCCCTTCCCTTAGCCCGGCACCGTCCTTGGCCCCCGCACCCGCGGCCCGGCCGGCGCCGCAGCTCACCCAGGAGAAGGTCGATGCGGCTGTCGCTCAGCTCGACGGGCTCGTCCAGAGCGCGATGAAGCAAACGGGCGTACCAGGTGTCGCCGTCGCCGTGGTGTATCAGGACAAGGTGGTGTACCTCAAGGGCTTCGGTGCACGCGAGGTAGGCAAGCCCGGCGCGGTCGGCCCGGAGACCGTCTTCCAGCTCGCGTCACTGTCAAAGCCGGTCGCCTCAACGGTTGTCGCCGCAGTGGTCGGCGGCGGAACGGTCGGCTGGCACGATCCGGTGGTCAAGCATGACCCCGGTTTCGCCCTCAAAGACCCGTGGGTCTCGGCGAATGTGACGATCGCGGATCTCTTCGCCCACCGCAGCGGGCTGCCCGATCATGCCGGCGACCTCCTCGAAGACCTGGGCTTCGACCGGGACTATGTGTTGTCGCACCTTCGGTATGAACCGCTGGCGCCGTTTCGCGCGAGCTATGCGTACACCAATCTCGGGCTCACCGAAGCGGCCGTGGCGGTGGCCAGGGCGAAAGGTGTGAGCTGGGAGAACCTCTCGTCCCAGGTGCTCTACCAGCCGCTCGGCATGACCTCGACCAGCTCGCGGTTCGCCGACTATGAGAAGGCGGCCGACAAAGCTGTCACGCACGTCAAGGTCGGCGATGCGTGGCAGGCAAAATACGTACGCGACCCCGAAGCACCGAGCCCGGCGGGCGGGGTCAGCTCCACCGCCAAGGACATGGCCCAATGGGTACGCCTGCAACTCGGCAACGGGATGGTCGAAGGCAAACAGCTCATCGACAGCGCGGCTCTGGCGCAGACACATCTGCCGCAATCAGTTGCCCAGCCTCCGCGAGCCCCGGCCGGGCGCACCGGTTTCTATGGACTGGGCTGGGATGTCTCCTACGACGACCAGGGCCGGCTGCGGCTGAGCCACTCCGGCGCCTTCGCCCTCGGCGCGGCCACCGCCGTGGCCCTGCTGCCTTCTGAACAGCTTGGCATCGTGGTGCTCACCAATGGCAAGCCGGTCGGCGTGCCCGAGGCAATCACGTTCGGCTTCCAGGACATCGCGCAGAACGGCCGGCCGACGATCGACTGGCTGGGCTTCCTCGGCCCGATCTTCGCCCAGATGGAGGAAGCGGATAGATCAAAGACCGACTACGCGAACCGGCCCGCGGACGCCTCACCGTCGAAACCTGTCGGCGACTATGCGGGCACATATCAAAACGACTACTACGGGCCGCTGACGGTTAGCGTCAAGGATGGCGGCCTGGTAATGACATTGGGTCCCAAAGGCATGCAATTCCCGCTTAGGCACTATGCCGGAGATATGTTCTTCTATGAAACAACCGGCGAGAACGCTGTCGGGTTCTCCGGGGTGGGCTTCACCACAGGTCCCAGCGGTATTGCGGCAGTGCGCGTAGAGCATCTCGACAAGACCGGATTGGGCAATTTCACCCAGTGATGTCATTCAATTGGGAATGTGCCCGGGGCGGGATTCGAACCCGCACGCCTTGCGGCAGTCGATTTTAAGTCGACGGTGTCTGCCATTCCACCACCCGGACTTTGCGCTGGCGGATCCACGTTAGCGGGTGGGAAGGCCCTACCTACAGCGCCATACGGATAGACCCTTTAAGGTCATGCGGGTGACAAGCACACCGATGGGTCCATCCCGCTGGCGCTCCGGCCTCGCCGCTGACGTGCTGGTTTGCACGGGATATGTCCTATTGGCCGTTTGGCTCACGGCTGGACTCTGGCGCGACCCCGACACGCGCACCCTCGCCCTCAACCCCGCCGATCAGACCCTCGTGGAGTGGTTCCTCGCCTACGGCGGCCGCTTCTGGCAAGGCGACTTCGCCCTGCTGAACGATCGGCTCAACGCCCCTGACGGCATCAACATGCTCACCAATGCGGCCACCGTGGGGTTGGGCGCACTCTTCGCCCCGATCACTTTGATCTTCGGGGCGCCGACCACCTTCACTGTGATCATGGGACTCAATCTGGCTGCCACCGCAGCAGGCTGGTACCTGCTAATGGTCAAGACCTTCGGAGCCAGCCGCCCGGCCGCCGCCATCGGAGCCGCCTTCTGCGGCTTCGCGCCCGGCATGATCTCGCAAGCCAACAGCCACCTGCATATGACGGCCCAGTGGCTGGTCCCGCCGATGCTCTGGTGTGTGGTCACGCTGGCCAGAGCGGCCACCGAGCAGTTCTCCGGATGGCGCCTGGTGACGACGGGCGCTTTCTTCGGCCTGCTGGTCGCGGCCCAGGTGTTCATCGGCGAGGAGACGCTCTTCCTGCTGGCGTTCACGCTGGTAATCGTGACGCTTATCTATCTCATGATGGTCCGGCCGCCCTGGATTCACGTGGCGCGCTTCGCCGGCGGGCTGGCCGTGGCTGTCGCGGTCGCCATCCCGCTATTGATCTATCCACTTTGGATGCAGTTCAAGGGCCCGCAATCGGTGCCCAACGGCGTCTTCAGCCCCGATTACTTCATCGCCGACCTGGCAAGCTTCGTGGCCTTCTCCCCGCTCTCCCTCGGCGGCAGCCCGGAGAACGCGAAGCTGAGCACCGGCCCGTCCGAATACAACACCTTCCTCGGCTGGCCGCTGGTCCTGCTAATTCTGGGCATCGGAATCTGGCTGCGGCGCCAGGCAATCGCGGTGGCCTGTTTCGCCACGGCGCTCACGATGGCGGCGCTTTCACTCGGGCCAAAGGTCGTCATCGAGCGCGAGCCCACCTCTTTCGCCGGCCCCTACGTCTTCCTCAAGGGCGTGCCGGTGATCGACGGTGCGCTGCCGATGCGCTTCGCTCTGGCGATGATCCCGCTCATCGCGATCCTTCTTGTGCTCGCGTGGGATCAGGCGGCCCAGTCCTACCACCGGTGGCTGCGGTTCGGTGTGCCGGCTCTGATCGCTGTGGCGCTGGTGCCATTGATCCCCACGCCCCTTCCGACCACCGACCGGCCCGCTGTGCCCAGCTTCTATGCGGACGGGCATTGGCGCGAGTGTGCCGGGGACGGCGAGGTGATTGTGCCGGTGCCGCTGGCGACTCCGCCGGACCCGGAACCGATGCGCTATGCCACCGCCACCGGGGTCGCCTTCGGCATGCCTGAGGGCTTCTTCATCGGCCCCTACGGGCGCAACGGCCGGGCCACCGTGGGCACGTGGAAATTCCCGACCTCGGTGGTCCTCTCCGAAGTGGCCAAGACGGGCAAGGTACCGGTGGTGGACGACCGGATGCGGGCTCAGGCGCGAGCCGACCTGGCCCGGTGGAAGGCATCGTGTGTCGCGTTGACCAAGCACTCGCAAGAAGCAGCGCTGCGGCGGACTTTGGAGGCCCTGCTCGGCCCCGGCCGCCCGGTCGCAGACGCGATTATCTGGACTATTCCTGACTAGCCTCTTGGAACGGATCGAAAGGCTTCTGTAGTGCGCCAAGCGCGACCACTTCGCGCTTGAGGAACAGCGCCAGGGTCCAGTCCACGATGACCCGGACCTTGCGGTTCAGCGATGGGATCCGGCTCATGTGATAGGTGCGGTGCATCATCCACGCCGGCCAGCCCTTGAGCTTGATGCCGTAGACCTGGGCCACGCCCTTGTGCAGGCCGAGGCTCGCCACCGAACCCGCATACTCGTGCCGGTAGACCCGCACGCCCTTGCCACGGAGGGTGGCGACGATGTTGTCGGCAAGCCGTTTCGCTTGGCGCACAGCATGTTGCGCATTTGGCGCGCACATCTCGCCTGCGGCGGCGGTGAGATCGGGGACTGCCGCACAGTCACCCGCACTCCAAGCGCCTTCAACGACTTTGCCATCCCGCACCACTTGCAAGGTCGGGTCGCAGGTGATGGCATCACGGTTGTTGCGGGGCAGATCGGTTGCCGCAACGAGCGGATGTGCTTTCACACCAGCGGTCCACACGATCGTGTCGGCACCGAATTGGTCGCCGTCGGACAGCTTCACCAGACCGTCCACACAGGACTCCAGTCTGGTACCCAATCGGACATCAATGTTGCGTTTGACCAACTGCTCGACCGTGTAGGCGCCCATCTCCGGGCCGACCTCGGGCAGCACTCGCATGGTGGCCTCGACCAGCACCCAGTGCATGTCCTCCGGCTTGAGCTCGGGGTAGTAGCGCAGCGCGTCGCGGGCCATGTCCTCCATCTCGGCGAGCGCTTCGACCCCGGCGAAGCCCGCACCCACCACGACGAAGCTCAGCGCCCGGCTGCGGGTCGCGGGGTCGGTTGTGGTCGCGGCGATGTCAAGGCACTCGAGCACATGATTCCGCAGGAAGATCGCCTCGCCGATGGTCTTGAAGCCGACCGCGTGCTCCCTGAGCCCGGGGATCGGCAGGGTCCGGGAGACGCTGCCGGGGGCGACCACGATGTGGTCGTAGGGGATCTCGCGGGCAGGCCCGACGACGGGCTGCACCGTGGCGACCTTGCGAGCGTGCTCGACCTTGGTCACGGCGCCCAAGAGCACCTTGCACTTGCGCAACTCTCGCCGCAGGGGCACCACACTGTGCCGGGGAGAGATGTTGCCGGCGGCTGCCTCGGGGAGGAACGGCTGATAGGTCATGTGCGGCTGGGGATCGACCACCAGCACCTCAGCCTCGCCCGAGCGAAGCTTGCGGGACAGCCGGAGGGCGACGTATAGACCGACATGGCCTGCGCCGACCACCAAAATCCGGTTTGGTGTCACGCTTTCAACCTACCGAAGTTCCCGCTGCGTGAGCGCCTCAGCCGCTGTGATTCCCGACAGCGACCAGGCTCACATCCGCCGCCGTAACCGCGCTGACCTGGCCAGCACCGCGAGCAGCGCGGCGACCACGGCCAGCCCGGCGAATAGGGCGAAGAACGAGGTGCTGGGTGTCATGGCCGGAGCCAGCAGCACGATGACGGCGGTGACGATGCCGGCGCAGGTCAGGATCAGGGCGCGGCGAGCCGCCCAGCGAAGCAGCACAGACGTGTCCACTATGGCGTCGTGGGGTAGGACCGCGGCCAACGCCGCCGATGAGTGGGTGAGGTAAAGCGCACACGCTACGGCGAAGGTGCGTCCAACGGCGGCGGGCTCGTTGAAGCCGAGGGTCGAAAGCAGCCACGCCCCAACGATTAGCACCATGATCAGGCCGACCAGCCGACTGTCCGGAGCCAGCGCGGGCATGAGCGCGACCACGAGGATCGGTGCCAGTAAACGAGGCGATGAGAACTGTGCGGGCGATGCTGCCCACAGACCGACAGCGGTGGAAACGAAGACCACCGCTCGCATCATCAAGGGTCCCGGGGTGAGCCGTGCCAGGCGATCGAATATCTTCATCGCCGCGCACCCACCTTCGGCGCCGAGGCCAGCCTTGCGACATCGCGCAGCACAACGTCGAGACTTCCCGCCCCGGCCCACGCCACTACCGGGACGCCGTGCTCCATCAGCTGGCCGATCGTGTTCTCCCGTTCCAATCTCCACAGTCGATAGGCGACGCTGCTCCAGCTGCCGACCGCGGGCACACTCAGCACGGTGGGCAACGTGTCCACGGCCACCACGAAGCGCCCGGCGCGGGCGAGACCGGCGAGCATGCCTGCCGAGCGAGCGTCAAGTAGCGGCGTGAGGACGACCACCAACGCATCCGCGGAGATGCTCGCGGCAAGCTGTGCCCCGCCACGCTCCTGTGCGGTGGGCGACGGGTACGCGTCGAGAAGCCACTCGAGCACCGTCAAGTACTGGCGGCGACCGCTCGCGGGGCGCAACCGCCGCGCCGACGAGCCGTATTCGAGGAGCGAGACGCGGTCGCCGAGGTGCAGATAGTGTTCGGCGATCGCGGCACTGGCCCTCACCGTGCGATCGAGGACCGAGGCGGCGCCGTGCACACCCTCCGACTTCCCAGCGTCGGCAAGCAAATCAAGCAGCAGCACGACTTCAGCGTCGCGATCGGACAGTGTGGCCGCGACGTGCAGCCGTTCCGTCCGCAGGGTCACCCGCCAATCGATGCGCCGCAACCGATCGCCGGGGCCGAATTGGCGCACCCCGGCCAGCTCGCCACCTTCGCCGTGGCGGCGCGAGCGATGCTGGCCAACAAGTCCGGCCGCGCGGGGCATCGCTTCGTCCGCCTCGAACGGCTCAGTCACCGGATACACCCGCACCCCGAGCGCGCCGGTCACCACCGCGCGGCTGATCAGAAGCCCATCCGCGGCCACGGCCTGTACCGAGGCCGGCCCCAAAGTCTGCCGCCCCCAACGGATCGCCGGCCCGGCGAACTCCACCGCCGCCGCGACCCCGCGAGGAACGCTTGTCACATGAGGCCTATCGCCGTCGACCAGGCGCAGCCAACGCGAGTGCTGGACCCGAAGCACCGCAAGGTCATAGCCCACCACGTCATGGTTCTCCGCCTCCACGGTCGCGCCGAGATCACCCCCCTCGACCGGGAAGCTCTCCACTGTGGACAGTCGTAGTCCCGGCGACCCGATCGGCCGGCGCGTGAGTCCAAACGCGACGCTCAACGCGATCGGGGCGGCCAGCACCACGAGATCGGCCCGGCCCAGCACGATCGCGGCCACCAACAGCAACCCGGTCAGGAACACGGCGCGGCCGAACGCCCGGGTGGGAGCCCAATGTTCCTCTTCCGGCTCCACCTCCGGTTGCGGCTTCGGCGCGGCAGGTCGCAACATCAGCGGAAGAGTTCGAGCTCGTCGTCGAGCTCAGCGAGACCGGACTGCTGAGGATACGGAACAGCGCCGCTGGCCGGGGACGGAGTCGCGTCGAGAACATCATTCACCACGGTCGACGGGTCGACTCGCTTGAGCCACATTTCCGGACGCAGGGTGATCCGGTGGGCCAGGGCCGGCAACGCGACCTGCTTGACATCCTCGGGGATCACATAATCGCGCCCGGCCATGGCCGCCCGTGCCCTGGAAAGCAACAGCAGCGCCAACGAACCTCGCGGAGACGCACCCACCAGGACGGCGTGGTGCTCTCTGGTGGCGGCGGTCAGCGTGACCAGGTACCGGCCAATGGATTCTTCAACCTCGATCTCTTCGAGACCGGCTTGCATCTTCAGCAGGGTTTGCGCGTCCACCACCGCGGCCAGCTCGGACTCTTCCCGCTTACGCTCCATCCTTCGCCGCAGCACAGTAAGCTCCTCCTCCGGCTCGGGATAGCCGAAAGAAACCCGCAGCATGAAGCGGTCAAGCTGAGCCTCGGGCAACGGATATGTGCCCTCGTATTCGATCGGGTTGGCGGTGGCGAGCACATGGAAGGGCGGCTCGAGCCGGTAGGTCACGCCCTCGACCGACACCTGCTTCTCCTGCATCGCCTCCAGCAACGCCGCCTGAGTCTTCGGCGGGGTGCGGTTGATTTCGTCGGCGAGCAGCAGGTTGGTAAAGACCGGCCCGGCCCGGAAGGTGAAGTCGTGTGAGCGCTGATCGTAAAGGAACGATCCGGTGACGTCGGCGGGCAACAGATCGGGGGTGAACTGCAGCCGGCGGAAGTCGAGCCCGAGCGCCTGCGCGAAGGAGCGTGCGGTCAGCGTTTTACCGAGCCCCGGCAAGTCCTCCAGCAGCACATGCCCGCCGGCGAGGATCCCGGCCAGCACAAGCTCCAAAGCGGAGCGTTTGCCCACCACGACCGTGCCCACCCGGTCCAGCACCTGGGCCGAAAGCCGGCCGATGTCTTTCACGTCCATGGTCATAACTTCTCCAACGCGGTAACGATCTGATCGAGCTCGCGGGGGTGCGGGGGGCGGCGTAGCGGCATCGTGACATAGGTCCAGAGCGGGTCACCCAGAACGGCTCGCGCCTGTTCCGGATCACTAACTCTGGTGATTCCGTGGCGCTGGCGCAACCTCTCGTCCACCAGCTCCCCCAGCTTGGGCAACACCCGTCGGTTGAAGCGGGAAACGTCGGTGTGGCACCAATCCAGCATGGTGTCCCAGCGACTGATGGCCAGCTGCAAGCCATCGGCAACGGTCACCCGTTCCTCGTGGTGCCGGCCGGCCTGGCGCGACCGTGGCGGCGGGCGCAACCCGCGAACCATTCGCAACCCCAGCACGATGGTCACAGCCACGGCGAAAAGCATTGGCAGCGGCGCGGTCAGCTCGGCTATCCGCAACCCCACAAACGCGATCCCGGCCAACACGGTCGCGATGAGCAGCAGGCTGAGCAGCTGCGCCTGAGGTGACTTGCGCGGCGGGTCGGCCGAGCGTTCCTCGCCGCTGAACAGGTCGTCAATGGACGCGCGTTCGCTCATGCGGCAACTCCGGTCAGCTCGCCCCGGAGCCTTGCCAGCGCGGCCCTCGCCTCGTCACGCATCGACTCATTCACTTCATTTTTCGGCGAGTACCGGGCGAGCCGGTAGATATCCGCGAAGCCACTGAGCACCCGCTCATCGAGCTCATGCGCGGCAAGCAGACGCAGCACGAGATCGGTTGAGGTATCGCCGCGCAACCGCTGGACACCAGCTCCCTGCGCCGCCCGCTCCAAGCGCACCCAGCAGGCGATCACCGCCCGGCGCGGGTCACTGTCGGTCTCATCGAGCTCGACCAGCCCAGCGTCCAATGCGGCCATCACTTCGGCCTCGACCGCGGCCGTCTTCTGCGTAGCAGCAGGACGCTGCACGCGCCTACGGCGGAAACGAGATCCGGATCGGACAGCTTTCCCGAACAGCGCCATCGCCACAGCGGCCACGGCGAGCACCGCCAACCCGAGGATTGCCCACATCACCCAGCCGGGAAGCTCGGGGCCAGTCCCGACTCGCGGCTCGGCGGAAGCCTGGACCGTCCGGGCTTCAGCCGTCGGCTCGACGGTCAGCGGTTCCGTTGCCGAGCCCGCCGTGACCCGCGACAGCGGCAGCAGCGCCGTGGAAGCCGCCATCCCCGCGGCCGCCAGCAGAGCGACCACGGCCAGCAACGGCCACCAACGACGGATCACGCTCATGGAACCCTTCCTATAAAAGCTGGGCACCATCCTCGCAGACCGGGCGGGAATTGCTAGACGGCGGCGCCGCCGGGAAAGTCGAACTCCCGGCGGCGCCGATGCTGTTGATCGTTAAGGATTGATGGTCAGGGTAAATGTGGTCGTGGTGTTCTTGATGTTCTGGAAGTTGTTGCTGAACACCAGGTTGTTGAAGGTCGCCGAGCCGATGGCCGGGCCCTGGCCCGCCTCGGGCATCTCGTTGACCCAGATGCCGAAGCCCGACTTGGCATCGAAGGCGTCGCCGCTCTTGAGCGCCCCGGAGATCCGGATGTTGGTGAACACCGTGTCCGTCACCGGTGTCTGCTCCGGGTACTTGGTCTGGAACATGATGCCCGAGTAGGTCGGATCAACGATGTCGATGTCGGTGAAGCGCAGCGCCCGGTACGAATGCGTCGCCGCAAAGCACCAGATCGCGCCGAAGGTCTGCGCACCCCAGAAGTGCCCACCTGCCCGGATGAGGGAGATGTTCTGGAAGGTGGTTATCCCCGGCCCGAAGCCCACGAACGGGTATCCGAAGTTCAGCGAGCTGACGGTCAGACCCGAGTAGGTCAACATATCCGCGATGTAGAGGTTGCGGAAGGTGTTGTTGAACCCGCCGTAGACGGCAACCCCGGCCGCACGCCAGATGAGCGTGGCGGACAGGTTCTCAAAGATGTTGCCGTTGTTGCCTACGCTGCCACCACCGTCGGTCGCGGAGAAGAGCGCGAACGCGTCGTCGCCGTTACCCCGGCCCTCGTTGTTGGAAATCAACGAGTTGGTGGTGTCGTTGGTGAAGTTCACCGCATCCGCGAAGGTGTTGCGGAAACGCGAATTGGTGATGGTGATGTTGTTGTTGTGCACACCCCAGTAGGCGCAGATGGTGTGCTCCACCCAGGTCCGGTTGATGACCAGGTTCTGGCTGTTGTTCAACTCGCCCCAGACCTTGCCCGGGCCGTCGATGCGCGAGGTGTAGTTGCCGAAGAAGGCAAAGTCCTCGAATCTGGACCCGTTGCCCGACGTGGGCACATCAAAGCCGGCGTTGGTGTTCTCCTGGCCCTGAGGTGTCTCGAACCGGGTGTACCACATACCCGCGCCGATGACGTTGGTCGCCTTGCCGTAGACCGTGAACTTGCTCGCCGTGCTGTAGGTGCCCGCGGGCAGGTACACGCCGAGAGAGTTCGCGTCCTGACGGGCCGCGTCAAGTGCGTTCTGCACATCCTGGTGGGTGAATCCGGCCGGCACCTTGTACCGGGCCGAGTCCGGGTTCGCCCGTGGCGACACCAATTCCAGGTTGATGAAATCGATGGTCGCGATACCCTGCCCCGAGTCGCGCTGCACCTTGATCGTGCTGCCGGCCGGGATCGTCGAGTTCAACATGACGTTGGC
>DPJL01000009.1:3821-13999 GCA_003543035.1 Micromonosporaceae bacterium | reverse complement strand
TGCCCAGACCGAAAAGGCGGGTCTCTTTGGCCGCGCGCAGATCGGTCAGCAGATGTTGATACATGAACTGGCGTCGCTGAGTGGCCATTGTCGCCTGTGCGATGTCGGCTTGCCTGCGGGCAAGCGAAAGCTGGGCAGCCAGCGCAACACCGGCAACTGCCAGCAACAGCAACGCCATCGGGGCCCAGATCGCCAGCAGGACGGCGATGAATCCGGCCACCGCCACGGTTGAGCGCACGGTGGTGATCAGGAACTGCGCCAGCACTCCAGGGGCATCCTTGGCGGCATCTTCGGCCAGCCGCAGCTGGTCGGCGAAGCGCGGATCTTCGAACTGCCGCAGACCGATGAACTTGTTGACCCGATCATAAAGTCGTTCTTGGACATACAGGGTGATCGCGTTCTGCATGCGTAGGGTGAGGAAGCCCGCGGCATAGCCGAGCACGACGCCGACCCCCGCGATCCCGGCCGCCGCGCTGGCGAGCATCACGACTCGTTGGGTGTCTGTCACCCCGGCGCCGGTGAGATCGTCGATCGCCAGTTTGGTCAGCCACGCGGTGACGGCAGGTGCCGCGCCGGCTACCGCGGTCAGCACCAGGACGCCTGCGGCCAGACCTCCCGCAGCCAGCCCGCCGAGGGCCAAGGCGGCCCCGGCGGTGCGGAAGTGGCCGCGCCACCCGGTCACGCGGTCACCCTGGCGACGGTTGGGGCGGCAAAGGTTTCACCAACCCCGGTAACCCGGCCGTCCACGATCTCCACCACGGTCGGGAAGGTCGCCAAGTGAAACGCCTGGCCTATGGCGCCGCCCACCGGGGAGAGGATCACGCGAAGATCGTCCGGGATGGACTGGATCATTTTCACCGTTGCCGGATCACCGGCTGTGCCCGCCACCGCGACGATGACCGAGCGGTCAGCCAACTCGGCGAGCTCGGAAACCACCCGTCCGCAGCCGCCACATTCGGGCAGCAGGAAGGCGATCCGGAAGCTGCCATCGGCCAGATCGCGGTGCGTGAGCTTGGCGCCGTCGGTGGACGTGACCTCGAATTCCCCGATCGTGTTGCCCACGGTGGGGCGGAACGAGTCGGCGTCATCCCGGGCGGCGATTTCGCTGGCTCGCAGCCGGCGGATCATGGCGAAGGTGATGAAAAGGTTCGCGGCGACTGCGATCGCTAGCACGATGACGGCGCCGGTAAGGAAGGGGATCACAGCAGAGTCCTCACGGTGAGATGGTCTTCGGGATTGCCGTTTCAGGTGGCGCCGCCCCGCGGCGACGCCACCCTTGCAGGGTCAGCAGCAGCAGGAGCTCGACCGGGCGCAGCGCCCCCAGCAGTTGAGCTTGTTGCGGTAGCAGACCACGCGTCCGCTTACGACCATGCACGTACAGCTGGCGCAGGGGTAACCCATTTCGGGTACGCAGGCACCGGCTGTGGCGCTGGGCAGGAACAGACCGAGTAGCCGATCGCCTGTACTGCGAAGCATCTTGGTCACTTTCACGCTCCTTTCCGGACGGTTTGCTGGATCAGGCTTGATCCGGTCTGAGAGTCCCCGAGAGCGCTGTGGAAGTTCTTTGAACTTTCTGTCACGCGTCCAAAGCGGACAGCCAGTCGGCCATCCGGTCAGCCTCGATGGCGCCGAGATTTTGGAAGATCCCCAGTGCCTCGCCCGCGATTGCACGTGCCAATGCGATGTCTCCGCAGGCGAGCCTGGCCTCCGCAAGGAGTTGCAACGCCTGGGCTATGGGATAGGGCTGATCCGTCGCACGCAACTCCGCCACCGCGGATTCGAGCAGGTCCCGGCCGGTACCAGGATCGCCGTCCCGCAGATACGAGCGGCCCAGCAGGCGCAGCGAAGTCCCGATGCCCCAGCCGTCGCGCAGCTCACGGAAAACCTGCAGGGTCCGTTCCAGCACGGGCCGGGCCAGATCGTGGCGTCCCTGCAACAGGTTGGCGTTGGCGAGCTGCAACTCCGCGCGGGCCAGCAGATTGCGGTCACCGATCTCGGCCTGCAAGGCGATTGCCGTGCGCAGGTGGGAAATCGCGCCCTCCTCGCGCCGGCGGCTCAACATGCCGCCCAACGCGGCATGAGCACTGGCCGCGGCCCACCTTTCGCCGAAGTGGTCGAAGATCTGCAATGCCCGTCGCATCGCGGCGACGCCCTCGTCGGCATAGGGCTGATGGTTGGCCTCGAGGATGCCGAAGCCGAGCCACGCATATCCCGACAGAACCGTCTCCTCTGGCAGCTCTGAGAGCAACGAGAAGGCTTTCCCGATCGTGGCATGCGCCACTTGTTGGCGGCCCAGCATGCGAGCGCAGACCGACCAGGAAAGGCAGGCGCAGATGGCACTCAGATCGTCACCGCAACGCCTTGCCTCGCGATAGGCCAGGCGCAGCTGGACTATCGCCGGCCGAGGCTGATTGCGCAGTCGCAGCAGGCTTCCGTAGCTGACGCGCAACCTGGCCTCATCGGCGGGTCGGAGCGCACCCTGGCGGTGCAGAGCTGCCAACAGCGGGCGATGGCTCCTCTCCCAGTCGTCATGTGCGCCGCTGACGATGCACGAATTCGCAAGTGCTGTTGCCAGCCTGGTCGCAAGGGGATAGTTGCCCAGCTCGGCGCAGTGCTCGGCGGCGAGGACAAGATTCTCCCGCTCATCGTCGAACCAACGTGTCGCGTCGGCGATGGGCTCGACCGACTTCTCCGCGGGCCCGACCGGGATCACGCGGCACGGCAACTGCCCCGCGGCCGACTCCGCATGGGCCAGCAGCGCTTCGTATGCGGGCATGACGGGGGTTGGCTGGCAGATCTGCTCCAGCGCGAAAAGGCGTACCAGGTCATGCATCTGGTAGTGCTCGCCGTCAACCGATCGCACCAGCTGGGCGACCTCGAGTTGATCCAGGCAGTGATGGGCTTCGCCAGGCGAGACGTTGAGCAGACCCGCGCTCAGCCAAGGGGTGTAGGAGCGGATCGGCAGCTGGCTCAGCTTTTCGAGCAGCGCCGCGGGCCTGGTGTCGAGGCGTTGCCAGCTCTCCGCAAGGCACGCCCGGACGTCCAGATCGGCCGCGACGAATTCGTCGAGTCGCCGGCGTTGCTGGGCCAGCCTTTCGGCCATTCTTGCCGCGGAAAGTGCTCGGTGTTGCGCCATCCTTACCCCCGCGATCCGGATGGCCAGTGGTAATCGTCCACATAGGTCGATCATCTTGAGCGCGGCAGCCGGGTCGCCGCCGACCCGGTCTTCTCCGGCAACGTTCGCGAGCAGTCGCAGACTCTCTTGGGTACCAAGGACATCCAGCGACAGTAGGTGCACCCCGGCGATCCCGGTGAGAGGTCTGCGGCTGGTGAGCAGGACGCCGCACCCGCCGCCGGGGATCAGTGGCCGGACCTGCCGTTCGTCGAGGACGTTGTCCAGCACGACAAGCGCGCGGCGCCCTGCCAACGTCGAGCGGAACATGGCCGCACGTTCGTCCGGCTCATCGGGCAGCTTGTCGCTGGGCTGACCAAAGGCGCGTAGGAATGAACCCAGGACGGTGAAGGCGTCCTTGCCTTGCATGTCGGCGTAGAGGCAGCCGTCGGGATACGACAACCGGGATTGGTGTGCCACATGGATTGCGAGCGTGGTCTTACCGACACCACCCATGCCGACGATGGAGACAACGGCACAGTGGCCCGGCGCCGCATCGGCAAGTAGCCTGTTCAGCTCGGCCAACTCCGGCTCACGTCCGACAAAGTCACCGATGCCCGCGGGCAGCTGGCTGGGACTGGCCGAAAGTTTGGCCGGGACGGCCAGCGACGGGTCGTCTTGCAGGATCGCCTGGCGCAGGGCGCGCAGATCCTCGCCGGGATCGAGGCCGTATTCCTCGGCGAGCAGGCGGGCGCCGTTCTCGAACACCTCCAGCGCGTCGGCCTGCCGGCCACATCGGTACAGGGCAAGCATCAGCTGGCCGCGAAGCCGCTCATGCAGCGGATCCTGAGTCACCATCCCGGTCAGCTCGATGAGAACCTCGGCATGAGCTCCGCGGCCCAATTGGGCGGCGACATAGTCCTCAGTCACTGTGCGCCGCAGCTCGGCCAAGCGAGTCGCCTCGGCGAGCAGGTGGGGTGATTGCACATCTTCATAGGCGGGGCCACGCCACAGGGCCAGCGCGGCGGCGTAGAGCTCGGCGGCACCGGCGTGGTCCTGTGCTGCCATCAGGCTGCGGCCGCGGCCGACCAGATTCTCGAAGCGAGTCGCGTCCAGCGCATCGGGGTGATCGTCGAGGTTGAGCACATAGCCCGCGGGCCTGGTCACGATGGTGCCAGAACCCATCTGGCGGCGCAGCGAAGAGATCAGGGTGTGCACGCGGTTGCGGACGGAATGCGGCGGTTGCTTGTTCCACGTGGCATCGATGATGCGTTCCACCGGGACGAGGCGGCCCACCTCCGCGGTTAGAGACGCGAGCACTGTCCTTTCACGGGCGGTCAGCCGGAGCAGTCCGTCCATTGTGGACACCTCTACCGGCCCAAGCACGCGTATCGACAATGATGCGCCCCGTGACACGGCCCGATCGTAGTGTGCCGAAGCACCCTGGGCCTACCTCCGGCCGGGAAGGCAGGCCCAGGCAGGCAATCAGCGTTCGTGTACCACGATCGGCCGCACCTCGATCGAGGCGCCGAACTTGATCCCGGGCCACTCCGACGCCGTCTCGAGCGCCTCGGCAAGCGAATCCGCCTCGATCAGCATGAAGCCGCCGATCTGCTCCTTGATCTCGGTGTAGGGGCCGTCGGTGACGACCACGCCACCTGATCCGTTGCGCCTGACGGTCCGAGCGGTGTCCCGGCCCTGCAGCTCGGCGCCGCCCTCGACATAGCGGCCAAGCTTCTGCCACTTCTCGACGTGGGCGAAGATCTCCTGGTACCCGGCCTTCATCTCCTCTTCGGAGAGCCCGGCATAGGCGCTGGGGTCGCCGCAGATCATCATCACGTACTTCATGGTCATCTCCTCCTAGGTTGAGCCTTCTACACCGATGACGAAGAGGCCACCCCGGTTTTCGACAAACCGCCAAATCAACTTCCTGATCATTAATAGGCTGGCCAAAGTGCTGGTCCGCGACGCCGCGTGCCCGTTTTGTCATAGATCGTTCTTGCTGTCGTGAAGGAGAACCGCCGTGAAGACGTCGCGTGCAGAGCAGAAGCGCCTCGAAAGCCTGAGCCCCTTCGAGCTAAAGGACGAGCTCATCAAGCTGGCGGACGAGAACGACCGCGAGAACGCGATCGCCATGCTCAACGCCGGGCGGGGTAACCCCAACTGGATCGCCACCGAGCCTCGCGACGCCTTCTGGCTGCTGGGCAGGTTCGGCATCGCCGAGTCCAAACTGGACTGGGACGAGTGGGAGGGCGTCGGCGGCATGCCACAGAAATCCGGCATCGCGGCCCGCTTCGCCAAGTTCCTTGAGAAGAACCGTAAGGAGCCGGGAGCCGACCTGCTTCAGCGCAGCCTTGATTACGGCGTGGCCAAGCTCGACTTCGACGCGGACGCCTTCGTCTGGGAGCTCGCCGATGGCATCATCGGCGACCACTACCCGGAACCGCCGCGCATGCTGCACCACGCCGAGCAGATCGTGAAGCAGTACCTGACCAAGGAGATGTACGCGGGCAAGCCGCCCAAGACGACCTTCGACGTCTTCGCGACCGAGGGCGGCACGGCGGCCATGTGCTACATCTTCGACTCCGCCATCGTCAACAAGATCCTCGAGCCGGGCGACACGATCGCGCTGATGACCCCGATCTTCACGCCCTACACCGAGATCCCCGAACTCGACCGGTACCACTTCAACGTCATCGAAGTCCAGGCCACCAAGCTGAATCTGGACGGCCTGCACACCTGGCAGTTCGAGGAGTCCGAGCTGGACAAGCTCGCCGACCCGAAGCTCAAGGCGCTGTTCGTGGTGAACCCGTCGAACCCGCCCTCGGTGATGCTGACGCCGGACGCGATGGCCCGGATCAAGAAGATCACGCAGACCTCGAACCCGGGACTGGCCATCATCACCGACGACGTCTACGGCACCTTCATCAACGGCTTCGAGTCGCTGATGTCGACGGTGCCGCGCAACACGATCGGGGTGTATTCGTTCAGCAAGTACTTCGGCTGCACCGGATGGCGCCTCGGCGTCGTCACCGTGAATCAGGACAACATCTTCGACGAGAAGCTCAAGAAGCTGCGGGCATTGGACAAGGCGGCCCTGAACAAGCGCTACAGCACGCTCACCCTGGAGCCGGAGAAGATTAAGTTCATCGACCGGATGGTGGCCGACTCCCGTCAGGTGGCGCTCAATCACACCGGCGGGTTGTCGTTGCCGCAGCAGACCCAGATGACCTTGTTCAGCCTGTTCGCGCTGCTGGACGAGCAGGAGGAGTACCGCCGCACCTGCCAGTCCCTCATCGCGAGGCGGCTGCACGCTCTGGTCAAAGGATTGGGTGTGTCGATCCCGAAGAACGAATATGCCGCGCATTACTACGTCGAGCTCGACCTGATGCGGTACATCGAGACCACGCAGAGTAAAGAGTTCGCCGACTGGATGCGGGCGAATTTCGAGCCGGTGGATCCGGTTTTCCGCCTGGCCGAAAAGGGATCGGTGATCCTGATGAACGGCGGCGGATTCGACGGTCCGCAGTGGAGCGTGCGAGTCAGTCTGGCCAACCTCAAGATGGAGTCCTACGAGAAGATCGGCACCTGGCTGCGCGAGGTGATGGAGGGCTATCTCGGGGAGTTCGAGTCCTCCGGCGGCAAGAAGCCGCGTGCCAAGGCCTCACCAAAGCCCGCCGGCGGTAAGAAGTCGGCGGCAGCGCCTGCCAAGAAGACGGCCGCGAAGGCAAGGGCAGCAGCCAAATGAAGAACCTCCTGCACAGCACGCCCGAGTTGGCCCTGTTCATCTGCCTGGCGCTCGGCTTCGCGCTGGGGAAGGTGAAGTTCTGGAAGATCTCCCTGGGCGGCGTCGCCGGTACCCTGATCGTGGCGATCTTCGTGGGCATGTGGGGCAAGGTCTCCCTGAACGATCAGGTGAAGAACATCGCCTTCGCTCTGTTCATTTTCACGCTGGGCTACCTTTCCGGCCCGTCGTTCTTCGCCAGCCTCAACCGCAGGAGCCTGCGCTACGGCGTCTTCACCGCGATCGAATGTGTCTCGATCCTCGCCATCACCGCCGTCGCCACCGTGCTGCTCAAGCTCGACGTCGGCACGGCAGCGGGCATGCTGGCCGGTGGTGCGACCGAGTCGGCGGTGGTCGGCACCGCGACCGACGCGATCGGCAAACTGGACGCGCCGGCGGAGCAGATCGCGGCCTGGCAGAGCAACGTCGGCACCGCCTATTCCATCTCCTACATCATGGGCCTGATCACCATCGTGCTGCTGAGCAGCCAGATCTTCCCATCGATCATGAAGGTAAACCTCCGCGACGAGGCCGACAAGCTCTGGCGCAAGCTGGGCGGCGGCTCCACCGCGGAGGGCGCCGCTCCGGCGCTGCCCGAGTTGGTCGGCCGGGCCCACCAGGTCTCTGTCGCGAATGGACAGTCGGTCGGGCAGCTCGAAACCGCCTTCGGGCAAGGAACCACGGTGGAACGCGTGCACCGGGGCGGCGAGATGCTCGGTTTCGCCGCGGCCACCAAGCTGGCAAGGGGCGACGTCGTGCTGCTCGTTGGCCACCGGGAAGTGTTGCTGCGCGGCGGAAATCTGGTCGGCCCGGAGGTGGCGCCGTCGGACGGGATGGACCTCGAGTTGGATCAGATGGAGGCGGTGCTGACCGCGAAAGGTGCGGCGGGCGAGACAATCGGCGCACTGCGTGAGCAGATTCCGGTGGATCAGCGTCGTGGCATCTTCCTCACCGGCGTGACCCGCATGGAGCATCCGCTGCCGGTGCAGCCGGGGACCGAGCTCGCCACCGGTGACGTGCTTCGCTTCACCGGCACCAAGAAGGACCTGAACTCCTTCGTACCCAGGGTGGGCTTCAAAATCGACCCCGGCGTCAAGGCCGACTTCATCTTCATCGGCATCGGCGTGGCGCTGGGCATCCTGATCGGCAAGCTCACGCTGAATCTGGGCAGCATCCCGCTGTCTCTGGGCACCGGTGGCGGCTGCCTGCTCACGGGCCTGTTCTTCGGCTGGTTGCGGGCCAAACACCCCACCTTCGGGCAGTACCATCCGGCGGCCGCATCCGTGATCAAGGATCTGGGCCTGGCGACCTTCATCTGCGCTGTCGGTCTGGGCTCGGGACCCACGGCGGTCAAGCTCATCCGGGACTTCGGCATCGCGCTGCCGATCACCGGCATCCTGATAACCCTTGTCCCCGCTTGCATATCGCTGTTTGTGGCGTGGAAGGTGATGAGGCTGGAGGCGCCGCTCGCCCTGGGTGCTGTGGCAGGTCAGCAATGCAGCACACCGGCTATCACTGCGGTGCAGACGGCGGCAGGCAACACCACGCCGTTGATGTCATACACGGTCGTCTACGCCCTATCCAACGTGGTGCTGCCACTGCTCGGCCCGATCGTGGTCGCGATGGCTCACTCGCTGCGATAGCAACCAATTCGCGCCATAGCGAAGCCGGTGGTGCCCGATCCGTTGGGCACCACCGGCCGACTGGCGTCAGCGCTTGGGCTTGTTCATCCGGTCCTTCATGTTCTTGGCGTCGGCTTCGACTCGTCCTGCCGCCGATGCCACGTCTTCGCGGATCTTTTCGTCCGCTGACCGGATGCCTTCCTTCACGTTCTGCGCGGCCTTCTTGGCCCCCGCCTCGACCTTCTGCGCGCCCTCACGCACCTTGGCCGCATCGTCTTTCGCGTGCCGGCCGATCTTCTGGTTTTCTTCCTTGAGGCGCTTCATGTCCTGATCCGCCTTGGCTTTCGCGCTGTCGATGTGCTCTTCGAACTTGCCCATGGTTCCGGATCCCCCGATTCCGTGGCGGCCTGGTTGCCGCACTCCTCGACCAACGTACCGTCGCAAAGTCGGCGGAAGCAGGGAAATCGGCATCCATGGATCAATTTCAGGGCTGCGGCGCCCAATCATCGGATGATCCCCTATACGATGGCCAGATGCCCCTGAGCTTCCCCGACGCGGCGCGCAAGGCCCTGGCTGACCAGCAGCTTCGCGCGAACCTGAGGCAGGCCACGCACACCATCCGCGACAAGCGTGCGCGGGTGGTGGAAGAGCTGCCCGACTGGGAAGAGCTGCGCGAGACGGCAAAGGCCATCAAGACCGACACGATGGCCCGGCTGGCGGAGTTGCTGACCCAATTCGAGGCGGCGGCCATCGCTCGCGGAGCGCAGGTCCATCACGCCCGCGACGCCAAACAGGCGTGTGAGATCGTGGCCCGGCTCGCCGGCGACGCCAAGGAGGTCGTCAAGGTAAAGTCGATGGCCACCCAGGAGATCGAGCTCAACGAAGCGCTTGCAGCCAAAGGGATCCAGGCGATCGAGACCGATCTGGCCGAGCTCATCGTGCAGCTCGCTCACGACAAGCCCTCACACATTCTGGTGCCGGCCATTCACTACAACCGCACCCAGATCCGCGATCTGTTCAGCACGCACATCCCTGGCGCACCAACCGATCTGACCGATGATCCGGCAACCCTCGCCGGTTTGGCCCGCGCGCATCTGCGGCGCAAATTCCTCACCGCGACTACAGCGGTCAGCGGAGCCAACTTCGCGATCGCGGAGACGGGCACCCTCGTGGTGGTCGAGTCGGAGGGCAACGGCCGCATGTGCCTGACCCTTCCCGAAACCCTGATTACCGTGGTGGGCATCGAGAAGCTGCTGCCCCGATTCAGCGATCTGGCCGTGTTCCTCAAGCTGCTGCCGCGTTCGTCGACCGGTGAGCGAATGAACCCTTACACCTCAATGTGGACCGGCGTCACGCCAGGCGACGGGCCACAGACCGTCCACATTGTGCTATTGGACAACGGGCGGACCAGGGTGCTGGCCGATCCCGTGGGACGGCAAGCCTTGCACTGCATCCGTTGCTCCGCTTGCTTGAACGTGTGCCCGGTCTATGAGCGCACCGGTGGGCATGCCTACGGCTCGGTGTATCCCGGCCCGATCGGGGCGATCCTCGCGCCGCAGATGACCGGGCAATACAAGAGCCTGCCCTTCGCGTCGACGTTGTGCGGCGCGTGTTACGACGTCTGCCCGGTGAAAATCAACATCCCGGAAGTGTTGATACA
>DPJL01000009.1:0-3596 GCA_003543035.1 Micromonosporaceae bacterium | reverse complement strand
TGGGTGTACCCGATAAGCCTGCGCCTGGCCCAGAGGCTGATGTGGATTCCCCGCCGCTTCCCCAAGCTGCTGTCGCCGTGGACCCGCTCGCGGGACCTCCCATCCGTTCCAGCCGAGACCTTCCGCGATTGGTGGACGAAGACCTATGACCGTCGTTGACCTCTTCGCCGAACGGGTGGGCGACTACATGGCGACCGTAAGGCGTTGCACCGAGGGCGATCTGGCCGGAGTGCTCGCCGAATTGCTCAGCGGCACAACGACTCTGGCTGTGCCTGGTGATGTGCCTGGGGGGTGGCTTACCCGGTACTCCCAAATGGTATTGAAGGATCCTGAGGTCAATGAGCTCGACGGGCCGGGAGTGAGCGTGCTCACCGGTTGTGCGGTGGCCATTGCCGAGACAGGCACGATCATCCTAGATGCCGGTGTCGCGCAAGGGAAACGGGCGCTGACTCTGGTGCCGGATCACCACGTGTGCGTAGTGCGCACCGAGCAGGTCGTGCCCGATGTCGAGGATGCGCTGGCGGCGTTGCCCGACCCGACGCGGCCGCTGACCCTGATCTCCGGCCCGTCGGCCACCAGTGACATCGAGCTGAATCGGGTGGAAGGTGTGCATGGGCCGCGGCGCCTTGACGTGGTGATAGTCGGCTAACCGAGCTTCTGTCTCATATCCATCAGGTCCCGCAAGTCGATTATCAGATAACCGATAGTGCTTGATCGGTTCCTTTCCCGATACCGTGAGTCACTTTTCTTCAGGGGAGGAACAATGCGCACACGCTTTGCCCGCGCAATTGCTACGTGTGCGCTTCTTGGCGCCACAGTTGTTGGGGTGTCAGGACCCGCTGCCCAAGCGGCGGTGCTGCCATCCGGGTTTGCCGAGCAGATTGTCTTCAACGGGCTGAATCAGCCCACGAACATAGAGTTTGTCGCGGACGGCCGCATCTTCGTGGCCGAAAAAGGTGGCGCCATCAAGGTTTTCGACAACCTTGCCGACACCACGCCCACCGTTTTCGCCAACCTCGCGGCCAATGTGCACAACCAGTGGGATCGTGGCCTGCTCGGCCTGACCCTCGCACCGAACTTCCCCACGGATCCGTGGGTTTACGTGCTCTACACCTACGATGCGCCACCCGGGCAGAACGCTCCATATTGGAACGACAACTGCAATACCGCTCCGGGCGGGGCCAACGGTGGCAACTGTGTCGTGCAGGGCCGCCTCTCCCGGCTTCAGGCAAACGGCAATGCGATGACCGGCAGCGAACAGGTGCTGATCCAGAACTGGTGTCAGCAATTCCCCAGCCACTCCATCGGCGACCTCGGCTTCGGCGCGGACGGCAAGCTCTACGTCTCCTCAGGCGATGGCGCGAGCTTCAGTGCCGTCGACTATGGACAGTTCGGCAGCCCGGTCAATCCTTGTGGCGATCCCGCCAACCAGGGCGGCGCTCTGCGGTCGCAGGACATGCGATCCGCCGCGGACCCCACTCAGCTCGACGGCACGGTGCTGCGGCTGGAACCGTCGACCGGGCTTGCCGCCGCGGGAAACCCGAACATCGGCTCGCCCGACCTGTTCACCCGCCGCATTGTGGCGCAGGGTCTGCGTAACCCCTTCCGCTTCACCATGAAGCCGGGCACCAACGAAGTGTGGCTCGGCGACGTCGGCTGGAACGTGTGGGAAGAGATCGACCGCGTGGTCAACCCGACCGCGGGGGTCACCAACTTCGGCTGGCCGTGCTACGAAGGCAACAGCCCGATGGCGAGCTATGACAACGCGAACCTTCCGTTGTGTGAGTCGCTATACACCGGGGCGGGGCAGACGGCTCCATACTTCGCCTACAACCACGCCAACGACATCGTTCCAGCGGAAGGCTGTGGCACCGGTGGCGACGCGGTCGGCGGAACGGCGTTCTATCCGACCAGCGGCCCATATCCGGCGGCCTACCGCGGAGCGCTCTTCTTCGCGGACTACTCACGCGGCTGCATCTGGGCTATGAAACCGGCCATCGCCGGGGGACTGCCGTCAACGTCGAACATCGAGCTCTTCGTCAAGCAGGCGGCCGGGCCGGTGGACCTCGAAATGGGACCGGGTGGCGAGCTCTACTATGCCGACCTTGGCGGGACGGTGCGGCGGATCCGGTACTCCCCGGGGAATCAGGCCCCCGTGGCGGTAATCAATCCCAGCCAGACCAGCGGCGCGGCTCCGCTTACGGTGAACTTCAACGGCACGGGTTCCACCGACGCCGATCCTGCGGACGCGGGCCGGTTGACCTATCAATGGGACTTCACCAACAACGGCTCATGGGACTCCACCTCGGCCACAACGTCCTTTACCTACAGCACGATGGGTGTCTACACGGCCAAGCTGCGAGTCACCGACACTCTTGGTGCCTTCGGCGAGAGCACGGTGCAGATTCAGCCGGGTAACACGGCTCCCACCGCGTTCATTGACACTCCGGCCGTCGGGCTGACGTGGAAGGTGGGCGACTCCATCGCCTTCACTGGCCACGCGAACGATCCGCAGCAGGGCGCTCTGCCGGCTTCCGCGATCAGCTGGGAGCTGCGGATGCAGCACTGCGCAACGGTCGGCAACTGCCACACGCACGTCCTGCAGAATTGGTCCGGGGTGGCCGGTGGTTCATTCGTCGGGCCCGATCATGAGTATCCGTCCTATTTGGAGCTCGCGATGACGGCCACCGATGCCCAATCACTGACCAACACTGTGGTCCGCCGACTCGACCCGCAAACGGTTCACCTCACCTTCGAGAGCAGCCCTTCGGGCTTGCAACTGTCGGTTGGTTCCTTCACCGGGACTACGCCCTTCACTCGCGAGGTGATCCCCGGGTCGACGAATTCGGTGAGTGCGCCCACTCCTCAAGCCGGGCAACAGTTCTCGGCCTGGTCCAATGGCGGAGGGCAGACGCATGTGATCACGGCGCCGACCTCAGCTGCCAGCTACACTGCGACATACCTGCCCATACCTGAGGACGCATGCCCGTCCTCGGCCGCCTACCAATGCACCACGGCCGTGGCACCCTTTGCCGGTGCCGCCAACGACCTCGGACTGGGCGGAGACGACAACAAGACGCAGGTGACCCTCCCGTTCGCGATGCCGTTCTACGGCAACGGTTACAGCACCGCGTGGGTTGACACCAATGGTGTGCTCAGCTTCATCGACCCAGGCTCATCCCAGGCGGTGAACGAGAGTCTGCCCGCGGTCGGCCAGCCCAACGCGGCGATCTATCCGTTCTGGGACGACCTCGTGGCGGACGGGCAGTCCTCGATCCGCACCGAAACCATTGGCGCGGCTCCTTATCGCAAGTACGTCGTGGAGTGGCGCAATCTGCACCCGTATGAGGGTTCGGAGCGGGTGACGTTCTCGGTCGTGCTCAACGAGGACGGAGTAATCACGATGCATTACTCCGGAATCGATCCGGCACTCGGCCGGGACAAGGGCGACTCGGCCACGGTCGGCATCGAAAACGCAGCCGGCAACGCCGCTCTGGTGTACTCGCACAACCAACCCGCTCTGGTAGCCGGGAAGGCGATCACCTATACGCCGCCGCTGGCGCCCCCGACGAACATCGTTACCGGCGCCGTCAGCC
>DPJL01000419.1:34841-53556 GCA_003543035.1 Micromonosporaceae bacterium | reverse complement strand
GATCCGCTTGCAGACGTCCTCGGGGAACAGGTCGGCAAACAGTTTCGGGGTGAGCGCGAAGGCGGCGACTGGACGAGCCAACGGGGCCACGGCCTGGATCCCTTCAGTAAACGGTTCCTAGACCGATCACCCTAAGGTTGGCAGCGATTAGACGCAACGGGGTTGACGAAACGTAGTAACCGTTTTATGTTCCACGCCACAGCCGAAAATGAGAGGACGAAGTCGTGAGCGTGGTGACAGCACCGCACACGTCGGCCGAGCCGGCGGTCGCGCCGCCCGCTGGGCAGCCGCAGCGCCGGCGACCTGGAAGACTACGCCGGGAAATTGTTCTTGTCCTGCTCATGACCCCTGCCGTGCTCTACTTCTTGATCTTTCACTACGGAGCACTGGCCGGCACAGTGGTGGCCTTCGAGAACTACCGGCCATACCTGGGAGTGTGGGAGAGCACCTGGGTCGGCTTCGAAAACTTCACCCGGCTCTTCAGCGATGCGAAGTTCTGGCACGCGGTTTGGAACACGGTCTACATCGCCGTGCTGCAGCTGGCCTTCTACTTCCCTGTCCCGTTGGCACTGGCGATGCTGCTGCACAGCCTGACTCGCAACAGCATCAAGCGTTTTGTGCAGAGCGTGGTCTACCTGCCGCACTTCATCTCCTGGGTGATCGTGGTGGCGCTCTTCCAGCAGATGCTCGGTGGGGCGGGGGTGCTCAACGGCTGGCTCAGTGACAGCGGCCTGAGCATGGTGCACATCATCGGCAACCCGGAGCTGTTCCGGCCGCTGGTGGTGGTGCAGGTGATCTGGAAGGAGTGCGGCTGGGGGACGATCATCTTCCTGGCGGCGCTCGCGAACATCGATGAACAGCAGTACGAAGCCGCCGCCATGGATGGCGCGAGCTGGGCCAGGCGGACCTGGCACGTGACCCTCCCGTCGATCCGGCCGGTGATCGTCCTGCTGCTGATCCTGCGCCTGGGCGAAATCCTCTCCCTCGGATTCGAGCAGTTCTACCTGCAGCGCAATGCGGTCGGCCCGGAGGTCGCCGAGGTGATTGACACCTTCGTCTTCTTTATGGGCTTCGAGGGCGGCGACTACGGCTATGCCGCCGCCGCGGGCCTCTTCAAGGGCGTGGTCGGCCTGGTGCTGATTTACGCCGCCAACAAGGTCGCCCGCCGCCTGGGCGAGCAGGGGGTGTACTCGCGATGAGGACCAAGACCCGGCCCACCTGGATGGGCGAGCCCACCATCGCCACGAAGATCGCCAAAGCGATCGCACTGGTCATCGTGGTGGCACTGGTGATCTTCCCGTTCTGGACCATCGTGGCCACGAGCCTGGCCAGCCCGCAGGAGGTAATCGCCAACGGCGGCTGGGTGATCTGGCCCGAGCGGCCGACCTTGGAGATCTATCGCGCCATCTTCGAAGAGGGCGTGGTCACCCGGGCGATGGGCGTCAGCTTCGGCGTCACCGTCGTTGGAACCGCTTTCTCCCTGGCCTGCACCATCGGACTGGCTTATGCCCTGAGCCGTCCGCGGGTCATCGGAGGCAGGCCGGTCCTGCTGCTCGTCCTGTTCACGTTCCTCTTCCCGCCGGGGATGATCCCGCTGTACCTGGTGGTCAAGACGGCGGGAATCCACAACACCTACGCCGCGCTGGTGCTGCCATTCGTGGTGAACGTCTTCAACCTCGTGGTGATGCGCGGCTTCTTCCAAGGCCTTCCCTCCGAGCTGCTGGAGGCGGCTCGGATGGACGGCGCCGGAGAATTCGGCATCCTGTGGCGGGTCGTGCTGCCACTGTCCAAATCGGTGGTTGCCGTCGTGGGCCTCTTCTACGCGGTCGCGTATTGGAACAGATGGTTCGAGGCGCTCATCTACCTCGACGACACCTCGAAATACCCACTCGGGACAGTCCTGAGGCAATACGTCAACGCGGGCTCCGGCGGCGAAGCCGGTGGCGAGGCGGCAGTCTTTGCGCCGCAAGCGATGCAGATGGCGGTCGTGGTCATAGCGACCCTGCCCATCGTCTGTGTCTACCCCTTTGTTCAGCGCTTCTTCGTCAAGGGCGTGCTCACCGGCGCCGTCAAGGCATAACAACCGTCCCTTTGTGAAAGGAAATTCCCCATGGACCGTCGGTCCCTTTTAAAGCTGGTCGGCGCGGGCGCACTTGCCACGACCGGCGTTCCGCTCCTATCCGCCTGCGGCAAGGGTGCCGCCACGGATGTCACCAACTCCGGCAAGACGCTCACCCCTTGGCCTACCTACGTTCCCTTCGCCGGTCCGACGCCGGATGGCGCCCCCGACGCGACCGGGGTGCAGGCGCTCTACAAGAAGTATCCGCAGAAGCTGGTGCGGGCGGTCAGCGACAAGGTGGGCGACGGCTCCAAGGTGCGAGCCATGGTCATCACCTACGGCACTCCGCCGAAAGCCGCTGCGGAGAACCAGTTCTGGGCCGCGATCAACAAGGCGCTCAATGTCGAGATCGAGCTGACCATGACTCCCGAAGCCGACTTCCAGAAGAAGATGGCCACTGTCATGGCTTCCGGTGACCTCCCCGACATCATCATGTTCGGTGCGGGTTACCAGCTCGCCGACGAGCAACAGTTCATTGCCGCGCAGTGTCAGGATCTGTCCGACCTCATCGGTGGCGACAACGTCAAGAACTATCCGGCGCTGGCCAACATCCCGCCCTACTCATGGAAGGGGATGGGTCGCATCGGCGGCAAGATTTATGGTGTACCGATTGAGCGTCCCATGCCGGGCAACCAGCTCTTCGTCAACCGGACTCTGCTCGATCAGGTTGGCGCGCCGAAGAATTGGGACGCCGACCAGTTCCTCACCGCGATGAAGGGCCTCAAGGGCGACAAGAAGTGGGCCATCGGTGGCTCAGCAGCATCCTTCGGCGGTGGTGCGGCCAACTATCACGCGTACTCGTTTGGCGCGCCGAATTCGTGGAAGGTCGAGGGCGGCAAGTTCGTGCACACCTTCGAGACCGCCGAATACAAGGCGGGCCTCGAGATGATGCGCAAGATGGCCGAGGCCGGCCTGTACTACCCGGATTCGCTGACGGTCAGCCAGAACGACCTGAAAACCCACTTCTTCAACCAGACGGTCGCCTCGATGACCGACGGATACGGTGCGTGGCAGGCGGCTTCGGATGCGGTCCAGGGCAAGTTCGCCGTGGACCTCGCCCTGCCGTACGGCAAGAACGCCACGCCCTGGCAGGGATCGGGGCGCTTCGGGTACGTCGTGTTCAAGAAGGCTCCGGCCGACCGGATCAAGCTGCTGATGCGGGTGCTCAACTGGCTCGCGTCGCCTTTTGGCACCAACGAATATGAGCTCGCGAACTTCGGTGTGGAGGGTGTGCACTTCACCCGCGGCGCCGACAGTGGCATCGTCAAGACCGAGCTCGGCAAGGTGGAGAACCCGACCAACGTGCCGATCAAGTACATCGCCGCCGCGCCTGGCGTCCTGTACTACCCGGGTGGAGGCGAGCTGGCGCAACGGGTCTACGACTGGGAGAAGGCGGCGCTGAAGAATTCCGTCGCCGACCCGTCGAACGGTCTGCGCTCCGAGACCTACTCCAGCAAGTGGGCCGCGGTAAGCAAGGGACCCGGCGACGCCCTTGCCGCCATTACCTTTGGCCGCCGTCCACTGTCCGATTGGGACGGTGTGGTCAAGGAGTTCAAGGCGGCCGGCGGCGACAAGATGGCGGAGGAATTCGCCAAGGAATTCGCCGCCGCCAACAGCTGAACCACCCCCCGATGAACGCCCTCCATGCCTACGCGTGGAGGGCGTTCAAGAGGGTTTCAGCATCGGCGAGCCGACTGCGGTAAAGAGCCGGCGCCAGTTGGTATAGCCGACTGAATTGTTCCCATGCCTCGCGGGCATAGCCCACGGCGTTGTCGTCGTAAACGGCATATCCGGCATAGGCGTTCGCATAACAGGCATAGGCCATGCCCTCACGTTCGGCGTCCTGAGTCGCCAGCAGCCGGAAGATCCGCAGACTCTCCTGAGCGGCGCTGCGGCCATCCTGTCCGGCGTCGGCTTGGGCCAACGCCTTGGCGACATGGGCCCAACCGACGCCTATCGAGTTGGCATCTCCCGCCTGCCATGCGTCTGCCGCCATGGACAAGGCCTCCTCAAGCACGCCGAGCCGCCGCAGCACGAGGCTGGCGCTGGCACAGGCGAGTGAGCGAAGGGCGGAGTCGTCCTGGCTGAGGGTCACAGCTCGCCGCAGATGGACAAGAGCCAGCTTGTTGTCGTCCACCCGGCTCAGAAATCTGCCGAGATTCAGGTGTGCCTGGGCAGCACGTGAAGGCGCCGTCTCGGTGGCGACCTGAGCAACCGCGGCCGCCTCGCCCGCCAGGAACCTTGCCTCTTCAAGCTTGCCATCACGTAGCGCGTAGTCTGCGTCGTCGCGGATCGCGGCGGCCAATGCACCCTGGACGAGCTGCTTGCGCCTGCGGCGCCTGAGCCGAGCGATGTCCTGCTTGAGCAGCACGCGAGCCTCTGCGAAACGCCCCGAATCGGCCAGCTGCTCGATCGTGGCGGCCCGGCGCTGGGCACTACGGGCACGCAGCCAGCGCGCAATCGGTACCGGTGCAAACAGTATTGGCAGAAAGCACAGTAGGCCCGGCCCCATGAAGAAGAGCTCGAACAGGTCCGCGGACGTGGGCATGGCGCAAGGTTAGGCGAGGCCGGCCGTTTGTAATAGGGGAAAGTTACGCGGCATCCAGGCGCGGGACGCGTGCCTGGATGCCGCTTTGCGTCATTTATCCGGTGACACAAGGGATGTTGTTGAGCGTGAAGCTAGCTGGTTCGGCATTTGTCGCGTTGTCCCAGGTACTCAGGAAGCCGAATTGGCGGGTACCCCCGTTCCCGGCAATGGACTGGTTGTAGTTGGGAGGATTGCTAACCGTCACATTCGGCCCGCTCTGGCTACGCACCCCGTCCCATAGGTGGTAAATGTTCTGGCCGGTCGGGTACTTCCAGCGCAGTGACCACCCGTTGATGGTGTTGGGGCTCAGGTTGGTGATGACGATGCTGCCTTCGGTTCCGCCCGTCCACGCGGTGTGCGTGTGGAAGACCACCTTGCAGCGGGCCGAGGCGATGTCGGCATCCTCGGCGAGGAAGACGTTGTCGTTCATCTCATCGCGGGGGATGTCGGTGTTGGCGGCGATGATGTCGCCAAGGCCGCGCCGGAAGTCGAGACCATACTGGGTTATCAACTGGCTCAGCCCGGGGTCGTTGCCATAGAAGAAACGGTCGCCGTCGCGCAACCGCTCGAATTCCCGCTTCCAGATGGCCAGTTGCAGCTCGCCCATGTCCGCGCCGGTGAGATGCTTCTCGGCCACCATGCCGGTGAACGCGTCGACATTGTTCACCGAGCCGTAGACGGCCTTCATCCGGGCTGCCACAGTGCTTCTGCGCACTCCGCGGGTCGGCGTGGCCTCGGCATCGGGGCTGCCCAGCTCGACCGGGTCGCCACCGAAGTTGAACAGCTGCGTGAAGACCACACTGTTCGGGTTGTCGACACCGCTGCCGGGCGGGAACGACTCGGTGGACTCACCGGTGATCGACGTGAACGACGTCTTCGCGGGCAATCCATAGGCCTGGCGCAGCTGGTTGTAGCTGGGCATACCGTGGTCGCGGCCGCGCTCGATGTCGATGGCGCCGAGGTCGACGACGCCACGGAAACACTGCGGCAGGGTCGGCCCATCGAGGCACTCGGGGTTGCCTGGAACCGGGATCTGGAAGAGCACGCTGCGCAGCTGATTGTCGATCTGATCGTCGTTCTTGTATTGAGCTTCGAGCCCGATGCCTTGCAGCAGTGGCCCGAGTTGGAGCTGGCTGATCAGATCCGGGTTGAAGAAGGCGACGTTCAGCGGAACGGCGATCTCGATCTCGTCGCCCTCGATGGCAAGCTCAACGCCTTGCGCCTCAAGGGCATCCAGCGTGGCCTGGCTGTACCGGTCGAGGTCGGTCTCCATCTCGATCTCACCGTGGATCATGCTGTGCGCCCGGTACCCGACCGTGGCGAACTCATTGCTGAGAGCCGTGTTGACGTTCGATTTGTAGCCGGTGTAAGGCGATAGATTCACGCCCATCGCGGGAAGGAACTCGTTGTAGGTAACGAATTGCTGCTCGGCGATCACCACTCGGCGGGCGATCTGGAACTTGTCCTCCTGCGACAACGTGTTGGGCAGCAGGGACACGATACGGTTGTGCTCGCGAGCAAAAAGGGTGTGGGTGGCGGTCAAGGCGATGTTCTCGCTCGACCTTACGTCACCTGCCACGGTCGCCCGGTTCGGATTCGCCCGTAGCCTGCCGTCTATCTCGACGATCGGTGCCGCGGCTGGGTTGCCGCGCGCGTCTCGGGTCGGCAGGAGTCCGCCAGGCATCAGCAAGCGTGCACTGTTGTTGTTCATGTTCCCGTCAACAGGGCCTTCACGCAGCCATTCGAGCCGCTGGGTCGTCGGTCCGTAGACCGCGAAAGCGTCCACATAGGAGCTGACGGTGTTCACCTGCTGCCGAGGATTGGTGACGCCGGTGCCGTCGGCAGCGTTGGACCGCACGAAGGGGATGTAGCCGAGCGTGTTCGTGAACTCCTCCAACGGGTCTGCCGAGTTGAAGGGAATGTTCGCCGTCTCACCAGCCGGATCACCCGGCGAGCGGCCGAGTCGCAAACCGAAGGTGTGGTCCAGGAATTGGCCCCAGGTGAACCCCCACTGAGTCACGTTGCGCTCGGAGAAGAGGTTCTGGTTGACGTCGTTGAAGGTGCGGTTGCTGACATAGCGAGAGTTCGGGCCGGCCACCGGCCGGCTTTTGCCGTCGGCATAGCGAGCGGCAGTCACCCGGGAATAGTTGGTGCCGGCCTTTCCCCAGCTGGGGTTGCCCTTGTTGTTACCGCTCCCGTCAAGGCTCTGGACTTCGAACGGGACGGCGGCGGCCTGTGTCGCCGTGATCGGCATCGTTGCCGATGCGAGTCCGAGTGCCAATGCCGTGGCGAGGTAGAAAGGTCTGGGGTGCCTCACTTTTCTGCTCCGATCTATCGGAGTGTGGAAATATACGAAACACCTCACGCTATGGCGATCGAACTGCGGGGCGACAGGAGCGAATACCACCTAAGGGGACGGTTGTCCCTTAAGGGATTCAGGCCTCCGAGATCAGACCGTGTGCCCGTGCGACGCCGAGAGCTGCCGCTCTGCTGTGCACGCCGAGCTTTCGGTACAACGCCGAAAGCTGGGTCTCCACGGTCTTGGGCGCGATGCCGAGGCTGTTGGCGATCTGCCGGACACTCGCTCCTTGCGCGGATAGCAGCAGGATCTCGTTCTCGCGGCGACTCAGCTCGGGCAGGCTGGCCGGCCGCGCCTCGCCTTCGCGTGGCTGGATGTCAAGGATGCCAAGCGGTGCCACCGCGCCGACCGCACCGGCCTGGCTGTGTGCACCGAGTTTGGCGTAGATACGCCGCTTGTGGTTCTCCACGCTGCGATGGCCTATGTCGAGCCGATTGGCTATCTCCGGCGCGGTGAGCCCGGAGCCCACCATCGCGAGCACCTCGACCTCCCGCTCAGTGAGCCTGGCGGCACGAGCCGCTGTCCGCGTGATGTCGCACCGGGCGGTGCTCCGGTCGTTGAGCGCGGCAAGAAGCGCGCCCAGCCCACGGCTGTGCGGAAGGATCCGCCAAGCCGTTGGGCCAATGGGCAGTGCCAACTGCGGCACCTGATCGGAGAGCAGAACCACATAGGAGACCGGACATCGCGTCGTCAACCGACGGATGTGCCGGATCGTCTCATCAAGCTCGGTGGAGGCATCGGCGATGAGCGCCTCCGGTTGGCGCAGGCGGCAAAGGCTTGCCAGTTGGACCCACTGCTGCGTATGTCCAACCACGATGAGGCCGGTTTGGGTCGCGAGGCACCAGGCAAGCGCCTCGCCGACAAGGCGCCGTTTGGAGTGCACCGCAACCGTCATGGGCGCGGCGGCCATGTCTCGAATCGTAAGATAACGTTGTCAAGAATTTAAGTCTCTTAACAGAAAGATTTAATCAAACCTTCAAAAGGACTATGTCGTCGCAGTAGCCGTATCCGGTGCCAACCCTTGCGTAGCAATAGATTCTGGCAGTCGTGTTCGATGCCCCGGTGGTAAAGGTGACACTTCCATGTACATATGTCGTGCTCACAAATGCGGGCGCCCGAGTCTCCGCCCCGCCATGATTCTTGACTCCGATCACTACCTGGGTGTCGGTGTTGGAGACCTTGCCCCAGCCGGACAACACGTAAGAGGTGTTGGGGCTGACTGAGACGACCTGCTCAACCGAGCCCGGATATGGCCCAACCCGAACGCCGTAGGAGCCGCTGTGCGCGTTCGTCGCGTCAACGACGCCGCGGAGATATACGGTCCACGGGCTCAGCGCACCGGTCTCGAAGTCGCCGTTGACGGCGAGATTGCATGTCGCGTCGTTAAAGGCGGAGGCCTGGTGTGCGCCGATATCCGGTTTGCAAACCGAGGGCACCGGACTGCCGAAGTAGTCGCGGCCGCCGTTGTTGGCAACCGGCACACCTGCACCACGAGCAGGAGATCCTGCGCCAAGCTGGAATGTGGGCGACAGCAACGGGTCGGCCGTCACCTTCCCCGGATCGGGCGGCTCGTTCGCCGGGTGGTTGCCGTAGAAAACATTGCTGCGCCAGGTGAAATCGGCCGGGTAGTAGCCCGACCCGCCGTAGCCGCCCGTACCGAGATTGTGGAAGATGTTGTTGCTCAAGGTGAGATAGGTGTGGCTGCCGTTCTGCTCGATCACCTTGGTGGTCGAACCAGCCGGGATGACGAAGGTGTTGTTATATACCTGAGCCGACTGCTCGCCGACGGTGTAGAAGAGCCGCGAACCGTCGTTCTTGCTGACGTTGTAGCGAACTACGGTGCCGGTCGAGCTCGAGCCCGCTCCACACGAGCCACAGAAGAGGATGAAGCCACCCTCGTTGTCGTGGCTGTAGTTGTATTGGAAGGTGGCCCACCTGACGGCGAAATCGGAGTCGAAAGCGTTGCCGTCGTTCTGCCCGGCCGGCCTTCGCACCCGGTACACCTCATTGAATTGCACCATCGTGTAGTCGGTGTTGATGGTCCAGATACCGGCGTTGTTGAAGGCCGACCGCATGTTGATGTCATACGCGACGTTGCCTTCGACCACTGCGTGATCGGTCACCCGCATGACGATGCCGTCGCCGCCGCTGTCGTGTAGCACATTGTTCCGGAAGATGACACCCGTTGAGGCGAGCCAGTTCTGCGTGGTGCCACAGCCGTCGCCGGTGCCGTAGATGGGCCGGCACTTCTGATCCGACCGAGTGGTCAGACCCTCGCGGTCCACGTGGTAGATCTCGCTGTTCTCCACCATGACGTCGTGAAACCGGGTCGGCACAGCGGTTCCGGTGACCCGGATCTGGATGCCATTGCTCAGCTTGGTCTGAGCGTCACTGCCGCGAACGTGGTGGACGTACACATTGGACAGTAGGTAGTGCTGTCCTAACCCGAAGTTCTCCAGCTCGACCAGGATGCCGTTGCGCTCCGCCGCCGTTGCCGCATCGTTGGTCACTTCGAGGTCGCGCACCTCCCAATGTTGCACGTTGTAGAGGTGCACGGCCGCGTAGACGGTGCCCTGGCCCGCAATGACCGGTCGTGTCGTGCCGGTCCCATACGCCGCAACGCGGATGGGGTTGCCCGCGGCTCCGGAGCCAAGTGGGCGGAACCGGCCGACGCAGGTTGCCCGCGCTTGAACAGAATCTGGTCACCTGCACCGAACGTCACTCCGTTGACCGTGGTCAGGTTGTTCCACGGGGAGGCGAGAGTGCCGCTCCCGTTGGACGATGCCGAACAGTCCAGGTAGTAGGTCGTGTTCGCTGCGCTTGCGGGCACAGCCGCAAGTACGGATGCCAGGACGGTGGCTGCCGTGAGAAAGGCACGCTTGACGAGCATGGCAGGCTCCAGACCATTGTGTGGTTCAGGAAAGGGTGACGGTGGCTTTGTGGGACTTGCCGGCGCTGCCCGCCGTGTTGAAGCGGAGCACGAGTTGCGAGCCCGTCTGTATGACAGTCACAGACGGATCCGATGAGACGACTGAAGAAACGGCGCGCTGCCAGGTGAGCGTGATGGTGCCGAGGTTCTGCCGAGCGTCAGCGAGGCAAACCGCGGCGGTTGAGCCCGACTCACGGATCAGGACGCTGGCCGGCTGGTCGACACTGACCCCGCCGATCGGGGAAGCCGAGGCCTCCCAGAAGTTGATCGCGGTCACGCCTCGTGAAGGCACCCGGATCGCTTGCTGGTAACGGGTATTGGCGAGCACGCTCAGCCAGCCGGTGTCGGCCGCTCGCGCTTGCACAGCAGCGCTCGTCGCCAGCGGCATGAGCAGATAGGAGTAGATGCCGTTCGTGGGGTTGACGCCGTGGTCATACCAGAGCGTCAAATACTTGCGACTCAGCGAGGTGGTGCTGCCACCGCCGTTGATATCACGCCAACTGCCCGTGCGGTTCTCCCGCACCGCTTTGACCGTTGCCCCGCCGGGGAAGACATAACCTGCGAAGCCGTTGAGGTGGGCCCAATTGGTACTCGCGAAAGTGCCTGAAGAGCCGACCGCTGCCAGCTGTGCGGTGCCATTGACCAAGAAGGTGTGAGTACCGGTTCCCGGCCCCAGATTCCGATTGTCCACTATGGACTCAACCGCATATCCATCGGTGGAGCTGATCCCCGCACCCAGGCAGACGACGGCGTCGTCGAGGCAGAACCAGGATTTCTTGGCGAGCAGAGTCGACTGAATCCCTTGGCAGTATTGCCCGATGGCGGAGAACTCCCCATCGGTCGCCCCACCCGCCCAGTTGTTGGTGGGCAATAGACCGCCCCAGGCCGGGCCGGCCGCATCCGCCAACGGTTTGCGGGAGACTGTCGTGCCGGGCAGCCGATAGGGGTCCACGGTTGGCCAGAAGGCATCCGAGTACTGCCCGTTGATCGAGGCGGCGCCCCAGTAATACGTCATCCCGTTGTTCGTGTGCCAGCCGCGGACGTTCTCCCCGTTGCCGTGTTCATAGAACGACGTGCGGGTGGAACACATGCTGATCGCGAGCGCCCAGCCGGCCCGGCGATGCGTGGCGCGGTCCATGCCGCCGAATACCTTGCTGTTGACCGGTTCGGCGATCGCGGCAACCGACGTGTCGTCGGCCACCGACTTGAGCCGGGCCAACGCGGGAATCGACAGCGAGGTGTCCGACAGTGGCGGGCTCCAATAGTCGCGCTGGATCCAGCCCTTCGCCATACCGCGCCAACGGTTACGTTCGTTGGTAGAGGCGGCCTCGGCGAGCAGCAGGATGCTGTTGATGATCCCGTGGCCGCGCCGGTGATCGTCCTGTTGGATCTGCAGCGGATCGCTGACGGACAACCCCCGGCTGATGCCGCGACCACTTACGCCGTCCATCACGAGCCCGTTGAAAAGGAAAGGGGCGTAAGCCTTCTCGACCGTGTCGAAGATGATCTGACGATTCGAGTCAGTGACCGCCCAGGTCGATCCCGCGAGCAGAGCGAAGAGCCCGGCCAGGCCGCCGATGAGGACGGCGCCGTAGGTGCCGGTGTAGGGGATGACGCTGTGCTGGACGAACGAACCGTCCACATAGAACCCGTCGCCGTCGGTGACATAGGGGAAGACGGGGGAGAGCGAGTTGCGGGCGAGCGTGATCTTCGCTGAGTTCTTGCCGAGGATGCCGCGAAGAGCCGTGCTTAGGCACAGGTCGACGCGATTGGCTCCGGTACTGGTGCCCGTATAGCTGTTGTACCGGGAGTCGGGGATGTAGTGATCGACGGCCGCGAGGTAGTTGTTGACCTGCTGGGTGTTGAGGTGGCTGTAGACCAGGCACATCGTGCCGAGCAGCAGCTGTGGTGAGCCGATCTGCCAGTCCCACCAGTTGTTGTAGGTGGCCCGCCCGGCGGTGTAGGCGTTGGTGTGCAGGTAATCCAGCCCGGTGATCACATCTGCCAGCAGATCCGCGTCGCCGGTGAGCGAGGTGCCGGGCATCGCCCACGCCTTGGCCATGCCGGAAAGCCGGGAGAAGCTCGAGGTGACGTTGGCCGAGACCGTCCCGAATGGAAGGTCCGGCCACAGCGAGGTGGACCCGTTAGGGGCCATGTTGTTGCGGTTTGTCGTCGCCACCTGTGCCTGGCTGGCAAGTTGCGAGGCGAATGGCTCTATTGCCGGGTTGTAACCGGTTCCTTTGATGTTGTCAGCCCAGCGTTGTCGCAGGGTGTCGTACTCGTCGGCGGCCATCGCGGGGGAGTTGGATAACCCCAGCATGGCAGCGGTGGTGCCCCCCGTGGTGATCAGGAAGTTGCGTCGAGACAGCTCCACTGTGACCCTCCGGCGCTAGGAAAGCGTTTACCGATGGGACACAAGGTAGACACATTGTGAGCGATCACACAATGGCTAGATGGGACGGAAGTTGACTCCGAGCTTGCGCAGCAGCTCAAGGTGGCTGGGCAGCCTTTCCGAAAAGTCGGGAAAGTCAGCCTTCCCCCAACCAACCTCGGCCAAAGCAGCCAGCCGCGGATAGGCGCGCCACTCCACCAATTCGGGCGTCGGCAGGTATTCGGTCCACAGGTTGCCCTGCACGCCGGTGACGTCTCCCGGCTCGAACGCATAGGCCTGCTCCAGCGGGATGTAACCCGCGATGGCCAGCGGCTCGTCGTCGCGATCGGACTCGGCCCAGTCGAAGTAGGCGTGCTCCTGCGGGCAGGAGACCGCCTCGAAGCCGGCTTCGCGTGCCGCGGGCGCCTTGGTCACATCGCGCCAGCCGAAAAAGAGCAGGTCCTTTGGTGGATCGCTGTCCAGCAACTCGTCCCAGACGGCGACCTTGCGACCCCGGTCGCCCAGGTGCTGCTGGAGCTGGCCGATCCACCAGCCCACGACGTGGTCCTCCATCGAACGCACCTCGTCCCCGCCCAGGTGCACATGCTCGAACGGGAACACCTCGATGACCTCGTCCAGCACGTGTTTGAAGAAGTCGACCGTCTCGGGTGCGGTGTTGAGGACGATGTCGTGGATGCCCCAACGGGTGGAGACCTCGGTGGGTTCAGAACCGAGCGACGGGTAGGCGGCGATCGCGGCCTGGGTGTGCCCCGGCAGATCGATCTCCGGCATGATCTCCACCCCGCGACGCTTGGCGTAGGCCACGAGACCGCGCAACTGCTCCTGCGTATAGAAGCCGCCATGCGGCCGGCCGTCGAACTTCTCGTCGAAGAAGTGGCCCTTCATCGACTCCTTGCGGAACGCACCCACCTCGGTCAATCGCGGATAGCGCCGCACCTCGAAACGCCAGCCCTGATCGTCGGTAAGGTGCAGGTGCAGCCGGTTGAGTTTGTGCAAGGCCATCAGGTCGACGTAGCGGTGCAGGAACTCGATCGGCAGATGCCAGCGGGCCACGTCGAGCAGACTGCCACGCCATGCGTAGCGCGGCGCATCCGTGATGTCCACATAGGACAGCTCGCCGCCGTCGCCCAGCAATTGGCGAAGCGTCTGCACCGCCCACTTCAGGCCGGTCTCGCCACCGTCGACGGTGAGCCCATCGGCACCGGCTCGGATCCGGTACCCCTCCTCGCCGTGCAGCGAAGTGACCGACCAGATTCCCGCAACAGGCAGCCCTAGCTCGGCCAGCAGATCGCCGATCGGTTGCGGGCCAACGAAAGGCTGACCCGTCAGGCGAAGCGTGCCCGCATCGGGGATGACCTGAGACGGGAGGGGGATCATGTGGCTCTCCTCGCTACCGAGTTGCGGACCACGACATGAGTGCCGAGAATCGTTTCCCGGCCGGGCATCGCGCCCGAGTCGAGCGCCAACCTTACCGCGGTGCGCCCCAACTCTTCGGCCGGAATGTGCACGGTCGTCAACGGCGGCCACATGTGCGCCGCCATCGGCACGTCGTCGTAGCCGACAATCGAAACGTCCTCGGGGACCTGCAAACCGGCTTCGCGCAAGGCCATGATGGCACCGGCGGCACACCCGTCGTCGCTGGCGACGATTGCGGTGGCTGGGAGTTTGCCGCGTTTGAGGATCTCTCGCATGCGCTTGTAGCCGAAGTTGGTACCAAACGAACCCTGCTCTAAAAGCTCTTGACCTGGAGTGATGCCTCGGTCGGCTAGCGCGCGGCGCCAGCCTGCCACGCGGGGATCGCTTGTGGTGAAACCTTCGTAGCCACCGAGGAACATGATGCGCTCGTGCCCGGCCGACAGCACATGACTCGTCGCGGAGTAGGCCCCGCCCTCGTTGTCGTAGTGCGCCACCAGGGCCGGCACATCGGGGCCCATCCCGGGCCGTCCACATAGGACAAGCTTCGAGCCCGCGCTGTCCAATGCCTGGGCGTAAATGGCGAGCTGCTTGCGGTATTCCGGTGTCTCCACCACGCCGCCGACGATGATGACGGCGTCTGCGCCCTGCTCGCGCATCATCTTTACGTAGGCCAGCTCGCGATCCGGGTCGGCTCCGGTGGTGCAGACCAGGCAGAGCCGCCCGTCCTGTGCCGCCTGCTGCTCCACGCCCTGAATAATGTAGGCGTAAAACGGCGTCGTCACCTCGCGGGTCAGGATCGCGACGGTCTTCTGACTCACCCCGGCCAGCGCTCGGGCATGCACGTTGACCACGTAGTCGAGCTCTTTGACCGCTCGCATGACCTTGGCGCGGGTCGCGGGCGCGGTGGGGTAGTTGCCCGCGAGCACCCGCGAGACGGTCGCCACCGAAACACCCGCCCTTGCCGCGACGTCCCGAATCGTCGAGCGACGGTCTTCTACCTGCTCAGCGGACTTGCGCGGCATGGGCATTCCTTTGTTTCGGTAACCGTTTACCGCGCTGATACTCCCTTCCCGTCGGCCCCCTGTCAAGCTAACCTCGCTGGCTTCCATGATCCAGATCACCTCAGCCCTCGGGCGTTGATCTTCGGCGCGGCCGCGGGGCGCGTTGGTCCCGCCCCTTGGGGGTCACTCTCCAACTCGCTCACCGAAAACGGTGCGCTCACATCGTTTTCGATGACCACCTTTGTCACAGCTCCCCACCCGTTCGCCTCGTGGATCATGGGAGCGAAGCGAAGGTGCGACGGGGCGTGAGGCGCCAGGCGCGGGGCGTCGGCGGGTTAGTGGAGCCAGGCGGAGGTGTTGGCGGGGAGGGTGTCGGTGACCGGGGCGCTGGAGAGCACGACCAACTTGTGCGGCGGCAACGGGATCGGCTCGCTGCCGAAGTTGACGAGGCAGGTGAGCTCGCCCCGGGTGAAGGCGATCACGTTGTCGCCAAGCGATAGCCAGCTGAAGTCGCCGCTGGGGCGCAAGAGGATGGCGTCGCGGTAGAGGGTCAGCATCGAGGCGGGATCGTTCTGCTGCGCTTCGGCTGTTAGCGAGGCCCAGGACGCGGGCTGGGGGAGCCACGGCTCGACCACGTTGGGGGAGAAGCCGAAAGGCGGCTCGGACCCGCTCCAGGGCAAGGGAATCCGGCAGCCATCGCGGCCATAGTCGGTGTTGCCCGAGCGAAGCCAGCGCGGATCCTGTAGGAACGCGGCCGGGATGTCCTCGACCTCGGGCAGGCCCAACTCCTCGCCTTGGTAGACGTAAGCGCAGCCGGGCAGTGCCAACGAAAGCAAGGCAGCGGTGCGGGCTCGTTGGCGGCCAAGGGCAAGGTCGGCGCCCCAGCCTTCGGCGGGCCGGATCCAAGCGTGCCCGGAATCCTCGCGGCCATAACGGGTAACCGGCCGGACAACGTCGTGATTGGATAGTACCCAGGTGGGGGGTGCGCCGACGTGGGAGTGGGTTTCCAGGGTGGAATCGATGACGTCGCGCATCAGGGTCGCGTCCCACGGGCACATCAGGAACGGGAAGTTGAAGCCCGTGTGCAGCTCGTCGGGGCGTAGGTAACGCAGGAACTCTTCGCGCTCGGCCCACAGCTCGCCCACGAAAATCGGTTGCTGCGGATAGGTGTCGGCCACCTTCCGCCATTCGCGATAAATCTCGTGCACGCCGTCTTGATTGCGCCAGCCGTCGAGCACGCTTAGGTCCTTCACCAGGTGATCGGCGACATCGATGCGGAAGCCGTCCACTCCCCGGTCGAGCCAGAAGCGAAGGGTGGTCAGGAACTCCTCCCGCACACGCGGGTGCTCCCAGCGCCAGTCGGGTTGCCCCGCGTCGAACATGTGCAGATACCACTGCCCATCCTCGACCTGCGTCCATGCCGGCCCACCGAAATGCGAGTCCCACTCGTTGGCGGGCTCGTCGAAGAACCAGAAGAGCTCACGTTCGGGTGAGCCGCGGCCCGCCTTCAGGGCGGCCTGGAAGAGCGGATGTCTGTCCGAGCAGTGGTTGGGCACGATGTCGACGATCACGCGGATCCCGAGGGCGTGCGCCTCGGAGATGAACGCCTCCGCCTCGGCGAGGGTGCCGAAGATGGGATCGATGTCGCGGTAGTCGGCCACGTCGTAGCCCGCGTCCGCCATTGGCGAGACATACCAAGGGCTGAGCCAGACCGCGTCGATGCCGAGCGAGCGGAGGTAGGGCAGGCGGCTGCGAATCCCTGCCACATCACCGATCCCGTCGCCATTGCCATCGGCGAAGCTGCGCGGATAGATCTGATAGATGACGGCGTTATCAACCCAACTCATGCTGCTGTGAACTCCAATACGAACGCGTCGGCCGGATTGAGCCTAGGCACCGGCAGTCCCACCGTTTCCAAAACGCGGCCCGAAAAAACCCCGCCCCCAAGGTCTATCACCGCGGGCACCAATCCGCCGCCCTGTGCGGGCAAGGCGACACTCACACGGTAGTCCGTCTTGGGATTCAGGCCGGGTAGGCGAAGCCGCATCGGGTTGGGGCGAAGTGGAGTGTGGGCTGGCTGGGAGGTGAGTTGGGCATAGCAGAAGAGTGCGTGCGACCCGTCGGTCGCCACCACTCCGTGAACGGAGGCATCCGCGCGATCGAGTGTCACTACGCGCCCGGTGTGGATGAGCGCCCGGGTTCGCTTGTACAAAAAGATCCACTCGGTGAGCCGGCGCAGCTCGTCGGAGTCGCATTCGGTGAGGTCTCGTTCGATGCCGGCGTGGCCGAAGAGGGCGGTCGCGCAGCGCATAGCGAGATCGGTAACCCGCCCGGTGATGTGCGTTCGCGTCGGCCCGACATGGGCCCCCATCAACTCATAGGGCAATAGCAGATTGGTCCAGCGCTGGATCTGCTGGCGATCGATCGGATCGTTGGTGTCCGAAGTCCACACGCGGTCGGTGCGTTCGAGGATGCCCAGATCGATCCGGGCCCCACCGGAGGAACAGCTCTCGATTTCGAGATCTGGATGCCTGCGCCGGAGTTCGTCTAGAAGCCTATACACCGCAACGGTTTGCGCGTGCACGTGCGGCGCCTCGACCAGATCGCGATTGTGATCCCACTTGATGAAGTCGACCCCGATCTCGTCCACCAGTGTGGACAGCCGGGCGAGGAGGTATTCGGCAACGGCCGGCTGGGCAAGGTCGAGCACATGCTGCTGGCGGAATTCGTCGGGCAGCCGGCCGGGCTCGGCGAGCACCCAATCCGGATGGGCGCGGAAGAGATCCGAATCCGGGTTCACCATCTCCGGCTCGAACCACAGGCCGAATTGCATGCCCTGCTTGTGAACATGCTCGGCCAAGGGCTGCAAGCCATCCGGCCATACGTCGGGGCTGACGAACCAGTCGCCAAGACCGGCACGGTCATCACGGCGAGCGCCGAACCAGCCGTCGTCGAGCACAAACCTTTCCACCCCAACGGAAGCTGCGGTGTCGGCCAACGCCTTGAGCTTGTCGAAGTCGTGCTGGAAGTAGACCGCCTCCCAGGTGTTGAGCACCACCGGCCTCGGGGTGCGCGGGTGCGTTTCGCGGGCGCGGATGAAGCGGTGGAAGCGATCGCGCACACCGTCCAATCCGGATCCGGACCAGACGAAGTAGACCCATGGTGTTTGATAGGTCTCACCTTTGGCGAGGCGGATCTCGCCGGATTCAAGCAGCTCTCCACCACCGAGAGCGCCTACTGAGTCGGGCATCCGCTCGGCACTGTGTTCGTGGTTGCCGCTCCAACCGACGTGGACCGCCCAAACTTCGCCAGATCTGTTGGCGAAGTTGTTGTTCCCCAAACAAAGCAGGGTTGTCGAATCGTGCCCGGTGCGGCCTCGCCGATTCTCGCGAACATGGCTGCCCAACCCGAAAGGCCGGCGCTGCGGGACACGTTCGAGGGCCCATCTTCCCGTGAAATCAAGCAAATCCATGGCTTCATCGGGTACCGGCAACAAGCACCGCAAAGACGAGACGTGCCACGCATCATCCCCGGCGTTGGTGAGGTCGTAGCGGGCCCGGATCACGCCTTCGGGGCTGAGCACCAGCTCGCACCCGACGACGAGGCCCGCTTCGGTATCGGTGGCCCGCAACGTCATCCGGTTGTCGGTGAAGTCCAGCGCTGTCACCCGCAGGCGCGGATGCGCAAACCTGCCCGCCCGATTCCCCGAGACAGCAGGGCGACCGGCCCATCCCTCATGCTGCATGGGCAACACCGGCAGGGCACTCAAACCGTATGGCGCCAACGGGACTTCGCCTGGATCACGCCCCCAGTGCACGATCCTCGGCAGCCTGTCCTCCGGCGACACAGCGATGCTCAGCCCGACGCCATCGGCAGCCAGTGTGTGAACTTGTTCGATCGTGTCCGGCACAG
>DPJL01000419.1:10288-34678 GCA_003543035.1 Micromonosporaceae bacterium | reverse complement strand
GGGTCGAGGCCCACTTCGCGGGCGGCGGCGACTCGCATCCACTCGGCGGCTTGCCTCCGGGAGATGACCTTGTCGTGGACCATCAGCTGGACGGCGAGGCCGTCGATGAGGGAGTTGAGGCGCCAGGCCGCACCAATGGGATCGTCGCACTTGAAGGAACCGTCGGCCACCCCGGCGTTGATCACTTCGATCAGGGCCTCTTTCCAGCGCAGGTCCATGCGCCGCGAGACGCTTTCCAGCTCGGGGTTTCGCAGCGACTCGGACCATCCGTCGATCCACATCAGCCACGAATTCGATCTGCCTTGCGGGGCAAGGAGTTTCACGAGTCGTTTGAGCTTCTCCGCCGGGGTGGCGCGGGCGTCCATCACCGCTTGCAGCCGGGCCAGATCCTGTTCCGCGGCGTAGGTGAAGGCCTGCGTCAGGAGCGCATCCTTGGTGGAGAAGTGATAGAAGACCAAGGCCTGACTGACTCCGGCCGCCTTGGCCACATCGGCTGTCCGGGTGTTGGCGAAGCCGCGCTCGAGGATCACCTCAATCGCTGTGCGCAGCAAGTCATCCAAGCGCATTTGCGCGGAACGTCGGGTCACGCGCCAACGTTAGACCATCGTGCGTTTTGGACTATTGCTGCTCTTGTTGCTCGGGGCCTGCTCGACCGCTCCCGTCTTTGTGGTGCCGACCCCGCCACCGTCCCCGGTAAACAAAGACATCACGCTCGCCTTCGGCGGGGACGTGCACTTCAGCGAGCGCACGCTGCCGTTGCTCGACAATCCGGAAACCGCCTTCGGCCGGATCGCGCCGGTGCTCGCACGCGCAGACCTGAGTTTCATCAACCTCGAGACGGCGGTGACCGATCGCGGCACCCCTGAGCCCAAGCAGTTTCTCTTCCGGGCTCCGGCTACCGCTTACGCCGCAGTCAAAGCCGCCGGGATCGACGCAGTGTCCATCGCCAACAATCACGCGCTCGACTACGGGCTGGTCGGTCTGGCCGACACCCTCGAACACGCCAAGGCCGCCGGGGTACCGGCTCTGGGCGGGGGCGCGGCGCCGGACGCATACCGGCCCTGGATCAGGGACGTTGCCGGTACTCGGATAGCCGTGGTGGCTTTGAGCCATGTCAATGAACTGTGGCAACGCTGGGAAGCCACCGACACCCGGCCCGGTCTGGCCATGCTGCGCAACCCGATGCGGGCGCTCGCCGCGGTTAAAGCCGCCCGGGCTCAGGCCGATGTGGTGGTGGTGATGCTGCATTGGGGGCCGGAGTATCAGGAGTGCCCTAACGCCGAGCTGAAACGGCTGGCCGGGGAGCTGATCGAGGCAGGTGCGGATCTGCTCGTGGGCGGGCATCAACACCTGCTGCTGGGCGCGGGCTGGCTCGGCCGGGCCTATGTCGCTTACGGCATGGGCAACTTTCTGTGGTGGCGCAACGATGCGATGAGCAATGACACCGGTGTGCTTTGGGTCACGATTCGGGACAAGAAGCTCGCCTCAGCGGGGCTGATTCCGGCCTACATCGACCGCGAAACCGGCCAGCCCTACCCGGTGAACGGCGAGGTCGCGGCCCGGATCCAGGAAGATCAGAAACGGCTGCGCGCGTGTGCCGAGCTGGCGGAGCACCCAGGGAATTGAGCCGCCTCTCGACGTGTTGCGCCTATAACGCATCACTGGCTGAGGAGATCATTGTGCTTGACCCGCAGGGGCTGTTTGAGCTCGCCGGCGACCGTAAGGATCTTGGGCGACCGGTGCTTCTGCACGCGCTGACCGGTTTCATCGACGCCGGATCGGCCGGTCGGATAGCCCGCGAACACCTGCTCTCGACTCTCGAGTCGCAGGTGATCGTCACCTTCGACGTCGATCAGCTGTTCGACTATCGCTCGCGGCGGCCGCTGATGGAGTTCGCGGCCGATCATTGGGAGTCCTACGACGAGCCCAAGCTTGAGCTGCACGCCCTTCATGACGATGACAACACCCCGTTCCTGCTGCTCACGGGCCCAGAGCCAGACCTGCAGTGGGAGAGGTTCATTGCGGCGATCAGCTCGCTGATCACGAAGCTCGATGTCCGCCTAACGGTCGGTGTCCACGCCATCCCGATGTCGGTGCCCCACACCCGCCCCGGCGGCATCACCGCTCACGGCACCCGCCCGGAGCTCTTTGCGGGTTATGAGCCGTGGATCTCCCATGTGACCGTGCCCGCCAGCATTACCAATCTGCTCGAATACCGTCTCGGTCAGCAGGGGCTGGACGCGATCGGCTTTGCCGCCCACGTGCCGCACTACCTAGCCGAGAGCGACTATCCGCAGGCTGCCGAGCTGCTGCTGGCTTCGGTTTCGCGCGCGACCGGGCTGCTACTGCCGGTCGACGAGCTGCGCGAGGCAGCCGAAAGGGTGCGCGCCGAAGTTGAGCGTCAGCTGACGGACAACATGCAGGCCAGTGCCGTGGTGCGAGCGCTGGAGGAGCAGTACGACGCGTTCATGCGGGGCCGAGGCGGAAATTTACTGACTGAGCCCACCCCACTGCCGACCGCGGATGAGCTCGGAGCCGAGTTGGAGCGCTTCCTCGCGGAGCATCGCCGCCGCGACTCAGGGGAGTGATCGCAGCCTTTGCTCCACTTTGGATTATCACCATCCTGGGTTGGGCAGCTAGCCGGTTCGGCATGTTCAGTGCGTCAGTCGAAAAGGGGCTGACGCACTTCGCATTCTCCGTGGCCATCCCGGCGGTCGTCTTCACCACTCTGGTCAAGCTGCCGCTCGCGAAACTCCCACTTGTGCCACTTGCTGCCTATGCGGTGAGCGCTGTCGTCGTCGGCTTACTTGGGTACCTGATGATGCGCCGCGCCAAATTCGATGAGCGGGTCATCGCGGGCATGGCGTCGGCCTATGTGAACTCGGGCAACCTCGGTATTCCGGTGGCCATCTACGTGCTCGGCGACGCGTCGCTCATCGTTGCGGTGGTGGCCTTCCAGACGGTTCTGGCCACGCCGGTGATCGCCGGGATGCTCGACAAATCCGGGAAACGGTTGTGGACGTTGCCTTTGCGGGTCCCCGTGGTGCTCGCCTCGGCGGCCGGTGTCCTGTTCACGGTCTCCGGCTTGACTTTGCCCGGCATGGCTCTGCGCCCGCTGGAGATCCTCGGTGGCGCGGCTGTCCCGGTGGCTCTCTTCGCGCTCGGGATGTCACTGCACCTGCCACCGGGCGAGCGCCCCTCACTGACCCGGCCTGAGCTGGGCCTGACCGTGCTCGCAAAGATTGTCATCCATCCGCTGGTGGCCTACCTGGTGGCCCGATTCCTTTTTGGACTCGATGGTGCGGCCCTGATCGCGGTCACCCTCTTCGCCGGGCTGCCAACCGCTCAGAACACCTACATCTATGCGACGCAGTACAACGTGCCGAACGGGCTGAGCCGAGACGCTGTCCTGGTGACGAGCGTGCTTTCGCTCGCCTCACTCTCGCTCATCCTGTGGCTCTTGAGCTAGACTGCGCGCGGGAGCCAGGGCTTGCGACGTCCCATTGTTGAGACGTCCCAAGGAGTTTCTGTGTCCAAACGAATACTTGCCGTCGCGTCGGTTCTTATCTTGAGCCTGGCCGGCTGGTTGCTCATGTACAGCCCCGCCAATGCCGGCACCCTCAGCGGCAGCTTCTATGCCGACCCGAATTCAAGCGTGAAGAGGTGGCTCGCAGCGAATCCGAATGATTCGCGAGCGCCGCTGATCGCCTCCCGGATCGGCAGCCAGCCGCAGGGTAAATGGTTCGCCACCTATAACCCGAGCACTGTCCAATCCGAAGTGTCGGCCTACGTTGGTGCGGCCAACGCGGCCAATCAGATCCCGCTTCTGATCCCCTATATGGTGCCCAACCGTGACTGTGGCGGGGCTTCCGCCGGGGGCGCACCGACCTACTCGGCCTACAACACGTGGGCGCAGAGTTTCGCGAACGGGTTGGGTAACCGTACTGCGGTGATCCTGCTCGAGCCCGACTCGCTCGCTTTGCAAACCTGTCTGTCGGCGTCGGAGAAGGCCACGCGCAACTCATCGCTGAGTTTCGCGGTCAATGCCATCAAGAGCGTCAATCCCAATGCCAGGGTGTACCTGGACGCCGGCCATTCAGCCTGGAACAGCGCCACGGACACGGCTTCCCGGCTGGTGGCAGCCGGAGTGGGCAACTCGGCCGGGTTCTACTCCAACCTGTCCAACTTCCGCTGGACCGCTGATGAGATCAATTTCGGCCGCAATGTGCTCAACGCGATCGGCAACTCCGCTTTGCACCAGGTAATTGACGTGAGTCGCAACGGCCGCGGCCCGGCCGGCAGCGAGTGGTGCGATCCGGCGGGCCGCGGCACGGGCGTGGCTCCGACCACGAACACTGGGGAGTCCACAGTGGACGCTGTCGTCTGGGCGAAGCCGCCTGGCGAGGCGGACGGCTGCGCCGCGGGTGCGGGCACCTTCGTGCCCGATCTCGCCTACCAGCTGGCCCTCAACGGAGTCGGCCCAACTTCCTCACCATCGATCTCACCTTCGGCATCGCCCTCGGTCTCGCCGTCGGTGTCTCCCTCGAATCCGGTGGGCGGCTGCGTAGTGGCCTACCGCGTGGACAGCCAGTGGCAGAACGGGTTCACCGCCACAGTGACCATCACCAACCGCGGCCCCGCGATCAGTTCATGGACCTTGACCTTCGGCTTCCCGGGCAGTCAACAGGTCACCAACGCGTGGAACGCTCAGGTCACCCAGGCCGGCAGTCAGGTCACCGCTCGCGACGCGGGGTGGAACGGTCCGATCGCCTCGAACGGCACGGCGAGCTTCGGCTTCCAGGCCAGCTATGGCGGGAGCAACGGCCCGGCCTCGGGCTTCAAACTGAACGGAGCCGCGTGTAACTGAGCTAGTGGCGCCGTCCTTTATGGACGGCGCCGCCATCGTCTTGTGTGAATGCATCCGGCCGGATAGCGTCTGCGACGGATCAGACGTAACTGGAGGAACTTTCATGATGACGAGAACCCTGACCGCGTCGGGGCTTGCCGTTCTGCTGGCCGCAACGCTGGCCACGCCGGCAACGGCAGTGCGCGCGCCACAAGCGGCATGCACTGTCGCCGAGCCGTCCCAGAGCCAACTGACCGACTCTTCGGTCGCGGAGCACCATCGTGCCGTGAATGAAGAGGTCGCGGCGGTGTTCGGGACAGGCAAGCCCAAGGAGCGCATCGCCGAACAGCTGCGCCGCGGTCTCATCGGGACAGTCGTCGATCATGGATCGGGCACAGTGACAGTCGTTGCGACGCCTGGGTTCCCGGCCGCACGACAGCTGTCCTCCGCGAAGGTGATCACCGGGTGCCACACCGCGGGGGAGTTGATTGCCGCGGAGGAGGTGCTGGTCTCCCGTTCCTGGCACCCCGAGGCGACCAAGGCGAGCTTCGGCTTCTCGCTGCATGCGGCCGACTCCAAGTACCACGTCTCCTTCGACTCGCGCTATCCGGAGGCGGCCAAGGCGCTGCAGAAGGCGTTGGGGGACAAGGGATTGGTGACCGTGGCCGAAACCGGCCGGGCCGGGCGCCTCGACGACGGTGAGCCGCATTTCGGTGGCGCGGGCATCCGCCAGAATTCGGGATCCATGTACAGCAACACCTGCACGAGCGGGTTCACTGTGCGCCGCAACGCGGATGGCCAGCGCGGCGCGATGACCGCCGGGCACTGTTTCTACGATGGTGCATATATCTATTCCGGGCCGCAGTATTACGGGTACACCTTCGGCAGGGTCAACTACCCGGCCTACGACATCATCGGCATCCGCTCTGGCACGGAGACCTACGACAACGTGATCCACACCGACAGCTGCTGCCCGGTGAAGCGGGACGTGGTCGGGCGCGACCCGGCGCAGGTCGGCGATCTGGTTTGCCTGTCCGGCATGGTGACGAAGGCGCTTTGCAGCGTTCAGGTGACCTCCGTCAATGGGTACTTCTGCGACGCGAACGGGTGTACCGGTGGCCTGATCGAGGGGATCCGCAACAATCAGGTGATCGTGCGGGGCGGCGACTCGGGTGCGCCGATCTATACCCGCTACGGCAGCAACGGAGCGCTGGCCATGGGCATGCTGATCGGTGCGGCCGGCAACGGCACCATCGCCTACGGCGAGCACATCGCGGTTATCGAGAGTTATCTAAACGTTTCTGTGCTCACGTGGTGAGATCCGGAAACCTGTGAGTAGTGTGCTCCGTCGGAGGCGGCATGATGGGTAAGGCATTTGGATACATGAGCGCCGCGGTCGCGCTCCTCGCCCTGGCCGCGTGTGGCCAGCGCCCGATGGAGCTGACCGCGGATCCGAAGGTGCAGCCCAGCACCGTCGCCGAGGTGAAGACTGCGGTGCCGCAGATCGCCGCGATGCCCGTGGGCGAAGTCGACAAGCTGCTGGCCCAAGCGGGTCTGATCCCGATCCTGCGATTCGAGCCGGGTGTGGTTTCCGGCGCCGGATCAGTCATCGGGACCGATCCGCCGGCTGGCACCATGCTCGCGCACGGTCAGGTGGTGACCGTCCTGATCGCCGGTCCGCCCGGTGACACGCTCGACGAATACGTTGCGGCCCATCGGGAAACGTTTGTCGGCATTGGACTGGATGCCAATGGAGTGATTGTGATCGGGGTGCATCAGCAGGCCGATCTCCAGCGGGAGATGCCTCAGCTGAGCCAGCTCGCCAAGGGTAAGGCTTTCCGGGTGCAGAGCTGTTCGCGAACCTTTGCCGATCTGCAGCGGATCCAGCTCGAGTTGGCCCGCCGAGACTTCGTCCCGGGCGCGGACAAGATCGCCTTCGCCACCACAATCGATCCGCTGGCATGCGCGATCCGGCTGACCATCGAGCTCTCCGACGCCGAAGTGGCCCAGCTGACCGCTCGGTATCAGGGAGCGTTGGTCATCCAGAAAGGCACGGCGAAACGCGGCGGATAGCCGCACGGCGGTAGTCTCGCCGCGTGGAGCGTGTTGGTGTGCAGTCCCGTTCGGCTGGGCCTCGCACGGCGGTGATCTGGGCCGTCCTGCGGGCCGAGCTGGCGGCACAGAGTGGTCGTGTCCTCAGCATCGTCGATGTCGGTGGCGGCACAGGTGGATTTGCCGTGCCCCTGGCCGAGGCCGGGCACACGGTGACGGTGGTCGATCCGAGCCCGGATGCGCTGGCGGCTCTACTGCGCCGCGCCGCCGACGCCGGGGTGGCCGACCGGGTCCGCGGGCTGCAGGGCGACGCCGACTCGCTCGCCGAGCTCGTTCCGGAGAACGAAGCCGACCTGGTGCTGTGCCATGCGGTGCTAGAGGTCGTAGATGACCCGCCAGGCGTCTCTTCCGCCCTCGCCCGGGTGCTAAGGCCGGGCGGGGCGGCGAGCGTCCTCGTGGCCAACAGGGCGGCTGCCGTGCTGTCTCGCGCCATCGCCGGTCAGTTCCGGGTCGCGACCGACCTCATCACGGCGCAGGATGCCCGGGTGGCCGGGCGTGACGCGCTGCTGCGCCGCTTCGACGTCTCCTCGGTGACCGACCTGCTCTCGGCGGCCGGGTTGACCGTCGAAGAGGTCCACGGCGTACGCGTGGTCGCCGACCTCGTCCCAGGCGTGGTCGCCGATGCCGACCCCGAAGGGCTGGCCGCCTTCGAGTTGGCGAGCTCGGCCCTGCCGCCATACCGGGACTTTGCCACTCAGCTGCACCTGCTGGCCCGGAAATGAGAACACCGGACTATCCAAAGGGGACACTCGCCGACCTCCTTCCCGGTTGCCTTACCGCGCTTGGACTTCCCGGGCTGGCGGACCCGCTCGGCTTGGCCGGTCAGCTCGAGGGGGTGCGCCGCGTTGTAGTCCTCGTCGTGGATGGGATGGGCTGGCACAACCTGCCCACCCTGGCCCCGGTCGCGCCCGGCCTGGCTACTTTGCCCGCGAGGCAGATCACCTGCGGATTTCCGTCGACCACGCCGACGAGCCTGGTCAGTCTCGCCACCGGAGTGGCACCAGGGGCACATGGCGTGCTCGCTTTTACGACGGTCGTTCCTGGTACCGACAGAATCCTCAACCACACAATGTGGACAGACGATCCCGTGCCACATGAGTGGCAGCCGATTCCGCCGCTCTATGTCGCCGCGGCCCAGCACGGCATCGCCGTCACCGTCGTCAACCGGCCGGAGTACGTCGGCAGTGGTCTGACCGAGGTCACCACCCGAGGCGCGGTCTACCGCCCGGCGAGCGACCTAGAGGAGCTCGCGGAAGGCATGCTGGCCGCGCTGGCGGAGTCGGGCGCTCCCTCGCTGGTCTACGGCTACCACCCCTCGCTGGACAAGGCAGGCCACGCCTTCGGGGTCGACTCGGCGCAGTGGCGTGAGGCGGCGTCCGATGTGGACAAACTCGTAGCCCGTCTGATCGGGGCGCTCGGGCCGGACGCCGCCCTGGTGGTGACCGCCGATCACGGGCAGTTCAACGTCCCAGCCGATCGCCGCATCGACATCGACGCCGACCCGCGACTGGGCTTCGGCGTGCGCCACTTCGCAGGTGAGCCCCGGGTGCGCTACCTGCACGCCGAGCCGGGTGCGACCGAAGATGTGCTTGCCGCTTGGCGTGACCTCGCTGGGCACGCGGCTTGGATCGGCTCCCGCGAGGAAGCGATCGCCACCGGCTGGTACGGGCCGGTGAACCCGGCATTTGCGGCGCGTCTAGGTGATGTCGTCGTGGTCTGCCAGGACGACTGGGCCGTGCTCGGCTCCGTCCGCGAGCGCGAGTCGATCTTCAAGCTGGTCGCGATGCACGGGGCCCTGACCGAGGCCGAGATGGACATCCCCCTGGTTGTCATACGGGGCGACTAACTTAGCGGCCATGGAAGGCAGCGCATCTGACATCGGCAGAGCCGATACTGGCTGCCACATCCTGCATGTGGACATGGACGCCTTCTATGCGTCCGTGGAGGTCCGGCGGCGGCCTGAGCTGCGGGGGAAACCGGTCGTGGTCGGCGGAGCCGGCCCTCGAGGTGTGGTCTCCTCAGCCAGCTATGAGGCACGGGTCTTCGGCATCCGCAGTGCCATGCCCGGGATGCAGGCCAGGGCGAAGTGTCCACACGCGATCTTCCTGCCGGTGGACATGCGTGAGTATGCGAGAGCATCGCGAGACGTGATGTCGGTCTTCCGGGACATCACCCCGCTGGTCGAGCCCCTCTCGGTGGATGAGGCGTTCCTGGATGTTTCGGGCGGGCTGCGCCTTTTCGGCAGCCCTGCGAAGATCGGCGCTGAGATCCGCCGCCGGATGGCCGAGGATCTACAGCTCACCTGCTCGATCGGGGTCGCTCCGAATAAGTTTCTGGCCAAGCTCGGCTCGACCCGGGCCAAGCCCGACGGCATGATCGTCATCCCGGCGGATAAGACGCTCGAGTTTTTGCATCCCCTGCCGGTCTCGGCGCTTTGGGGAGTCGGCGAGCGCACTGAGGAGACCTTGCGCAGGCTGGGCCTGACAACCGTGGCCGATGTGGCCAACGCGCCCATGGGCATGCTGCGCAGCGCGTTAGGTCCCGCCCTCGCGACTCACCTGCACGAGCTCTCCTGGGCACGCGACTCGCGGCGGGTCAGCACCGAGCGGGTGGAGAAGTCGATCTCCTCGGAGACAACGTTCGATGTGGACCAAAGCGACCGGGATGTGTTGCGCCGCACTCTATTGAGTCTCTCGCAGCAGGTCGCCGTGCGAGCACGAGCGGGCGGGCTGGCAGGTCGCACGGTCGCGGTGAAGCTGCGTTTCGCCGACTTCAAAACCATCTCCAGATCGCGGACACTGCCCGACCCGACCGACGTCGCCCACGAGATCTTCGGGATCTCGTGGGAGCTTTTCGAGGCCGCTCAGGGCGGGCAGCTGATCCGGCTGGCTGGGGTGCGGCTCGAAGGTCTGGCCACCTCGGCTGGATCGAGCAGGCAATTGACCCTGGACGAGCCGGTCCAAAACTGGCGAGATGCCGAGGTGGCGGCCGATGCGGTGGCCGCACGGTTCGGCAAAGACGCGGTTAGTCCGGCGAGTCTTGTCAGGATTCGTCGCAGCTAGGTCGTGTCGTCCAGCTTTCGAACTGGCGTGCCCCCTCGTAGACTGACACGTAGCAGTTGTCCGACTGCTACATGTATCCGTCTTGGAAGTGTCAGTCTGCCGGGGAGGGGTGCCGTGCCGCTATCCGAGCACGAGCAGCGGCTGTTCGAGCAGATCGAACGTTCGCTGTCAGAGGACCCTAAGTTCGCGTCGGCGGTGCGCCAGAGCGATCCGAAGTTCCATGCCCGCCGCCGGTGGATCCTGGCCGCAGTGGTGATCGCAGCCGGGCTCGGTCTGGTGATCTACGGGACCGTCGCGAAGAACACGCTGTTGGGCGTCGCCGGCTTCGTCGTGATGCTGGGCGCCGCAGCTTATGCGATGCTCTCGCATCGGCGCGCCGGTGCGGCAGCCGCCAAGGGTCAGTTGCGTTCCGTCGGTGGCACAGCGACCCGGCGCACCCGGCGGGGCCTTGGCATCATCGATCGCCTAGAGGCCCGCTGGCGGGACCGCGGCGACTACTACTGAACGCCAAAGGCCGCTGCCTTCCCGATGGAAGGCAGCGGCCTTTGTTGTGCGTCGGGCCTATCTGGTGAGTCGGCGCAGCCGCAGCGGTCTGGTGAAACGGCGCATGGCCAGGCTGAAGTCGAGCGTCTTCTGCGAGAACCGCGCGGACAGCTGGGTGGCCCGGTTGCGCCACCGCTGCACCACCGACGGTGGCATCAGCACCGCTGAGATGCGAACCCATCGCCCTGCTTGCGAGGCAAGGGTTCGCCGCACCTCGGCCACCGCGGCCATCAAGCCGGTTGAGCTCAAAGGCTGCTTCGAGTACCGCGCCCGCTCCTCCGCATGGCTCAAGCGACGCGTCTGCTCGGCAACCGGAGTCGGCAAGCCTTCCTGGTGCACGAGTCGCTCAGCCGTGGAGCGCGGGGTTTCCGCCGGATCGATGACGATCCGATAGTCGATCATCGTGTCGATCAGCTCATCCCAGGCCGCATGAGCTTGCAACCGAGCGCCTTCGCCACCGTCATCGGCCACCACTGTCATAGCCAACTCTGGCGAGCCGTCCTGGGGCGCAGAAGCCACTGGCAATGCCGACACCCGCCGCCGCAGCCTCCGCAGGGACTGACGCCGCAATGCGGGAAGCGTGAACAGCAGGATGAGCAATAGCACTGCCCCACCTGACCACCAGACCCAAGGCGGGGTCGGCGTCGTGGTGGACGATCCAGGCACCTCACACTCGGGACAGAACGGATCGTTGGTGCGGCCAGGGCGCTCGTCCTCGGGGTTGACCGTCGGCCCAGGACTGATCGGACCGCCCGTGGGAGTGCTTTCCGGTGGTGCGTCAACGTTTGGCGCCCACGCGGAGTTCACCGCACCCGCAACAGAGGCACTCGGGGTGGCGTCGAATGGCACCCATCCGAAGCCGTCGAAGTACACCTCGGTCCATGCGTGCAGGTTCCGGTTGGTGAGCGTGTAGGTGCCGCTGGTGTAGTTGCTGCCCTTGGTGAACCCGAAGGCGACCCGCGCCGGGATGCCCGCCGCTCGCACCATCCACGCGAGCGCAGCCGCGTATTGCTGGCAGAACCCGCGACGGACCTCGAGGAAGTCAGTGATCTTCTGGCCGGAGGTGCCCTCGGGGACCGTCAGGTCGTAGACGAAATTGTTCTTCTGCGAGAAGAAGTCGTAGAGCGCGCGAACCTGGTCGTACACAGTGGACTTGCCCCCGATGAGCTCGTCCACCTGTTTGCGCACGGCCGGCAACTCGACTGGTACCCGGCCGAAGTTGCGCTGGATCGAATTGCTGATCGGCAGCGGCTTCGCGGTGCGCAACGCCTCCGGCGTGAACTCCGGGCGGATGTAGTCGAAGTCGTACTTGCGCCCGGCCGAACTCGACCGTTGCGAGAAGACGACCTGCTGGTCGACGTCATAGCTCCACGACGTGTCCAGACCCTTGGTGGAGATCGGCGCCGAATAGACCGGCACCATCGGCATATCGAAGACTTTGAAGACCTCGACCTTGGCGGTGAACTGCTGGGTGGTGACACCCGGCGCGGTCAGGCCGATGGGGCGGGGAAGTTCGTTGCCGACCGGACGGCCGTTGGGCGCCCGGTTCTTGAAGCCGTCCAGCTGGATCTCGTCGGCCACGCCGAAGCGCAGGTAGAACGGGGAAGGATCGTTCGTGGTGACCCGGACCAGCTCCCTGACCTGGGTCTGGTTCAGCTCGCCATAGAGGTGGGCGAAGAGGTTGACGCTTGAGCCGCCGGAGCCAAAGCGACCGTTGCCCGGGCCCTGACCGGTGGTGCCGAACTGGGAGAAGAACCCGGCTGTCATGCCTGGCACCACGACCGGCAGGATCACGGCCACCGCCACGCCGAAGACGGCCAGTCGGCGCCCGGCCGCGGCCAGCGGGGACGGCTCCCAAAGGTCTACGCCTCTGCCTTCGCCGGTGAACCTGCGGCCGAACCGCCGGACCTTGTCCACGTTGTCGGTGACCAGCAGCCATAGGAAGCCGACCGCGCCGATCATGAACGGGATCGGCGAGACCGACTCGACATAGACCGCGACCGGCACCGAATAGATCGCCAGCATTGGCAACCCGGCGAGTGCCGGCCTGCGCAGGCCGACCGCGAAGGTGTCGACGAAGATTGCGACCAGGCCGATGCCCAGCGCGGTGATGAACAGCAGCCCACGCAGATCAGGGGCGGGGACGTATGCGGTGCGGACCTCCTGCCCGGAAAGGGCGAACAGCTCCGCGAACTTGGCAAAGGTGGCCGGGGTGGGAATGATCCCGACAAGGGCCGTGCCCTCGCTGAAGAACATGGTCAGCGCGATGATCAGGGCACCAAGCATCGCCAGCACCTGCGCCCACAACCGGCTGCGCATCGACCTGGCTCCCCAGGCCGCACCGGAGATCAGGGCAACGATGACGATCGCGCGGAAGAGCCAGCTCAGACTGTCGAAAATGGTCACTATCGGGGCCGCGGCGAATAGCGTTGCCGCAGCCGCGACGAGGGTCAGATGACGCCGGGAGGTCATCGGCCACCTCCAATGGTGACGGTCTCGGCCATCGCGGCTCGCAAGGCGAAGCCCTGCTGACCGCGGGCGGCCTGCGGCCACAGGGAGGGAAGCTGATCGCCGTGTTTGACCCCGACCACCCGCCATCCACTTTGGAGCAAACCCAACGCGGCGTCGGCGTGCTCGCGTTCCGCGTCGGCTCTGGCGTTTGCGGGCAGGTTGAGCCAGCTGGCCGAATCCATCAGGAAGGCGACGCAGGTCGTCCCGCCGGAGCGCAATGCGGCCAGCTGACGGGTTTCGGTCTTGGTCATCAGACCGAGGACGGCGATGATCAGACCGCCGTCGGCGCGGCGTCGCACCTGATCGATCAAAGTGGACACATCGCCGCGGTTCGACGTCTTCACCTCGGCCAGGTGATCCAGCAGCAGACCGTCGCCGGTCGCCTCATTCGCGTCGAGGTCGGCTCCGGCCTCGGTGACCAGGCGCAACCTGTACCCAGCCTGCCGCAAATGGACGGCAATGCTCGCTGATGCGGCTACGGCCCACTCGAAACTGCCGGTCGGGCCTTCGCCACGGTGGCCGTAGGCGCGCGTGTCCAGCAGCACCGTCGCCCGGCTCTCCCACGGCTGCTCCTCGCGGCGCACCATGAGCTCGCCGACCCGTGCAGTGGAGCGCCAGTGCACCCGGCGCAGGTCATCGCCCCGCCTGTACTCCCGCGTCGCCGCATCATCCTCACCGTGCACTGCCACGGATCGGGCTCGGCTGTCACCCGTCCCGGCATACTCCCCGGCCAGGCGGACCAGCTGCAGCGGTGTCACCTGAGGGATCACCGTGAGCTTGTCGGAACTGGGGAACGAGCGGGTCATCTCGCACAGGCCGAAAGGATCGGTCATCCGCAAGGTCAGCGGACCCACCTCGTAGCGGCCCCGCAACTCGGCCCGGACCGTATAAGCCACCGAGCTGGCCTGCTGCGACCCGAGCCGGTCCAGCACCAGCCGGGGGCGGCTGCCCAGCGCGTAGGGCAGCTTGTCCTCGAGCAGGAGTGTGCCGGTGGGGAGGCGGGACATGTTCTGCAACCGGAGCAGCACACGTGCGTTGCCACCGGCCTGTACCCGGTAGGGGTCCAGACTGCGGGTGCACGCGAGGCGGTACCGGGAGCGGCCGACATAGAAGGCTGCCAATAGGGGGAGCGCGAAGAGCAGGATGGCGACCCGCAACAGATCTTTCTCACCCAGCACCAGCGCGGAAATGGTGGCCGCGATCCCGGCGGCGAGGAAGCTTCGCCCTCGGGTCGTCAGTCCACGTAATGCCTCACGCATGGGCTACTACTGCCGTCCGTAGAAGGGGTTTGGCGGAGCTGGTGGGCGAGTGTCATACGGCGAGCGCCGGTCATGCGGCACGGGCAGCCGGTTGACCAGCTCGGCAAGGATTGCGTCGGTGGTGCGGCGGGCCAGCTGGGCGTCGGCGGTGGGGATGATCCGGTGTGCCATCACCGGAACGGCGAGGGTCTGCAGGTCATCGGGGACCACATAGTCGCGGCCGTCGAGCGCGGCGACCGCCTTCGCGGTGCGGATCAGGTGCAGGGTGGATCGGGGCGAGGCGCCCAGGCGCAGCTCGGGGGCTTCGCGGGTCGCGGTGACCAGGTCGACCGCGTATTGCTTGACCGCGGGGGCGACGTGGACGTTGCGTACGGTGGCGATGCACCGGCGGACGGTCGCAGCATCGGTGACTGCCACGAGATCCTCGAGCGGGTCATGGGACTGGTGACCGTCGAGCATCGCTAGCTCGGCGCCCTCATCGGGGTACCCCATGGCAATGCGAGCTGTGAACCGGTCGCGCTGGGCCTCGGGCAGCGGGTAGGTGCCCTCCATCTCGATCGGGTTCTGGGTAGCGACCACCATGAATGGGGTCTGCAGTACATAGGTCTCGCCGTCGACGGTGACCTGGTGTTCTTCCATACACTCCAGCAGTGCCGACTGGGTCTTCGGCGAAGCCCGGTTGATCTCGTCGCCGACCACCAGGTTGGCGAAGACGGCACCGGGCTTGAACTCGAATTCGCGCGTCTCCTGGTTGTAGACGCTGACCCCGGTGACATCGCTGGGCAGCAGGTCGGGGGTGAACTGGATCCGGCGCACCGAACAGTCGATGGAGCGGGCGAGCGCCTTGGCCAGCTTCGTCTTGCCGACACCGGGCACATCCTCGATAAGCAGATGTCCCTCGGCGAGCAGGACCGCGAGGGCCAGCCGGACGGTGGCGGTCTTCCCCTCGATGACCTGCTCGATGTTGGCCACGATGGCGTTGGTTGTGGAGCGGAACTCATCGGCCGACATCGGCTCGCTGAGCTCGCTTGCACCGCGTTGCGTGGTCGTCACGCCCGCCTCCCTAGATTCTTGTCGTGCGTACGGCGTCAGAACGCTCTACACCTGCGTCGAGGTTGCAGTTGATGCTTGGAGTCTTCCCCAGCGCGTCCAGTTCCGGCAATGCTCGCGCCTTCTTGGAACGCGTTAGGACCCCTCCCGGTTGCAGGGGTATCATGCGCACATGGCTCAGGGCACCCTGCTCCTTATTGAGCCGTGCTGACGCGCTATTCAGCGTGAGCACGGCAACCCCTTCTGCGCCCAGCATTAGGGGTTTTTTTGTGTCCGCGGAGCGGAGCACAAAAGCAGAATCACAGCTTATGCCTTCCACATTTGCAAAGGATTGATCATCATGACGGAGCAGCCCGACAGCCCGCCATTCCGCTACACCGCCGAATTCGCGAACCGCATTGAGGCGCGTTGGCAGGACTATTGGCGTGAACATGGCACATTCCACGCCCCGAATCCGGTGGGTGACCTGGCTGATCCGAAGCATCCGCGCTTCGGGGCGCCCAAGCAGTTTGTGCTGGACATGTTCCCCTACCCGTCGGGTGCCGGTCTGCACGTGGGCCACCCCCTGGGCTTCATCGGGACCGATGTTTTCGCGCGCTTCCAGCGTATGGCGGGGCACAACGTTCTGCATACGATGGGTTTCGATGCTTTTGGGTTGCCGGCCGAGCAATACGCGGTCCAGACCGGAACACACCCGAGAACAACGACAGAAGACAATATTGTTCGGTACCGGGCGCAGCTGCGAATGCTGGGCCTGGGTCACGATGACCGGCGTTCGGTGGCCACTACCGATGTCGATTACTACCGCTGGACCCAGTGGATCTTCCTGCAGATCTTCAACTCGTGGTATGACCCTTCGAAAAATCGCGCAAGGCCTATCTCTGAGCTGGAAGCCCAGCTGTCCCACCTGCCCGCCGTGGAGCGCAATCGCATCGTGGACGAGCACCGGCTGGCCTACGTCTCCGAGGCGCCGGTGAACTGGTGTCCGGGGCTGGGCACGGTGCTGGCCAACGAGGAGGTCACCGCCGATGGCCGTAGCGAGCGGGGCAACTTCCCCGTTTTCAAGCGGAGCCTGCGGCAGTGGATGATGCGGATCACCGCCTACAGCGACCGCCTGCTGGACGACCTGGACAAGCTGGACTGGCCCGAGCCCATCAAGCTGATGCAGCGCAACTGGATCGGCCGCTCCACCGGGGCGTACATAGACTTTCCCGCCGACGGCGAGAAGATCCGCGTCTTTACGACCCGGCCCGACACGATCTATGGCGCCACCTACATGGTGCTGGCTCCCGAGCACGAGCTGGTGGACAAGCTGATGCCTGGTGTGTGGCCGCTGGAGACGCACGAGGCGTGGACCGGTGGGCATGCCACTCCGCCTGAGGCAGTCGCCGCCTATCGCGCCTTTGCCGCGGCCAAGTCCGAAGTGGAGCGTCAGGCGGACGCGAAGGCCAAGACCGGTGTGTTCACCGGTGCCTATGCCATCAACCCGGCCTCCGACCAGCCGGTCCCGATCTTCATCGCGGACTATGTGCTGGCCGGATATGGTACTGGCGCGATCATGGCGGTCCCAGGGCAGGACGAGCGGGACTGGGAGTTCGCCGAGGTCTTCGAGCTGCCCATAGTGCGGACTGTTGAGCCGCCCCCGGGTTGGGAAGCAAAGGCGTTTACGGGCGAGGGCCCGGCTATCAATTCCGGCATGCTGGACGGGCTGGGAGTGGCCGACGCCAAAGCCAAGGCGATCGATTGGCTGGAGGACAGCGGCTACGGCGAGGGTGCTGTCACCTACCGGCTGCGCGACTGGCTGTTCAGCCGTCAGCGCTACTGGGGTGAGCCTTTCCCGATCGTCTACGACGAAGAGGGTCGCGCTATCGCGGTGCCCGACGAGATGCTGCCGGTCGCGCTGCCCGAGGTGGCCGACTTCTCGCCCAAGACCTTCGACGTCAACGACGCGAACTCCGAGCCGGAGACCCCGCTGTCGCGGGCGAAAGAGTGGGTCGAGGTCGAATTGGATCTGGGCGACGGGCCCAAGAGGTACCGCCGTGAGACCAACGTGATGCCGCAGTGGGCCGGCTCCTGCTGGTATCAGCTGCGTTATCTGGATCCGACCAACCACGAGTCCTTTGTGGACCCGGCGAACGAGGCCTACTGGGTCGGGCCGCAGCCGGGGCAGGAGCCCGGGGGCGTGGACCTGTACGTCGGCGGAGTCGAACATGCGGTGCTGCACCTGCTGTATGCGCGCTTCTGGCACAAAGTCCTATACGACCTGGGTCATGTCTCGTCCTTCGAGCCTTACTATCGCCTGTTCAACCAGGGGTACATCCAGGCCTACGCCTACACCGACGATCGGGGCGCCTACGTCCCGGCCGAAGAGGTGACCGAGGAGCAGCCTGGGATCTATGTCTGGAATGGACAGAAGGTCAATCGCGAGTACGGCAAGATGGGCAAGTCGCTGAAGAACGTCGTCACACCCGACGAGATGTGCGAGCGCTACGGTGCCGACACCTTCCGCGTCTACGAGATGTCGATGGGGCCGCTGGAGGTTTCACGGCCTTGGGAGACGCGGGCAGTCGTTGGCGCGCAACGGTTCCTGCAGCGGGTATGGCGGGCGATCGTCGACGAGAACACCGGCAAGACGACGGTCGTCGACACCCCGGCCGACCTGGAAACCAAGCGGGCGCTGCACAAAGCGATCGCCGGCGTGCGCGAAGACATGGCTGCACTGCGTTTCAACACCGCCATCGCGAAGCTGATCGAGCTGACCAACACCCTGACCAAGCTGCCGGCCACGCCGCGTGAGGTGGCCGAGCCGTTGGTGGTGATGGTTTCCCCGTTCGCGCCGCACATCGCCGAGGAGTTGTGGCAGAAGCTGGGCCACGACGAAACGGTGACCTATGTGGACTTCCCGGTCGCCGACGCGTCATTGCTGGTCGAGGAGACGGTCACCTATCCGGTGCAGGTGAACGGAAAGGTGCGGGGGCGGATCGAGGTTGCCGTCGATGCCGACGAGAGCACGGTCCGGGCGGCGGCCCTGGCCGAGGTCGGCGTCACCGACCCCAAGAAGGTCATCGTCATCCCCGGCCGCCTGGTCTCCGTCGTCGCCTAGTTCATTGGCTCTGGGTCGCTGGCGTGTTAAGCTCTACACGCCAGCGGCACTAGCCACTGGAAGTGAACCCGGCAGCCCGCCGGATGACGGGTGAGCCGGGTCTCGCGATTTCAGGCCTGGTAGACATCAGTCACCAGGCCTTTCGCTTTGTGGTCCGACTAAACAGCAACTCCTGTTGGGTTGCGGCGGGCGAGGCGGCGCCAGTGGAGGGCGGCGGCGGTGCTGATCGCAATGCCAAGGGCCGCAGGGAGAAACGTCAGCCAGCTCATCGATGACGGCGACACTGCTGCGGCACCAATGGTTGCGTAACTTATCGCGGATGGGGTCGCGCCTATGGCGGTACCCGCCAGATAATGTCCAAAGCGGACGGACGACGCGCCGTAGGCGTAGCCGACCAGCCCGAAGGGCGCGATGGGAAGAAGCCGGACCACGACGACCGCGACCAATCCGCGCTGTGCCAACCAATTGTCAAGCTTGTGTATTCGTGGACCGGCCCGCTTGAGGAGCACCTCACGACCCGCCCAACGCCCGGCGAGATAGGTGACCACGGCCGCAAGCAATGCAGCGACTAGTGCCAAGGCCGCACCAGAGAAGACCCCGAACAAGGCTCCGAATACCAACGATATGGGGGTACGGGGAACCAGCGCGCAGAGCAGCAACACTCCTAATAGGACGGCCAGCGCCGGGCTAACCTGGCTTGCCCACTCCTGCACCGGAAGCTGCCAGGCCGCCAGCGCCATTGCCGCTACGGCAAGTGCGAGCAGTACGAGTCGTTTCAAGCCAGGCCGGTCGCGCTCAGGCGCTCAGCGCGCAGACGTGACGGCCAGCTGTCTTCGATTTCGGCCAGCTTCTCCTCGCCGGTCGCCCAGCGCAGCAACAGATCCGCGAGCGCCGGGTTACGCGAAAGCGCGGGGCCGTGCGAGTAGGTGCCGAGAACCGTACCGGCCCAAGCTCCCTCGGTCTTGCCATCGTTGCCGATGCCGACCTTCACGGTCGCGAGCGGTTTGACGCCAGGGCCGAGATGCGTTCTGCCACCGTGGTTCTCGAAGCCGGTCAGCGTAGGCAGGCCGAGCGCGGGGTCGATGTCGCCGCCAAGCTCGCCGACGGCTCGAGTCGGCCCCCGGTCGGAGGAGATGTCGATCAGATCAAGCCCGGCATACTTGGCGCCCTTGGCAAAGAAGCTGCTGCCGAGCAACTGATAACCGGCGCACACGGCGAAGACCACGGCTCGGCGATCCACCGCGCGGTGCAGCCCACGGTCTGCGAGAAGTCGTTGCGCGGCAAGCGCTTGAGGCCCGTCCTCGCCGCCACCCATGAGATAGATGTCGCCCTCGGGAAGAGCCTGATTGATGTGTACCTCGTGGGTCTGCGCCGGGATCCCGCGAGCCTTCGCTCGGTGCTCGAGGATCAGCATGTTGCCCCGATCGCCATACGTGGAAAGCAGATCGGGGTAGACCCAGACGATTTGGAGAGCGCTAGACGACACGATCAAGCTCCGCTCTGATGTCCTGGAAAGCGCTGTAGTTGGCGATCACTTCCAACCGCCCGGGTGGAACGGTCTCAACGGCCTTGGCGAAAGACGGGACGTGGCTGAACTCCACCTGATTGACCTGAAGCCTTACCGCCAGATCGAAAGCACGCTCGCCGGTGATGAGCACCTGGCGCCCGCGCAGCGGGGCGAAGTCCACGTCGAAAAGCCAGCTGGTGTCATAACCGTCAGGGTCGCGAGCGTTGATAGCCAACAGGGTGGGCGCGTCCTCGGCCATGTCGAAGGCCTCGAGCCAACTCGCCGGGTTCTTCGCCAAAAGCAGCCGGACCTGCCGTCCCTTTCGCTCCACCTGGGCGTACCGGCCGGCGACGCTAGCCACCTCGGCGAGCTTGGGCGCGCCAACCGCAGGGTCGACGCCAAGGTGATGGGCCACCGCGAGCGCGGTCGCGGCGTTGCCCACGTTCACCCTGCCGGGCAGTTGCAGCTTCAGCTCGTGCCGCTTGCCGGTCGGGTCGAGCACCGCGTTGGCGTCGATCGTCCATTGTGGATCGGGGCGGCTCAGGTCACCGTTGGAGCATTGCCACTCATCGCCTTCGCGAGCGATGTGTGAGCCGCATGCGGGGCAGACATGGGCGTCCTCGCGCCAGCGTTGGCCGGCCGCGAACCAGGTGACATTGCTCGTCTTGCCCGCCGCATAGACCACCATCGGGTCGTCGGCATTGGCCACCAGATGGATCTCGGGGTGCTTCTCGAACGTGTCCCGCCAGAGCTGCGCCATCATGGCGACCTCTTTGGCGCGGTCGAGCTGATCGCGCGACAGGTTCAGCAGCGCAACCACTTCCGGGCCGGTGGCTTCGATGACTTTAGGCATCCAGTGCTCGTCCACCTCGAGCACCGCGAAGGGGGTGCTGCCAGCGCGGGCCAAGGCTGAGGTGTGCCCGGTAGGCATGTTCGCGCCAAAGGAGTTTGTCGCCACCTCGCCGAGGGTGCTCAAGGCCGCCGCGGTGAAGCGGGTGGTGGTCGTCTTGCCATTGGTGCCGGAGATTAGGGCGATCCGGCGGCCCGCGGCCAGATGGGCCAACAGATCCGGGTCGATCATCATGCCGAGCTTGCCGCCGATCACCGAGCCGTCCCCACGGCCGGCCGCGCGGGACAGCGCCGCCGCGGTGCGGGAAACCGACGCGGCGAGAGTCGCCCGCAAGGGGAGTTTCTTGTCCTCCGACGAAGTCACGCAGCAGAGGTTACCGGACCGGCAAACCCGCACCGACTTGTCGGGAAGGTGACCTTGGTGGGCCGTAACCCGTCACCTGACCAGGGAAATGTGGAGAGCTCCGGCGCTGTTAAGCAGGATTTTGGATTGACGGTGGAGGGAAGTGGAGTAAAGTGGGGCCCATTGGCGGGCTGGCGGGTCCGTCGGCACACAGTACGTGTTGGTCTCGACCGCGAATCGGGACGGCACTTAGGGGGTGGGGGGCGATGTTTCTTGGCACCCATAATCCCCGGCTGGACGAAAAAGGCCGGCTGATCCTGCCCGCCCGGTTCCGGGAGGAGTTGGCGGGAGGTGTCGTGATCACCAAAGGACAGGATCGCTGTCTCTACGTCTTCACGACGTCCGAGTTCCAGCGCATTGCGGGACAGCTCGCAGAAGCTCCCGTCACCAATAAAGCAGCGCGTGCCTATGGCCGGGTCTTCTTCGCCGGCGCCCACGATGAGATCCCGGACAAGCAGGGCCGGGTGACCATCCCGGCGCACCTGAGGGAGTACGCGGCGCTGGACCGCGACCTTGTGGTGATCGGCGCGAGCACCAGGGTAGAGATCTGGGACACGCAGGCGTGGGCCACCTATCTCGAGGCAAGCGAACAGGACTTCGCTGACATCGAGGAGGGGGTGCTGCCAGGCGGCCTATAGATGGGCGTCTTGTAACTGACGTACCGCGAGATCTCCACCCGCTCCGGCTCCTGGAATCACTTCCCCGATGCCAGGCGCGTCGCTGATAAGGCGGGCAGCGGATGGGGATCTGGCGGTATGACGGTCTTTGGGAGGAGGTCAAGATGGAGCCACGTGGCAAGCACGTGCCGGTGCTTCTCGAGCGCTGTCTTGACCTGCTCGCGCCGGCCCTCGACCGCCCGGGTGCGGTGCACGTTGATGCGACGCTGGGCCTCGGTGGACACGCCGAAGCCGTTCTGCGCGCGCACCCGGGCACCGTCCTAATCGGACTCGATCGCGACACCGAGGCGCTGGAGCACTCGCGCCAGCGGCTCACCGACTTCGCGGACCGGGTCCATCTGGTCCATGCCGTTTATGACGAGCTTCCTCAGGTACTCGCAAAACTGGGTTTTGATCATGTCGACAGCGTGCTCTTCGACCTCGGGGTGTCGTCGTTGCAGCTCGATGCGGCTGATCGCGGTTTTGCCTATGCCCAGGACGCACCGCTGGACATGCGCATGGATCAGACGACCGGGATCACCGCGGCCCAGGTCGTCAACGACTACACCGCGGCCGAGCTGACCCGCGTCCTGCGGGTCTACGGAGAAGAAAAATTCGCGTCACGCATCGCGGGGGCGATCGTGCGGGAAAGAACCAAGGCGCCGATTACATCCTCGGCGCTACTCGCTGAGCTGGTCCGGGAGTCGATCCCGGCGCCGGCCCGGCGAACCGGGGGACATCCAGCAAAGAGGACGTTCCAGGCCTTGCGCATCGAGGTCAACGGTGAACTGTCCACCTGGGAGCGAGCGCTGCCGTCCGCGATCGGCGCGCTCAAACCCGGGGGGCGGGTGGTGGTGCTCTCCTACCACTCGCTCGAGGACCGGATCACCAAGCAGGCCTTCGCGACCCGCGCCCGCAGCAACGCTCCGATCGGTCTTCCGGTCGAGTTGCCGGGCACCGGGCCAACGCTGCGGCTCCTGACCCGGGGTGGGGCAGAGCAGGCAAGCGAAGCGGAGGTCGCGCTCAATCCGAGAGCCGCGTCGGTTCGCCTACGCGCAGCGGAAGTCATTCAGGGGACGACGATGTAGAGGGGGCAGACATGAGGGTGACAGGGCTGCGGGCCTCGCCGCGCAGCAAGCTGCCACAGCAGGTCGGGGGGCGCCCGGGGGGTCGGGGCGTGGACACGGCAGCGCAGATGTCACAGGCCGAGCTTCGCGAGCTTCGGCACCGTACCAATGGAAGTGCAGCGCTGGCGCTCGACACCGAGGTTCGCGAGACCTCGACCGAGACGCCGGCCCGGCCGAAGCTTCGGCTGGCGCCGCCGCTGCCGGTGAACGTGCCGCGTACGCCGTTCATCGTGCTGGTGGTGCTGGTGGTGGTGGCCGGGGTGCTGGGCATCCTGGTGCTCAACACGAAGATCAACCAGAATGCGTTCAAGCTCGACGCGCTGCGGGCTTCGCAGACCGAGCTTGATCTGCGCCAGCAGCAGCTGGAGCAGTACATTGCCGAGCAGGAGTCGCCGGGCAGCCTGGCCGCGGCGGCGGCCAAGCTCGGCCTGACCGACCCGGGTCCGCCGGCGTTCATCACGCTGCCGGACGGCCAGGTGATCGGGGTGCCCCGGCCGGCAACGGGCCCACCGAGCAACGCGAGCCAGTGATTTCGCTGGCCTTCGCCGCAAGTCCACAGGAGTTGTCGCTTAGCACAACGCGATAACAGCAACTCCTGTGGACTTGCGGCAACTAAGAGAGGAGAACGGTGGCCGGGAACGACAACCGCAGGCGGCGCAGCGGAATCGGGGACGCGCGCGCTTTCACGCCGCGGGGGCGAACCACCCGGGACACCGACGCGATCAGCCGTAGCGAACAACCGATCCGGGTCGTGGTACCCCGGGAACGTAACCGCCGCGCGCCAACTCGGCGCAAATCTGAGCGTCCGGCGCCACGCAGGTTAATAGAGAAGCCGCCCGTTACGCCACCTAAGCTCGGCCACCCGAAGCGGCGCCTGCGCCTGGCCACAGCTGTCTCGCTATTGCTGTTTGTCGTGATTGGAGCGCGGCTGGTCCAGCTGCAGTTGACCGACGCGCCCGCCTATGCGGCAGCCGGTTTGCAGGAGCGACTCAGCTCGATCGATCTTCCTGCTCCGCGTGGCGCGATTCTCGACCGGACAGGTGCGGTGCTCGCACACAGCGTGGAAGCGCGATATGTAGGTGCCGATCCTGAGCTCGTGGTGGATCCGGCCAGGACCGCTGAGGCGCTGTCGCCATTACTGGGCATCGCCGCCTCCGACCTTTCCGGTCACCTGCAGCGCAAGAAGCGCGAAATCGACGGGAAGCCGGTGCGTTTTGCCTGGCTGGCCCGCGGGGTCGACGTCGACCGCGCCACCCAGATCGCCGAGATGAAGCTGCCGGGCATTGTGGTGGGCCGCGACGAGCGCCGCGACGTGCCCGGCGATGACCTGGCGGCCAACCTGATCGGCTTCACCGGCACCGA
>DPJL01000419.1:0-9985 GCA_003543035.1 Micromonosporaceae bacterium | reverse complement strand
GTGGGCCAGGGCGAGCTGAGCAAACCCATTCCCGGCGGCTATCAGCTGATGACCCCGGCCCGGCCGGGCAGCTCGCTGACCCTGACCATCGACCGCGACGTGCAATTCATGACTCAGCGCATCCTGGCCGACAAGATGCGCGGCCAGGGTGCCACTTGGGCGGCGGCGATCGTCCTGGACGTGAAGACCGGCGAGGTGATCGCGCAAGCGAGCTATCCCACCTACTCGGCCAAGAATCCCTTTGCTGCCAAGCCTTCCGAGCGCGGGGACATGGCGACCAGTGCCGTGGTCGACCCCGGCTCCATCCACAAGGCAATTGTGCTGGCCGCCGCACTGCAGGAAGGCGTGGTCAAACCCGACTCGACCATCCCGATCGGGCCGACGATCCGCAAAGGTGACGTGACTTTTAAGGACACACACCCCTTTTCGGAGGGTACCCAGCTGACGCTGCCCGGCCTGATGGCCTACTCGTCCAACGTGGCCACCATCAAGGTCGCCGAAATGCTTGGCGCACAAAAGCTTTACGACTATCAGCGGCTCTTCGGCCTGGGTGCGGAGACCGGCATCGGGGTGCCGGGCGAGGCATCCGGCTTGGTACAGCCCCCGGGCAACTGGAGTGGCAGCTCGCACGGCTCCATCCCGATTGGTCACAGCGTCGCGGTCACCCCGCTGCAGATGGCCGCGGTGTATGCGGCGATCGCCAATGACGGGTTGTGGATTCAGCCACATCTGATCAAGGAGACGAAGCAGCCGGACGGGAAGATCGTGGCGGCCGAGGGACCGCAGACGCGCCAGGTCATCAGCCCGGAAAACGCGGCTGCACTGCGGCAGATCATGGAAGCGGTGACTGTTGTAGACGACGCGACGGGTGTGAACGCGAGACTGGCGGGGTATCGGATCTCTGGCAAGACCGGTACCGGTACCCAGGTGAAAGACGGCAAGTACACCCCGGGCGAGGTTGCCTCGTTTATCGGGATGGCTCCCGCAGATCAGCCCAGGTACGTGATCGCCGTCTTCGCCCACACTCCGGGCGGTGGCGGTGGAGCGGTGGCCGGACCGGCCTTCCGCGACATGATGGGTTACACACTGCGGCACTTCAAAGTGCCCCCGACAGGCACCAAACCACCCGAATTCGTTATTACCGCGTGACAGTTCTTTTCGACGACAAGGTAGGGTCTGACGCCGTGCCCGGCAATTTCCGTCCGACCCGTGTTGTGCCAGTGAGCTTGGCTGCGGTGGCACGTCTGATCGGTGCACCGGAAGCCGGTGACGCTCTTATTGCCGGCGTAACCCACGCCAGCGACCAGGTACAACCCGGTGACCTTTATGCCGCTCTGCCCGGTTCACGCAGGCACGGCGGTGAATTCGCGTCCGCTGCCGTCGCGGCCGGGGCGGTGGCGATTCTCAGCGATGTGCCGATCGATGCCGGAGTCCCGGTGCTGATCGTGCCCGATCCGCGTGCGGTTCTCGGCGAGATAGCCGACTTCGTCTACGGATCGCCCTCAGCGTCGCTGACCCTCATCGGCATCACCGGCACCGCCGGCAAGACATCAACCGCCTACCTCGTCGAGTGCGGTCTCAAGGCGGCCGGGCACGTCACCGGGCTCATCGGCACGGTCGAGACCAGACTCGGCGATGCCGTATTGAATAGTGTGCGTACCACGCCGGAGGCGACCGATCTGCACGCCCTCTTCGCCGTCGCGGTAGAACGTGGTGTGACCGCGATGGTGATGGAAGTTTCGAGCCACGCGCTGGCGATGGGCCGAGTCGGCGAAGTCCGCTTCGATGTGGTGGGGTGGACCAACTTCGGCACCGACCACCTGGACTTCCACGCCGACTCCGAAGACTATTTCGCCGCGAAGGCAAAGCTATTCGACGGCCGCGCGCCACTGGAGATCCTCAACTTTGACGACATTTCCCTTGCGCCGCTTAAGAAACCGGAAACCGTGACCTATTCCGCCACCGGATCTCCGCTGGCTACCTGGCACGCCGCCGACGTCACCGAAGAAGGGTTCGGCCAGCACTTCGCCGCACATGGCCCGGCTGGCAAGGTCGAGGCCGGAGTCGCCCTGCCCGGACGGCACAACATCGCCAACGCGTTGCTCGCCATCGCCGCGCTCACCGGGATCGGAGTACGACCCGAGGTCGCCGCGGCCGGGGTGGCGGCGTGTCCCGGGGTGCCCGGGCGGCTTGAGCTGGTCCCGTCGACCGAGCGGGTCATCGGGGTTGTCGACTATGCCCACAAGACCGACGCCATCGTCGCCGCGTTGGCCGCCCTACGCGAGCTTGCCATTACCCGTGGCGGCCGGGTGATCTGCGTGCTCGGCGCAGGTGGCGACCGGGACAAGGGGAAACGACCGCACATGGGAGCCGCGGCGGCGGCCGGGTCAGACCTGCTGATCGTCACCGACGACAACCCGCGCACCGAGGACCCTGCGGTCATCCGTGCTGGAGTGCTGGGCGGTGCCCGAGCGTATTCGGGGGGCGGGGAGCTTATCGAGGTACCAGGAAGGCGTGAAGCCATCGCCGAAGCAGTCAGGCGAGCCCAGCCAGGCGACGTGGTGGCGCTGTTGGGCAAAGGCCACGAACGCGGCCAGGAGATCAACGGCGAGATCCTGCCCTTCGACGACCGGACCGAGCTCACCCACGCGCTCTCCGAAAAGGTGGCTCTGTGATCCCCTTCAAGCTCAGTGAGATCGCGGCCGTGGTCGGCGGCACGTTGCACGGCACCGATGCGGTGGTGACGGGTTCGGTCGAGTTCGACTCCCGCAAGGTCAGCTCCGGTGGGCTGTTCGTGGCCTTCGTCGGGGACAAAGTGGACGGACACGATTTCGCACTGTCCGCTTTGGAGTCCGGAGCCGTCGGAATCCTCAGCTCACGGGCGGTTCAGACGGTGCCGTCGGTCGTCGTGGAGGATCCGCGAGCGGCGATGGGTCTGCTGGCCCGGGCCGTGCTCGATCGCCTGCCGGAGGTCGTGGTCGTCGGCGTCACCGGCTCGTCGGGTAAGACCTCCACCAAGGACATGATCGGGCAGTTGCTGTCGCGGGTCGGGACGACGATCGCGCCCGCCGGCTCGTTCAACAACGAGCTGGGGCTGCCCCACACAGTGCTGCGCTCCGACCCCGATACCCGCTTCCTGGTGCTGGAGATGGGAGCCCGTGGGGTTGGCCATCTGCGCCATCTGTGCGAGATCGCGCCGCCCCGCATCGGTGTCGTGGTCAACGTCGGGGTGGCTCACATCGGTGAATTCGGCTCCCTCGAGGCGATCGCCCAGGCGAAGTCGGAGCTGGTGCAGGAGCTGCCCGAAGACGGCGTCGCGGTGCTCAACGGCGATGATCCAGCGGTGGCGGCCATGGCATCGCTGAGCCCGGCGCCGGTCCGGCTGGTCACCACGAGCGGCCGCGGCGTGAGCTTGGACACTTTCGGCCGCCCTTCGTTCCTGCTCAACGGGGAGCGAGTGCAGCTCGCCCTCAGCGGCGCGCACCAGGTGGGCAATGCCCTGCTCGCAGCCGCGGTTGCGGAAGAATGCGGCATGCCGCGCCACGAGTTGGCGAAGGCGCTGGCCGACCTGAAACTCATTTCGGCCCGAAGGATGGATGTTTTCGACCGTGCCGACGGTGTCACGGTCATCGACGACTCCTATAACGCAAATCCCGCTTCGACGGCGGCGGCACTGCGGGCGTTAGCGGCCGCGGGCGCCGGTCGCCGGACCATCGCTGTCCTCGGTTATCACGCCGAGCTTGGCGAAACTGAGCGGGAGGGCCATGCCGAGGTGGGTGCCCTTGCCGCCACACTGGGCGTGGACGTGCTCATCGCGGTGGAGGAGTCGGCCGCCCCGATCCTCGACGGTGCGGCCTCGGTGCGGTCATGGGAGGGTGAATCGGTGCTCGTCAGCGATCAAGCGGCGGCGATAGCGGCGGTGGAGCGGCGTGTTCGCTCCGGCGACGTGATCCTCGTGAAGGGTTCCCGGTACCGGACCTGGGACGTGGTGGACCACCTGCGAGCTCAAGCATGAGGGCGGTTTTCGTAGCGGTCTTCGTGGCCTTCGTGGTGTCTTTGTTCGGGACACCGTTTGCCATCAGGCTTTTCACCAAACTGAAGGCGGCCCAGCCGATCCGGACCGATGCCCCGGTCGGCCCGGTACCGCCACACCAGGGCAAGCGTGGCACCCCGACGATGGGCGGGGTGGTCTTCATCGTGGCCACCGTCGTGGCCTACGTCTTCGGGCACCTTGCCCTGATGACCCTGCCGGACAGGCAGATCGCGCAGATCACGCCGACCATCACCGGTCTGGTGCTGCTGGGCCTGTTCGTCTTCTGCGGCGCGGTCGGCTTCATTGATGACCTTCTCAAGGTGCGCAGGCGCAACAGCGGCGGGCTCAGCAAGCGTGGCAAGTTGTTCGGTCAGCTGCTGGTCGGAGCCGCTTTTGGCATCGTCGCGCTGTACTACCCGAGCACCAACAACCAGACCGTCGGCTCGACCAAGGTCTCCTTCATCAAGGACATCGACTGGCTGGACATCGGCAAGGTCGGTGCGGTGATCCTTTTCGTATTGATCATCATCGCGACGAGCAACGCGGTGAACATCACCGATGGACTCGACGGACTCGCCACCGGTACTTCGGTGATGGTTTTAAGCGCTTTCAGCTTCATAGGCGCTTGGCAATACCGGCACTGGTGCGGTGACTGGGACTATGCCAAGGGTGGCAACTACTGCTACGAGGTGCGAGATCCCTTGGAGATCGCACTGATAGCCGCGGCCGCGGCCGGCGCGTGCGTCGGCTTCCTCTGGTGGAACGCGGCTCCTGCGCGCATTTTCATGGGTGACACCGGAGCGCTCGGCCTGGGCGGCCTGATCGGTGGAGTGGCCCTCGCCACGCGGACAGAGCTGTTGCTGCCTATCATCGGCGGCCTTTTCGTCATCCTGATGGGTTCCGTGATCATCCAGATGGTCTCCTACAAGACCACCGGTAAACGGGTGTTCCGAATGTCACCGCTCCAGCATCACTTCGAGTTGGTGGGCTGGAGCGAAGTCAACATCGTGATCAGGTTCTGGATCATCGGGGGAATCTGTGTCGCACTCGGTCTCGGCCTGTTCTACAGCGACTTCTTGAGGGCTATGCCATGAGGTACCTGGTCGCCGGTGCCCGCGTTGCCGGAGCCGCCAGTGCGCTGGCGTTGCATCGGCTGGGGCACAAGGTGACCGTGGTGGACCGGGCGGCGGCCGACCCGGCGCTTGAGGCCGCCGGGATCGAAGTCATCATCGGTGACCCCGATCCTGAGCAACTGCTGTCCGGTGTGGACGAAGTGGTGCTCTCGCCGGGAATCCCACCGCACCATCCGCTGCCGATGGCCGCTCTGGCAAAGGGACTCGACGTCTACAGCGAGCCGGAGCTGGCCTGGCGGTTGCGGGGGCCGGATGCGCCGATCTGGCTGGCCATCACCGGCACCAACGGCAAGACCACCACCACGACCATGCTCGCCTCGATCCTGCGGGCCGCGGGACTGCGGTCGGCCGCGCTTGGCAACATCGGGGTGCCTTTGGTGGAGGCGCAGACGGGCTATGACGTTCTAGCGGTGGAACTTTCGAGTTTCCAACTGCACTGGTCGTCCACTTTGGCCCCACAGGGCGGCGCGATGCTGAATCTCGCCGACGACCACCTTGACTGGCACGGCGACTTCGAGCGTTATGCCGAGGCGAAGACCGCCGTCTGGCGCGGTGACGTCGCTGTCGGCAACCTCGACGATCCACGCGTCGCCCAAGAGCTCGCGCTCGTCAAGGGCCGCAAGATTGGCTTTACTTTGGGGGTACCGCCACAAGGCTCGGTCGGTGTGGTGGAAGACCTTCTGGTCGACCGCATTCATCGAGGCGATGCGCATGAGTTGGCCACGATTGCCGACATCCGCCCCGGCGGCATGCACAACGTCGCCAATGCCCTTGCCGCATCGGCGTTGGCGCTGTCGATCGGTGTCTCGCATGACGCGATCCGGGCCGGCCTGACGGCATATGTCCCCGAGCCACACCGCAACGCGTTGGTGGCCACGGTCAACGGTGTGTCCTATGTGGACGACAGCAAGGCCACGAACCCTCACGCCGCCTTCGCTTCGCTCGTCGCCTACGAACGGATCGTGTGGGTGGCCGGCGGGCAACTCAAGGGCGTCGACATCGACGATCTGGTGGCACAGATCGCTCCTCGGCTCGCCGGAGCCGTGGTGCTCGGCGTGGATCGGGCACAAGTCATAGCCGCACTTGCGCGACACGCGGGCAACCTGCCGGTGGTCGAGGTGTCCCGATCCGATGATGGAGCCATGGGGGAGGTAGTGAGCGCCGCAGCCCGGTTGGCCGAGCCGGGTGACACCGTCCTGCTCGCACCGGCTGCCGCATCCTTGGACATGTTCGCCAGCTACGCCCAGCGGGGCGAAGCCTTTGCCGCCGCGGTGAAGAAGTTATGACCGAGCTTGTCGAGGTCATCATGAAGGTGGGATTCGTTCATGCGTCTGCCGAAGGTGATGGCCGACGGCAGGAGGCCATAGCATGACCGAGCCGGAGCGTCAGCAGCAGCGGGATCCGCTGATGTGGCTGGCGGTCCTGCGCGGGCTGCTGGACCGCCCGCTGGCGTCCTATTACCTGCTGCTGGCCAGCTCTGGTCTGCTGCTCGTGATTGGACTCGCGATGGTCTTCTCGGCCACGAGCGTCCCCGCTTATGCCAAGGGCGGCAACTCCTATTCCGTGATCGCGCAACAGGTTGCCGCGGCTGTGGTGGGCCTGGCGGCATTTTGGATCTGCCATCGCCTGCCCCGGCGTACGTTCCGGGCCATCGCCCCGATCGCCGTCATCGTCACGCTCGTGCTGCTGGTGGTGATGGACGGTTTGGCGCTGTTGCATGCGTCCCAGGTGCTTCCCGCGCCGAAGATCGGGCCGATCCACTCGGAGACCCTTTGGCTCTGGATCGGCCCAGTGCAGCTGCAACCATCGGAGCTGGCCAAATTTGCCCTGGTGCTGTGGGGCGCCGATGTGCTGACCCGCAAGGGCGGGCGCATCGTCCATTGGCGCGAGCTGGTGCTGCCGCTCTTCCCCGCCGTGGGCCTGCTGTTCATCCTTGTCGGCTATACCGACCTGGGTTCCATGCTGTGCCTGATGATCCTGTTCGTCGGGTTGCTCTGGGCAGCCGGGGTGCCGTTGCGCTTCTTCGGCATGATGCTCGGCGCCGGCTTGATCGGCATCGCCGCTCTGATCATGGCGCCTGGCAAGGGGTACCGGTCTTCGCGGTTCGGGTCGTTCTTTCAATCCGATGCCGAGATCATCAACTGCAACGGCGAGAAAACGTGCTATCAGGCTAAACAGGGTCTGCTCGCCATCGCCGACGGCGGCTGGTTCGGCGTCGGCCTTGGTAAAGGAAGCCTGAAGTGGGACTGGCTGCCAAGCGCTCACAACGACTTCATCTTCGCGGTCATCGCCGAAGAGCTCGGAGTGGTCGGTTGCCTTGTGGTGCTTTCCCTTTTCGCGGTACTGGCCTATTCAGGGATGCGCATCGCGCGTCGCGTCGGCGACCCGTTCCGCCGGATGGCCGCCTGCGCCGTGACGCTGTGGCTGGTCGGTCAAGCGGTCATCAACATCGGTGGCGTGGTGAAGTTGTTGCCCATCACCGGTCTGCCCCTGCCGTTCATCTCCGACGGCGGCACGGCACTGGTGGTCACCCTTGCGGCAGTGGGCATGCTTGCCTCCTTCGCCCGGGCCGAGCCCGATGCCTCCGCAGCCCTGCACGCCCGTCCGGCCTCGAAGTGGGTCCAGCTAGTCTGGGCGCCGTTGCCTCCACTGCCGGCGCCCTCGCGCCCGACTGATGCGGCAACTGTTGGCGCTGAGAGGAGACCTTCATGAAGTCCGTCGTTTTGGCTGGTGGCGGCACCGGAGGGCACATCTATCCATTGCTCGCCTTCGCCGATTGCCTGCGCCGGCACGATCCTTCCGTGCGCATCACCTGCCTCGGCACCCCGCGCGGCCTGGAAACGGATCTGATTCCGGCGGCCGGTTACGACCTGCGGCACATCCCGGCGTATCAGCTGCCGCGCTCGTTCAACATGAATCTGCTGCGTACCCCGGACCGGATGTGGCGTTCGGCTCGCGCGGCCCGGGCCATCCTCGATGAGGTGGAGGCCGAGGTGGTAGTCGGGTTCGGCGGCTATGTTTCGGTCCCGGCCTATCTGGCCGCCTGGCGCAGGCGCACACCGATCGTCATCCACGAGGTCAACGTGCCCCCGGGCGTGGCCAACAAGCTTGGTATGCGGTTCACGAAGCATGTCGCGGTCGGCTTCCCGCACCAGCCGCAGCAGTCCGAGGCGTTGCGCCGGGCGACCGTCGTCGGCATTCCGCTACGCCCCAGCATCGCCACCCTGGACAGGGCCGCGGTCCGCGAGCGGGCGCGCGCTCACTTCGGTCTCGATCCGCATCGGCCGACGCTGTTCGTTTTCGGCGCCTCGCAAGGGGCTCGCTCCATCAACCTCGCGATCGCCGGGGCGGCCAAGGCGCTGACCGAGGCCGGGGTGCAGGTGCTGCACGTGATCGGAGCCCGTAACGAGGATGTCGAGGTGCCGCAGGGACTCGCGGCGCCATACGTTCGAGTGAAATTCATCAATGAGATGGAAATGGGATACGCGGCAGCCGATCTCGTGTTGTGCCGTGGCGGTGCCATCACCTGCGCTGAGACGGCCGCGGTCGGTCTGCCGGCCGTGTTCGTCCCGCTCCCCTACGGAAACGGCGAGCAGCGGCGCAACGCGCTCCCGGTCGTTGAGGCAGGTGGAGGTCTGATCGTTGACGACTCCGAGCTGAGTCCGCAGTGGATCGAGCAGAACATATTGCCGCTGGTCACAGATCCGGCACGGTTGTCTTCGATGAGCTCCGCGGCGGCGGCCTACGGTCGCCGTGATGGGGATGAGCAGCTACGCAGATTCGTGTTGGCAGCAGTCGGCCAACGTTAATTTAGGAGGAAGCCGTGGAGACGGCGGAGATGATTCCCGCAGGTGTGCTGGCTGCGGAGGATCTGGGTCGCGTGCACCTGATCGGTGTGGGCGGCGTCGGCATGTCCGGGCTCGCCCGGCTGCTGCTGACTCGTGGTGTGCCGGTTTCCGGCTCCGAGCTGAGGGAGTGGCCGACGCTGGCCGGTCTGCGGGCGCTCGGCGGCACGATCTACATGAGCCACGACACCGCCAATCTTGATGGAGTGGACACTGTCGTCTACTCCACGGCGATCCCGGCCGATCACATCGAGCTGGCTGAAGCACGCCGGCGTGGGCTGCGGGTGCTGCATCGTTCCGAGGCGCTCGCCGCGGCGATGACCGGCCGGCGGACCATTGCCGTCGCAGGCACGCACGGCAAGACCACGACAACGTCGATGTTCACGTTGATCCTCCAGCACGCCGGGCTTTCACCGTCCTTTGTGATCGGTGGCGAGATCTCCGAAGTCGGCTCCAACGCCCACCACGGCAGCGGCGAATACTTTGTCGCCGAGGCCGACGAGCACGACCGCACCTTCCTGCTCTACCGCCCGCACGTAGCCATCATCACCAACGTCGACGCCGATCACCTCAATACCTATGGCGATCTCGCCGGGCTAGAGGATGCGTTTGTCGAGTTCGGCATGCTCGTCGACACCGATGGATTCGTCGTCACGTGCGCCGACGATCCCGGCGTGCGAGCGGTCGCGCAGCGGCTGCGCGAAGCCGGGCGAACGGTTTACACCTATGGCGAGTCGGCAGATGCCGATCTGCGAGTCTCCGATGTCCACTCGACCGCGGCCGGGGTGCGCTATCTGGCCACTTTGGACGGCGAGCCGCTCGGCGAATTCTCGCTTCCGGTGCCCGGGCGGCACCTCGGCCTCAACAGCGCGGCCGCCGTGCTCACCGCGATGCGTCTCGGCCTCGACCCGGAAACCGTTGCCGCCGCGTTGGCCGTGCACCCCGGTGTTCGCCGTCGCTTTGAGCTCAAGGGG
>DPJL01000418.1:6011-6664 GCA_003543035.1 Micromonosporaceae bacterium | reverse complement strand
ACGAAGGCCAACTCGCGTTCGACGGTGCACCGCAACGCATATCTGGACTACATCGGGTTCAAAACCTTTGACAGCAACGGAGATGTGATCGGCGAGAAGCGCTTCCTCGGGCTGTTCTCCTCGTCGGCCTATCGCACCAGCGTCCGTGATCTGCCGGTGGTGAAGCGCAAGGTCGCCAGCGTGCTGGATCGGTCCGGGCTGAGCCCGCGCAGCCATTCGGGCAAGGATCTGCTGGAGATTCTGGAGACCTATCCGCGCGACGAGCTGTTCCAGATCACCACGGACGACCTCTATCAGGCCGCCACGGGCGTGCTGCGTATGGCCGGCCGTAGGCAGCTTCGGGTATTCCTGCGTAAGGACACCTTTGGCCGCTTCATTTCCTGCCTGATCTATCTGCCGCGCGATCGGTTCACCACCGCGCATCGTCTTGCCATGCAAGAGATTCTGCTGCGCGAGCTCAACGGGATAGGGGTGGATTACACCACCCGGGTCAGCGAGTCCAATTTGGCCAGAGTGCATTTCATCGTGCGCACCGATCCGGCCAACCCGCCCAACGAGATCGACGTCGATCTGCTGGCCGAGCAACTCGGTGACGCGACCCGCAACTGGGACGACGACTTCCGCCTCGTGCTGGAGCGCAAGCTCGGTGACGA
>DPJL01000418.1:0-5752 GCA_003543035.1 Micromonosporaceae bacterium | reverse complement strand
GGTCACCTGCCGTATGAGGCGGTGCAGGATCTGGCCAAGCTCGAGCTGCTCGAGGAGCCCGGGCAGCTGGAGATGCACCTATACCGACGGCGTGCCGGAGGTACCGGTATTACAGGCGTAAAAAGTCACGATGGCGCCGAAGGCGACATTGTGAGGTTTAAGGTTTACCGCCACGGCTTGCCGATGGTGCTTTCAGCGGTGTTGCCGGTGCTGCATTCGCTGGGCGTGAAGGTGACCGACGAACGCCCATACGAGATCAAGCGTGGCGACAGCACGATCTATCTCTACGACTTCGGTTTGCAGCTGCCGCAAGGCGCACGTGACCTGACCGAGGTGCGGGCGCACGTGGAGAATGCGTTCGCGGCGGCGTGGCGTGGTGAGGCCGAGGTCGACGGGTTCAACGAGCTCGTTCTCCGAGCCGGGCTGACCTGGCGCCAAGCGGTCGTCCTACGGGCCTACGCCAAGTATCTGCGCCAAGCCGGAACGGTGTTCTCGCAGGAGTCCATGGAGTCCACCTTCACCGCGTACCCCCAGATCGCGGCCCTCATGGTGGCCCTGTTCGAGACGCGCTTCGATCCCCGCCTGGTGCTGGCTGACGCCGAACGCAACTCCCACGCCAAGGAGCTGGTGTCGGCCATCGGCCGCCAGTTGGACAGTGTCGTCAGTCTCGACCAGGACAGGATCCTGAGGAACTACCTCACCCTGATCCAGGCCACCCTGCGGACCTCGTTCTTCCAGAAGGCGATCGATTCACGGCCGAAATCGTATGTGGCGATCAAGCTTGACCCGCAAGCGATTCCGGACCTGCCGCAACCCCGGCCGAGGTACGAGATTTTCGTCTACTCGCCCCGATTCGAGGGTGTGCACCTGCGCTTCGGCGCGGTGGCGCGCGGTGGTCTGCGTTGGTCGGATCGGCGCGACGACTTCCGGACCGAGGTCCTTGGTCTGGTCAAGGCACAGATGGTAAAGAACGCGGTGATCGTGCCGGTCGGCTCCAAGGGCGGTTTCGTGCTCAAGCAGGCACCGTCCTCTTCGGACCGTGATGCCTATCAGGCCGAGGGTGTTTCGGTGTACCGGATGTTCATCTCGGCCATGCTTGATGTCACCGACAACCTGGATGCGGGCAAGATAGTGCCACCCAAGGACGTGGTGCGCCACGACGGCGACGACCCGTACCTCGTGGTGGCCGCGGACAAGGGCACAGCGACCTTCTCCGACATCGCCAACGAGATCTCCAAGTCGTACGGCTTCTGGCTCGGCGATGCCTTCGCCTCAGGCGGGTCGGCCGGCTATGACCATAAGAAGATGGGCATCACCGCCCGCGGCGCGTGGGAGTCGGTGAAGCGGCATTTCCGGGACATGGGCATCAACTCCCAAACGCAGGACTTCACGGTGGTCGGCGTCGGCGATATGTCCGGTGACGTCTTCGGCAATGGGATGCTGCTGTCCGAGCAAATCAATTTGTTGGCCGCGTTCGATCACCGGCACATTTTCCTTGACCCGCAACCGGATCCGGCACGGTCCTTTGTCGAGCGTCAGCGGCTCTTTGACCTGCCCCGGTCGAGCTGGGACGACTATGACAAGTCGCTGATCTCGCAGGGCGGTGGGGTGTATCCGCGTGCGGCCAAGTCGATCCCGATCTCACCGCAGGTGCGAGCCGCCCTCGGGCTGGGTGACACGATCACCGCGATGAGTCCGGCCGAGCTGATGAAAGCGATCCTGCTCGCCCCGGTCGATCTGCTGTGGAACGGCGGCATCGGTACCTATGTGAAGGCCAAGAGCGAGTCGCACAGCGAGGTCGGGGACAAGGCCAACGACGCCATCCGGGTCAACGGCGCACACCTGCGTTGCAAGGTGGTCGGCGAGGGCGGCAACCTCGGCTTCACCCAGGCGGGCCGGGTCGAATTCGCGAGAGCCGGTGGCCACATCTACACCGACTTCATCGACAACTCCGCCGGAGTCGACTGCTCCGACCACGAGGTAAACATCAAGATCCTGCTCGGCAATTCGGTCGAGAATCGCGATGCCCTATTGGCGAGCATGACCGACGAGGTCGCCGAGCTCGTCTTGAACGACAACTACCAGCAGGCAACCGCTCTGGGTAGCTCCCGGGCGCAGTCGTTGTCGTTGTTGCCGGTGCATCGCCGGCTCATCAGCGAGCTCGAACGCGACGGCAAACTCAACCGCGCCCTCGAAGCACTGCCCTCCGATGAGGAGTTGACGGCTCGAGGCGAAGCCGGGGAAGGCTTGTGCGCACCCGAGTTCGCGGTGCTCCTCGCCTACGTGAAGATCGTCCTCGAAGCCGAGATCGTTGGCTCCGATCTGCCCGACGAAGCGTGGACCACGCAAACCCTGGTCGACTACTTCCCGACCCCGTTGCACGGGATGACCCGGCAGATGGCCGAACACCCGCTGCGCCGCGAGATCGTCACCACGGTCCTCGTGAACGAGATCGTCAACCGCGGCGGTATCACCTTCGTCCACCGGGCCGTCGAGGAAACAGGTGCCACCGCAGCCGATGTGTTGCGCGCCTACGTCGTCGTCCGCAGTATCTTCGACCTCCCCGATCTCTGGAAGAAGGTCGAAGCGACCGACAACGTCATCCCGACCGATGCCCAGACCCAGGTCTACCTCAAGGCCCGGCGCCTGCTCGACCGCGCTGTGCGCTGGCTGCTGCAGAACAGGCGCTCGCCGATGGATGTGCCGGGCGAGATCGCCAAGCTCCGTCCGGGAGTGTGGGCGCTGCTTCCCGACCTGGAGAACCTCTTCCGCGGTGCGGAGCAGGAGGCCTTGCGCGCCGACTCGGCCGGCCTGCTTGCCGTCGGTGCTCCGGCCGAGTTGGCCGAGCACGTCAACCGCATCCTCTACGGTTTCGGTCTGCTGGACGTGGTCGAGGTCGCGCTCAACACCGGCCACGATGTTCACGAGGTCGCCGGGGTGTACTTCGTGCTGTCGGAGCGGTTCCGCATCGACGATCTGCTAACGAAGATCTCGCAGCTGCCGCGCGATGACCGCTGGCAAACGTTGGCACGGATGGCTTTGCGCTACGACCTCTATGCCGCGCTAGCCGCGCTTACTACCGAAGTGCTGGCGGCGACTCCGGCACAGGTGCCGGCCGCCGAAAGGGTCGAGCTATGGGAGCAGCGCAACACCAAGGCGATCTCGCAGGCGAAGAAGGCTATCGCCGAGGTCGACGCTTCCCGGGCCGATCTCGCAGCGCTGTCTGTCCTTTTGCGACAGATCCGTACCCTAGTCCGCACCGCCGCCGCTTAACCCCCACCTTTTGCGGTCGATCTTGGAGTTCTGGTGGGGACGACACACGCAAATCCGGCGTGTCTTCCCACCACAACTCCAAGATCGACGCGGAAGAAAGCGTTAGTGAGCGAGGCCGAGGAGTTCGGCGGCGGCGCGGCCGTTCGCGTGGGAGGCGCCGTAGGTGGTGACGAAAGCCTTGGCGCCGTTGGGCCGCCACGCCGCCGGCCAGCCCATCTCGATCATCGCGACCGGATAGATCGCCGCCAGCTGCTCGGCCAGCGCGCGTGATGCCGGGTTGCGGTGGGTGTGCCGTCCAACCAGGACGATCGGCCGGCCGTTGGCCGCCTCGATCAGAGCTTGCGCGGAGGTCTGGTCTGCCGCAACGGCGAGCTGCGGGCTGCCGTTGAGGTGCGGAGCCAAACCCCATGGCACAGCGCCTTCGGCGATCGTGTGACCGGCGCGAAGCTGCACCACGAAGGCGTGGTCGAAACCCTCGAGGCTGCCCTCGACCTGGATCGCTCGCCGCGCAGCTTCATAGCCGAGTCGCGGGGTGGGTTCCTCGGGCGGCGCGCCCATGGTCCAGTTGGCGAGGCTGTCGCAGCGAGCGGCAGCTTCCTCCACTCGCGACAGTGCCAGCGAGCCGTCCTGAATTGCCGCAACGATATTGGCCGCGACTTCCTCTATCAGCTCAAGCTCGACGTCGGCGCCGATGCACAGCAGATCTGAGCCGGCCCGAAGCGCGCGAATCGCTGCGGGTCCAATGCCGCCGGCCGCAACGCTGGCGCCCTTCATCTCGAGGGCGTCGGTGACCACGGCCCCGGTGAAGCCGAATTCGCGGCGGAGTAGGTCTACCAGGAGTGCCGAGCTGAAGGTCGCCGGGTCCTCACCGGTGATCGCGGGCACTCGGATGTGCGCGGTCATGATGGCTTTCGCATTCGCGGCGACCACGGCGGCGAATGGTGGAAGCTCCCGCTTGCGCAGGACCTCGAGGGAGACGTCGACGGTCGGCAACTCGAGGTGCGAATCGGCGGCGGTGGCGCCGTGACCGGGGAAGTGCTTGGCGCAGGCGGCAACTCCGGCCTGCTGCAAGCCCACCACGGCGGCGGCCGCGTGCGCGGCCACCTTCATCGGATCGGCGCCGAAAGACCTGGTACCAATAATCGGGTTGTCGGTAGCCGTGTTGACATCCACGGTCGGGGCGAGGTTCAGGTTGAGCCCGGCTTGGGCGAGCTCCACGCCGATGGAGTGGTAGACCCGCCGCGTGAGGTCGAGGTCGCCGATCGCGCCGAGCGCCGCGTTCCCGGGATAGGGGCTGCCGGTGCGGTGGGCGAGCCGGGTGACATCGCCGCCCTCTTCGTCGATCGCGAGCAGAACATTGGGGCGCGCCGCACGAAGCTGGGCCGTCAGCCCAGCGACCTGCGCCGGATCGACTATGTTGTAACCAAAAAGGGTGTAACCGGCCAGACCCTGCTCGACAAGGTTAATTGCCCATTCGGGTGCGCTGTGGCCAGGAAAAGCCGCCAAGAGCGTTCGCATGGCCAATCGGCGCAGACCCGGATCGATGGTCACGGCGACTCCTCTAGACCTGTAGGCTACGGCGGTACCGGTTAAGGATACCCAATCTAATAAGAAACTTAACTAAAAGCTAGAGCCAAGGATGAACAATGGCGGCTGTCTCTCAACCCGGCACCCCGAGATTACTTCGTGCCCTCAACGATCGCGCAGCCCTGGAGCTGTTGCTGTCGCGTGGGCCACTAACGCGCTCGCAATTGGGGGAAATGACCGGTCTTTCCAAGGTCACTGCCTCGCAGCTGGTCGAGCGGCTTGAGGAGCGCGGCCTGGTCCAGCGCGTCGGCGAGCAGGCCGGCGGACGCGGGCCGAATGCGCAGCTCTATTCCGTACGCCCGGGCAGCGCCTATGTCGTCGGCGTCGAGGTCGGCCCGGATCACGTTGTCGCCGCGTGTGCCGACATCACGGGCGACATCATCGGCCGGGTGGAGCACTCGACCGGGGACACCGACGATCCGGTGGGAGTCGTGCACAACGCCGTTCTCGGTGCGGTGAAGCAGGCCGAGGCCCCGATGGCAGACGTGCGGAGAATCATCCTCGGAACGCCTGGCCTAGTTGATCCCGCCACTGGCGACATCGCCTTTGCCTGGGATCTGCCGCGCTGGCATCGCGGGTTGGCCGCCGCGCTCCGCGACGATCTGCACACCACGATCATCTTCGAGAACGACGTGAACCTGGCCGCCGTGGCCGAGTCGCACAACGGCGCGGCCCGTGATGTCAAAGACTTCCTGCTCGTGTGGGTGGGCCGCGGTATCGGTCTGGCTGTTGTGCTCAACGGCAAGCTGCACCGCGGATTCTCTGGCGCGGCTGGCGAGATCGGCTATCTCCCGGTACCGGGGGCAGAGATCCCGCGCGAGGTGAGTCGCCGGGGTAAGGGCGCCTTCCAGCAGATCGCCGCGTCGGACGCGGCCCGGGCCGTGGCGCGGGA
>DPJL01000304.1:15846-15974 GCA_003543035.1 Micromonosporaceae bacterium | reverse complement strand
GCTGCGACTGGTCTTGCCCCATTTAGGCAAGGCGAAGAACCAAATCCAGAAGCAGCGACGCGCCGGCTGGTACCCGACGCGCCGCAGTATCTCGTACGAGGAGATGTCATGACCGTATCCCCCGACAG
>DPJL01000304.1:9881-15510 GCA_003543035.1 Micromonosporaceae bacterium | reverse complement strand
GGGGGGGGCGGGCGGCGGCCGCCGGTCTGCTCGCCACCCCTGCGGCCGGCTTCCTGGCCGCCTGCAACAAGGAAGGCTCCACCACCTCGACCGGTGGGGAGAAGACCAAGGAAAACCCGTTCGGCGTCGTCAAGGACAAGGGCCTGGAGATCGCCGGCTTCGACGGCGGCTTCGGCAAGGACTACTTCGAGTTCAACAAGACCAAGTTCTCGCAGAAATACGGCAAGGCCGAGGTCAAGTACTCCAAGCTGATCCTGACCGACTACCAGCCCCGGTTCTACGGCGGTAACCCGCCGGACGTGCTGAACAACTCCTCCCCGGAGACCATCCCGGTGGGCAACCTGGTGAAGGGTGACCAGCTGGTCGACCTGACCGAGCTGCTCGAGGCCGACAGCTACGACGAGCCCGGCAAGAAGGTCAAGGACACCTTGGTCACCGGTACCGTCGCCTCCGGTCTGCACAACGGCAAGCCCTACACGCTGAACTACGCCTACTCGATCTACGGTCACTGGTTCGACCAGACCCTCTTCGACAAGAAGGGCTGGAAGGCCCCGAAGAACTGGGCCGAGTTCACGACCCTGGCCGAGGCCGCGAAGAAGGAAGGGATTGCCGCTTACACGTTCCAGGGCATCCACTCCTGGTACATCCACAACGTCGTGAACGAGTGGATCTGGAAGGTCGGCGGCAAGGCAGCCATCGTCGCCATCGACCACCTCGAGCCGAACGCGTGGAAGTCGGAAGCGGTCAAGGCCGCAACCGAGAAGCTTGCCGAGATGGTGGGCAAGGGCTGGGTACAGGCTGGTGCCTCGGGTCTGGACCACACCACCACGCAGCAGGCCGTCATCGACGGCAAGGCACTGTTCATCTGGTGTGGATCGTGGCTTGAGGGTGAGATGGCCAAGACCATCGGCAACGCGAAGCTTTCGGTCGCGGCGCCGTGGGATCTGACCACCTCGGACAAGTCCAAGTTCGGCACGGTGCACGCGGCGCCGGGCGAGGGCTTTGTCGTCCCGAGGAAGTCCAAGAACCCCGAGGGTGGCCTTGAGTTCCTGCGCATGATGCTCAGCAAGGAGTCGGCACGTAAGTTCGCCGAGCTCACCAAGTCGCTTCCGGTGGTCAAGGGCGCTGCGGATGGTCTGACCATCTCCAACGCGCTGACCTCCGCCTCCAAGGTGGCGGCTGAGGCGCCTGAGGTCATCAACTGGTTCTACGAGGGCTGGTACCCGACCCTGCAGAAGGCGGTCGGCACCCAGGCGACCGAGCTCATGGCCGGCCGTATCACTGCCGCTCAGTTCCAGGACGAGGTGCAGAAGGTCGCCGACGCGGTGGCCAAGGACGCCAAGATCGAGAAGCAGAAGCGTACCGACGTCTGACAGTTCATCCCGGTGGGGCCGGCTTCACGGCCGGCCCCATCTTTGCCGGCAAAGGAAACAATCATGCGGCAGGGCAGAGGCCGATTTATCGTCGGCTTTCTCATCGCTCCGATCGTGCTCTATGTGGTCTACGTGCTTGTGCCATACGGAGCGACAGCGCTCTTCTCGCTAACCGATTTCGATGGGCTCAACCCGGACTGGAAGATCGTCGGGGTGGAGAACTTCGGTAATCTACTTGAGGACAAGGTCTTCCTGCGGGCGATCGGGCACAACGTCATTGTCTTGACGATCTTCCCGGTGATCACCATCCTGATCGCGCTCTTCTTCGCGTTCATGCTGAACGTCGGCGGGCGTGCGGACAAAGCCGGCGTGCGGGGCGTTTGGGGCTCCGCGATCTACAAGTTCATCTTCTTCTTCCCTCAGGTGATGTCGATCGCCATCGTCGCCGTGATCTGGCGGCGGGTGTTGCAGAGCAACGAAGGCGGCATGCTCAACGCCGCGCTGATGAAGCTCGGGCTGGTCGATCCGAAGGACCCCGAGCTCTACCTGGCGGATCCAACTCCCGCCTTCGGCATCCCGCCGATCCACTTTGGACCGTTGACAATCGACATTCCAGTGGTGCTGGTGTGCCTTATCGCCATTGCGATCTGGGGCGGGGTGGGCTTCTATCTGGTCCTGTTCTCCGCCGCGATGCAGTCGATCCCCAAGGACATCTTTGAAGCCGCAACGCTTGATGGCGCGAGCCGCGTGCAGAGCTTCTTCCGCGTCACGCTTCCCCTGTTGCGGGAGCACGTTTCGGTGGCGTGGGTTTACCTAGGCATTGCCGCACTTGACTTCTACGCCCTGGTGATCGGCCTGACGCCGGACCCGGGCGGCGGTGGCCCCAACCACGCCAGCGAGGTGATGAGCTCGGTGATGATGTCGAATGTTCTTCGCCCGAGCCGGTATGACGCCTTCGCTTATGCCTGTGCGACGGGCATTTCCATCGCCATCATCACGCTGTTCTTCGCCGCGCTGCAATTCCGCGTTACCCGCAGCAAAGACAAGATCGAGTTCTGAGAGAGAAGATCATGGCTTTCACCATTGTCGAGCAGGCTCCCGAATCCACTCAGGCCGATCCTCCACCCCAGACAGAGGGACGCGTCGCGGGCGCGGTCACCAACGTCTTCTCGCACACGTTCCTGATCGTGTGGGGTCTGATGGTGACGATCCCGTTGGTATGGGCCACGATCCAGTCCTTCAAGACCGATTCCGAGATCATTCACGATCCGCTCGGGTTGCCGGAGACCTGGCGGTTCGACGCCTTCGGCCGGGCGTGGACCAAGGGGCACATCGGGGAATTCTTCGTCAACACCCTCATCGTGCTCACCGGCGGCGTCACCCTGTCCATGCTTTTCGGATCGATGGCCGCCTACGTCCTTGCGCGCTATCCCTTCCGGGGCAACCGATTCGTTTACTGGACCTTCGTCACCGGCCTGACCATGCCGATCTACCTCGGCATGATGCCGCTCTACCTGACGGTCGGGAAGGTCGGCGAGATCACCGGCCTGGAGAGTGTCATCGGGCGTGGCACCTACGGTGGTCTGATCCTGGTCTACGTCGCGTATTCCATGCCCTTCAACGTCTTCTTCCTGCACGCCTTCTTCAAAACGCTGCCGTCAACCATCGCCGAAGCCGCTTCGGTGGACGGTGCCGGGCATGTTCGGACGTTCTTCCAAGTGATGTTGCCGATGGCGAAGCCGGGCATGATCGGCATTGGCATCTTCAACGTCATCGGGCAGTGGAACCAATTCATCCTGCCGACCGTGCTGATGAAACAGGGCGACCCGAAGGTGCTCACCCAGGGCTTGCTCGAGCTGGCCGCGGAAGCTCGCTATGAGACGGACTTTGCCCGCCTCTTCGCCGGGATGACGATCGCCATGCTGCCGATTCTGGCGGTATATATGGTGTTCCACCGTCAGGTGCAGTCCGGCCTCACCGGAGCGACGCTGAAGTAAGGCCAGATCTAAGACTCAGATTTCCCCGGTTACCAGGTAGATGACATGGCGGCCGGCGTTGACCGCGTGGTCGGCGTAGCGCTCGTAGAAACGCGCGAGCAGAGCGGCGTCCACCGCGGCCTCAACGCCGTGAGTCCACTCCGGGCTGAGAATCTTGGTGTAGAGCTGGCGCTCGAGGTCGTCCATCGCGTCGTCGTCGCGCTCGAGCTCGGCGGCGCGTTCCACATCACGCCCGGCCAGCACCAGGGTGATCTTCCCGGCGATGCGATCGGCGACGTTGGCCATCTGGCCCACGGTCCCGGCGAGCTCGGCTGGGACGGCGACAGCCGGATACCGGCGGAGAGCCGCCTTGGCCACATGCTCAGCCAGGTCGCCCATGCGTTCGAGGTCGGTGCCGATGTGCAGCGAGGTGATCACCATGCGGAGGTCGGACGCCACCGGCGCCTGCTGAGCCAGGATGCGAAGAGTCTTCTCCTCGACCGTGTGGAAGATCGCGTTGACGTCGGCATCGCGTGCGACAACGCGCTCGGCGCCTTCCTTGTCAGCGCTCAGTAACGCGGTTGTGGCAGCCCCCATCGCCGTGCGGACCGCCTCGGCCATGGAAACCAACAGGCGGCCGACTTCGTAGAGTTCGGCTCGAAACTCTTCGCGCATGGATCACTCCGGGTATAGGGGCAGGGAACGTCCCAACACTATGGCGCAGTCAGCGTCTGTTCGGTGAACGATGGCTGAACTTCATCATGTGGCGATGAAGTTTGTGCAGGTTTATTAGCATTCATGGCGAACGCTAGGTGAACGATCTGACCTACGATCGCAGCGTGAGGTGGGCAAGGCGTAGTGAGACCACTCCGGTGGTAAAGCCGACTGTCGACCCTTACGCCGGTCTGGGCCGTAAGAGCCTCGATTCGCTTCGCGTAGGGGTCGTGCTGCTCGACGCCTCCGATCAGGTGGTGCTGGCGAATCCGGCGGCCCGCGCGATGGGCCTACTGCGTGCGGGCTCCACGCCTGGCGCGGTCGCCGCACACCCGGTCCTGCGGACCCTTTCCGGTCAGGTGCGGCACACCGGGATACGCCGTGAAGTGGAAATGGATCTCCCACGCGTAGGCGAGCCCCTCGGGGTACACCTCAGGGCAGTCGCCATCGGCGGCGGAATGATCTGCATCGAGGCCGCCGACGTGACTGAGGCCCACCGGGTTGATCGCGTCCGGCGCGACTTTGTGGCCAACGTGAGCCACGAGCTCAAAACCCCGATCGGGGCGCTGCAGCTGCTCGCGGAGGGCCTGCTCGACGCGACCGACCCCGAGGCGTCCGGAGCCGACCCGGCAACCGATGTGGCTGCGAGCCGCCGCTTCGCCGAGCGGATCCAGCGCGAGAGCGCTCGGCTCGGGCAGCTGGTGACCGAGCTGATGGAGCTCTCGCGACTGCAGGGAGCCGAGCCGTTGCCCGATCCCGAGCCGGTCTCGGTGGACTGGGTGGTGGCCGATGCGCTCGATCGCACCCGGACAGCGGCCATGACCAAGAAGATCGATCTGGTGGTGGTCGGCACCAAGGGCTTGACCATCTACGGCAGCGACACTCAATTCGCCACTGCGGTCGGCAATCTCGTCGAGAACGCGGTGGCCTATTCGTCTGAGGGCTCGGCGGTCATCGTGAGCGCTCTGGCCGAGGGCGAGCGAGTGGACATCAGCGTGTCCGACCAGGGGATCGGGATCGGCCCAGGCGACCTGGACCGGGTCTTTGAGCGTTTCTACCGGGCCGATCAGGCGCGCTCCCGCGCCACCGGCGGCACCGGGCTCGGTTTGGCGATTGTGAAACACATCGCAACGAATCATGGCGGAAGGGTTGACGTGCGCAGCAGACTCGGCGGTGGCTCGACGTTCACCTTACGTCTGCCAGCTCGACCTCCGGAGGCGATGTTGCCGCTACCGGCGTCTCATCAAATCGAGCAGGCGCTCGGTGTGCCGACAATTGAGGGGGTTGGTCAGTGATGTCCAGAGTGCTAGTGGTCGAGGACGAAGAGTCGTTCTCAGACGTGCTTTCCTACATGTTGCGCAAGGAGGGCTTCGAAGTCTCCCTGGCGGCGACGGGCACTGCTGCGCTGACCGAGTTCGACCGGACCGGGGCCGACATCGTGCTGCTGGACCTGATGCTGCCGGAGATGGCGGGCACAGAGGTGTGCCGTCAGCTTCGCCAGCGGTCGAATGTGCCGATCATCATGGTGACCGCGCGCGACAGTGAGATCGACAAGGTGGTCGGGCT
>DPJL01000304.1:0-9515 GCA_003543035.1 Micromonosporaceae bacterium | reverse complement strand
TGCGCCGGCAGACCACGGACATCGTCGAGCACGCGGGTGCCACGCTGACCGCCGGCCCGGTGCGGATGGACGTCGAGCGGCATGTCGTCACGGTTGACGGCTCCGCGGTTCAGTTGCCGCTAAAGGAGTTCGAGCTGCTCGAGCTGTTGCTGCGCAACGCCGGGCGAGTGCTCACCCGCGGCCAGCTCATCGACCGGGTCTGGGGAGCCGACTATGTGGGCGACACCAAAACCCTTGATGTGCATGTGAAACGACTCCGTTCGAAGATCGAGCCGGAGCCGTCGACGCCCAGATTCCTTGTCACGGTTAGGGGTTTGGGTTACAAGTTCGAGCCCTAAGGTTCACTGTGACCTCGGTTAAGTTTCTTTACTATTTAACAAGGCCCGCATAGCTTAAAGATCATGTCTGTCGCTCCCCCGCTCAATGAGGAGCTCTACTGGTATTTCGGGCCGCAACGACGCTGGGTCCTGCTCTGTGTGTCGGCCTCCTACACCTTTACCGCCGTCACCCTGTTTCTCTTCTCGCTGCGCCATCCGGCGCTGTGGGTCTTCCTCGCCATCCTCGGCCTCAACATCGTGGCCTGGTCGATGTCGCTTTTGGACGGCCAAAAGCAACGCAGGCTCACCAGGCAGTCCCATGAGCTGCTGATCCGCGGCTGGCAGCCGGCATCGAGGCCGTCTGTGGACGTGTTCCTCCCGAGTGCGGGGGAGCAGCTGTCGATTCTGCGCAACACTTACACGCACGTGTCAGCGCTGGATTGGGACGACAAGCTCACCGTCTGGGTCCTCGACGACGCGGCATCCCCAGCGGTCAAGCAGCTCGCTGAGGAGTTCGGCTTTTCGTATGCGACCCGGGAAGACCGCGGGCACCTCAAGAAGTCGGGCAACCTGAACTTCGGGTATGCCCGGTCGGCGGGTGACCTGATTGCCATCTTCGACGCGGACTTCTGCCCGCGGCCGGATTTCCTGCACCACCTCGTGCCCTACTTCGAGGACCCGTCGGTGGGCATCGTGCAGAGCCCGCAATGCTTTGACACCAAACCGGAGATGGGCTGGATCGAGCGCGCGGCCGGTGCCGCGCAAGAGGTGTTCTTCCGGTGGTTGCAACCATCGCGAGACGCCGACGATGCGGCGATCTGCTGTGGCACCAACGCGGTTTACCGGCGATCGGCTCTGGACGCCATAGCCGGTTTCCCGAGGCTGGAACACAGCGAGGACATGTTCACCGGCATCGAGATGCGCAAGGTGGGCTTCCGAACCCAATATGTGCCAGTGCTTCTGGCCAAGGGCCTGTCCCCGGACACCCTGACCGCCTTTGTGAACCAGCAATATCGCTGGTGCATGGGCAACCTTGAGCTGATGGTGGATCGCGGATTCCACGCCATGAAGCTGCCCTGGCGCGTCAGGCTGGCTTTCTGGAACGGATTCGCGAGCTACTTCGTGAACGCGGTCAACGTCTTCGCCATCCCGCTGCCTGCTCTGATCATGCTGTGGGTCTATCCGCACGATGTGCGGCCGTGGCACATGCTGCCGTTCCTTGCCCCGGCCTGGATCTGGTTCGTGTTGCTGCCGGCGGTTTCCAAGACCCGCTGGCGCTTCGAGGTGACCCGGGCACAGATGCTCTACAGCCTCGTCCACGCGGTCGCGATCGTGCATCTGATCAAACGGCGGCAGGCTGCTTGGGTGCCGACCGGCGCCGTTGCGGTCAGGTCGCCATTGGCTCGCACAGTAAGCAAACTCGCGATCGTCTGGTTCACCGTCACCAACGTGGTGGGCTGGGCCGGGCTTGTCCACGTGGACCCCAAGAACAGCTGGGCCGCCGCGTTCTTCCTACTCGTCAACACCTATCTAGCCGTGCCGCTGGTCAGAGACGCCTGGCGCACTCTCCGCCCACCCAAGAGGGGAAGACACCGTGAAGCAGTCACTCAACTGGCCTGACTCACTCATGATCACCGTGCTGTTGCTCCTGGCTGGCCTGGCCGCCTCGGGCTTCGTTGATCCGATGCTGCCTTGGATAGACCGTTGATCGTGAGCCACGAAGTGGATCAGCGGAGTCTCTGGCGTAGTGACATCGAGGGAATGAGGGCAATCGCCGTCCTCACTGTGCTCGGATTCCATGCGGGTGTGCCATTCTTCGCCGGGGGATTTATTGGAGTCGACGTCTTCTTCGTCATCTCCGGCTTTCTGATCACGGGTCTGCTGCTGTCGCAGGACCGGATCAGACTGGGTGAGTTCTACGCCCGGCGAGCCCGGCGCATTCTTCCCGCGGCTGCGGTGGTCCTGGTGGGGACCGCAATCGCGAGCTGGATGCTGCTACCCCCGCTGCGCCAGCGGGATGTCGCATGGGACGTCGTCGGCTCCGCGTTGAACGTCGCCAACTGGCGGTTCATCGCGGGGCAGACCGACTACCTCGCGGCAGGGCAGGCCCACAGCCCATTGCTGCACTATTGGTCGCTCGCGGTAGAGGAACAGTTCTATCTACTCTGGGCGCCTTTGCTATTGGTGATCTCGCTGGTCTCGCGGCGGCTCATCGCGCCGGTGATGGCCGTTTTCACCGCGGGCTCGTTTGCCTTATCGCTCTACTGGACCGGCACCAGCGAGCCGCTGGCCTACCTCTCCTCGCCTTCGCGCGCCTGGCAATTCGGGTTAGGTGGTCTGCTCGCCTTGGCGCTCGCCCGCCAGGCCGTGACAACTCCACAGGAGTTGCCGCTTAGACGGCGCCGATTCCAGCAACTCCTGTGGAGTTGCGCCGGGGTTGGCGGGGCGGCGGCGATCGTCGTGGCGACGGTGGTTTTCACGCCTGAGACGGCGTTTCCGGGGTGGGCGGCATTGCTGCCCACGCTGGGCGCCGTGGCCATCATTGCCGCGGGGCCGTCCAGCTTCGTGGGTCGTTTCCTTTCTTTGCGACGAGTACGCAGTCTCGGCCGCCTCTCATTCGCCTGGTATCTATGGCACTGGCCGGTGCTGGTGCTCGCTGAAGCGCGTCTGGGCTCGCTGGACTGGGGCTGGAAACTGTTGCTGGTGTTGGCATCCGCCATCCCGGCGTGGCTCACCATGAAACTGGTCGAGATCCCGTTGCGCCGTTCGAAGGCGCTCAGCGTCAGTCCACGGCCATCGCTGAGTTTCGGCGCCACGATGGTCGTGGTGCCGGTCGCATTGGCGCTCGTGCTGGGCAGCTTGGCCACCCGCAGCATGACCAATTTCGTGACTACGGCACCGGCTTCGCTGATCGGGGCGCAGGACGGGCCGAACCTCACCGTCGTTCCAGCGAACGGCATCTACCCCGCACCGTTGGAGGCGCGTAAAGACCATCCACAGGTTGGGGAGTGTCAGGTCGAGCCGTCGGCGATCACGAGTCCGGCCTGCCGCTTCGGATCCGGTGCCGAGCGGATCGTGCTGTTCGGCGATTCGCATGCGTCGCAATGGTTCCCGGTAGCCCTACGGATTGCCGCGGCCCGGGGATGGTCGGTGGAGGTGCTGACCAAATCGGGCTGCCCGGTGCCTCAGTTGAAGGTCACCAATCCGCAATTGGGGCGGGAGTATCGCGAGTGCGATCAGTGGCGTGAGCATGCGTTGCAGCGGATCGCCTCGGGGACGCCGCCGAAGTTGATTGTGGTGGGGACGCTCAACCGGTACGCGTCGAATGCTGAATCTCTTGTGGCGGCTTGGCAGGAGCCGCTTGCTCGCCTTGTCGCGACCGGAGCTCGCGTTGCCTATCTACGTGACACTCCTTTTCCGGCAAAGGATGTGCCGACGTGTCTTTCGGGCGCGCTGCAAAGTCCGCAAGTGTGTGCGTTTCCGCGAGACGCGGCGCTGTGGGTCGATCCAGTCGCGGATGAGGTGCTCGCCGGGCGGCATGCCGGAGCTGTTGTGGTGAATGTCAACGACGTGCTGTGCCCCGGGTCGAGTTGCCCGACGGTGCTCGATGGTGTGGTGCTCTACCGCGACGATGCGCACCTGACGAACACGGCTGTCACGCTGCTCACTCCGCGGATCGAACAAGCCCTGGTTGGCTATGGAGTGCTGCCGTGAAGCGTTTGCTGGCAATGCTTCTGATCCTCGGCGGGTGTGCGGCTCCGGCTCCCGCGCCGGCATCGGCCGATCATCGGTGGACGCAGGTCTTCCGAGACGATTTCGATGGCGCGCCGGGTCAGCCTCCGTCGTCCGCGAACTGGCGTTACGACCTCGGGACCTGCTATCCAGGTTGCCCCGCGCCCAACTGGGGGACGGGCGAGATCGCGCGGATGACGGACTCGCCGTCGAATGTTGCCGTCGACGGACGGCTCGCCATCACACCGTTGCTGCGCAACGGGGAATGGACTTCGGGTCGGATAGAGAGTGTCCGCTCGGACTTCGCCTTCCCCGCCGGCGGGACTCTTCGGGTGGAAGCGGCTGTTCGGTTGCCTCAAGTGTCCACAGTGGACGGAGCTGGATATTGGCCCGCTGTCTGGATGATGGGTGCTCCGATCCGGGAGAAGGGTTACACCGGCTGGCCCACCTGGGGCGAGTTGGACATCATGGAACAGGTCAACGGCCGCCCCGGTTTCTACTCGGCGATGCATGCCGGCTTGTTATCCACGCCAAGCGATTTCGGCTCGGCGGAGCGGCCATGTGCCTTGTGTGTAAACGGGTTCCACGTCTACGCGATGGAGCTTTCCGCGCAGGAGGTGCGGTTCTATCTGGATGGGGAGATGCACTACCGAGTCCCGGCCTCGAAGCTCTCCGAACAACAGTGGCGCGACGCCACCGGACACGGCTTCTTCCTGATCCTGAACGTGGCGATGGGCGGCAACTTCCCGGCGTCACTCGGCGGCGGCCCCAATTCGTCCACAGTGGACGGCAGGCCAATGCTCGTGGACTACATCGCCATCTACACCCGCCCCAGCGCCTAGGTCGTTTGGCCATCGGCGAGGTAAGTACGTTAAGTACTTGACGTACTTACCTCGTTGGGCGAGAATTTACCCATGCCAGCTGTGCACTTTGATAGCTATACCGAAGCCCGGACCCGCCTAAAAGATCTTCTGGATGCCGCTGAACGGGGGCGCGTGGCCACCGTTCGCCGCGACTCCGTGACCTCGGCCGTGGTGGATGGCGAACGACTGCGCTACTTCCTCTCACGGGTCTGCCCCTCCCGCGCCCAGGTGGTCGCCGAAGAAGGTGGCTGGTCGGTCTTCATCCCCGGACTGCCGATCGCGGCTGACGGCGCCACATTCGAAGAGGCGATCGACGAAACCATCGATGCGCTGCGTGAATATGCCGAAGACTGGCAGGACCATCTACTGGATGCGCCCAACCACCGGGAGAACTGGGGGTTGGTACAGATGGTGAGCCTGAGCAGCGACGCACAACTAAGGGCGTGGCTCATCGGGGAGGAGCTGTGACCTGGCCGCAGCCCACCCGCGAGGATCACGATCGGTTTTGCAAGAACGAGGGCTGGCTACGCGTGCGGGATGCTCGAGGGCGCACGGGCACGCACCATGTCACCTACGAACTGGTTCTTCCGGACGGGCGAATTCTTCGCACCAGAATCTCCCACCCGCCTGATCGAAGCACGTATGGACCGGGTATCTGGGCCCACATCCTGCGAGACCAGTTGGGTGTGTCCGAAGAGGACTTTTGGCGCTGTGTCCGCGGGGAGGGCAAACCCGATCGAGGTCTTCGGCAGGTCCCGGCTGAGGCGCTACCGGCGGATCTCGTATACCTGCTTATCAATCGGGTTGGCCTGAACGAGACCGAGGTAATGAAGATGTCCAAAGAGGACGCTGTAGCTCGGTTGCAGACCTTCTGGACCGAGGGCAAATAGGTCCCCCGCTCAACGCCTCGTTGGCAGGCCGAGGAACTGGGCGGTGGTGGCGGGGTGCGGGGCGACGAGCCCACGCGACTCCCGTTCCTTGCAGAGGCGGGCGAGCTCGGCATAGGCCATCTCGCCCAGCAATGCGGTCAGCTCGGGACCGTAGCCGATGTATACGGGCTCGGTGCCGACATGGGCGTCCGGTGACGAGGTACACCACCAATTGAGGTCATGACCGCCTGAACCCCAAGCCCGGCGGTCGAACTCTCCGATGATGGACACCAGGATCTTGGTGTCGTCCGGGCGGTTGACCCACTGCTGATCCCGGCGAATTGGCAGTTGCCAGCACACATCAGGCTTGTACTCCAGCGGATGCACCCCATCGCGCAGAGCCTGCCCGTGCAGCGCGCAGCCCGCACCACCGGCAAAATCGGGATCGTTCTGGAACACACAGGGCCCGTCGGGCCTGGTCGCTGTCCGCCGGGCCGGCTCGTCCTCGAGCTCATCGAGCTCGGTCCAGTTCTTGAAACCCTTGCGATAGTGCTGCCAGGTCTCCGGAGTCAGCTTCTTCACGGCGGCTTTGACCCGGACGACATCGTCCTTGTCGGTGAAGAAAGCGCCATGGGAACAGCAGCCTTCGACCGCGCGGCCCTTGAGGATGCCCTTGCAGCCGACGCCATAGATGCAGCTCCAGCGGGAGAGCAGCCAGGTCAGGTCGGCTCGGATCTGATGGTTCTCGTCGGCCGGATCGGTGAACTCGATCCACTCCCGCGGGAAGCCCAGCGCTACTTCTTTCACCAGCCCAGCCTACGACGCCCCGGGAGAGCACTACGGTAGGCGCATGCGGCTGGGTGTCCTCGACGTCGGATCCAACACCGTGCACCTGCTTGTGGTGGACGCACACCAGGGTGCCCACCCCTGGCCGGCGCACTCGCAGAAGGAGCGGCTCCGACTGGCTGAGCAGCTCAAGCCGGACGGCTCGCTCAGCGAGGAAGGCGCCAATGCGCTGGTCAGCGCCTGCGCGGCGGCGAAGGAGGCGGCCGGTCGGCTCGAGGTGGATGAGCTGATGGCTTTTGCCACGTCAGCGGTCCGCGATGCCAGTAACTCGGCCGAGGTGCTGCGCCGGGTGTGGCTGGAGACCGGCGTCGATCTGCGGGTGCTCTCCGGCGAGGACGAAGCCCGGATGACGTTCCTGGCGGTGCGCCGGTGGTTCGGGTGGTCGGCCGGGCGTCTGCTGGTGCTCGACATCGGCGGCGGCTCACTGGAAATCGCCGCGGGCGTCGACGAATCACCGGATGTGGCGATCTCCTTGCCGTTGGGGGCCGGCCGGTTGACTCGAGCCAGGGTGAAGAACGATCCGCCGCAGCCCGACGAGCTCGCCGCGCTTGAGTCCTATGTGGACAGCAAGCTGGAACATAAGGAGCTGGACAAGATTGGTGGCTGGGACCTCGCGGCGGCCACCTCGAAGACCTTCCGTTCGCTTGCCCGCTTGGCCGGCGCGGCCCCGAGCGCGGAAGGCCTTTGGGCGCCGCGGGGCTTGAGCATCACCGGGCTGAGTCAGGTGCGGGGCTTCATTCAGCGGATGCCGTCGACAGCGCTCGCCGAGCTCGACGGCGTCAGCTTCAGTCGCGCGCACCAGCTGGTCGCCGGGGCGGTCGTGGCCCAGCGGACCATGAACCGGCTCGGGATAGAGGAGCTGCGGGTCTGCCCCTGGGCCCTGCGGGAAGGCGTGATCTTGAGCCGCCTGGATCAGCTCACCTAAGTGCCAGACTGTCCAATGTGGAGAGTTGAGCCACCTTCACCCGTTTAGGGATGTCTCTTAGTGGGCAAAAGGGGAGTGGTTAACCCACGCGGACTAGGGTGGATGGCGTGTCTGTTCCAGTCTTACTGTCCAGCTCGTCGGTGTTCCCCGAGCCCACGGCCGCCGCATTCGAGGTGGCTGCGACGCTCGGCTATGACGGCGTCGAGGTGATGGTCTGGACCGATGCGGTGAGCCAGGACGCCAGCGCACTGCAAGGTCTCGTCGAGCACTACGACGTGCCTGTACTGTCCGTGCACGCCCCATGTCTGCTTGTCACCCAGCGCGTGTGGAGCAGCGATCCGATGGAGCGGCTGCGGCGGGCCGCTGTGCTGGCCGAGGAGCTGGGTGCGACCACAGTGGTGGTGCATCCGCCGTTCACGTGGCAGCGCGAGTACGCCAAGGGTTTCGCCGCCGGGGTCAGGCGACTGGCCGAACGGCATTCGAGCCTGCGCTTCGCCGTCGAGAACATGTATCCGGTGCGCATGGCGGGCCGGCAGTTCGTGCCCTACTTCCCGGGCTGGGATCCCACCAAAGCAGGTTACGATTCCTACACTTTGGACATATCGCACTGTGCGGCCTCACGATCTGACGCCCTTGAGATGGCCGAGGCGATGGGCGACGGGCTCGCCCACATCCACCTGGGCGATGGCACCGGGGAAGGCAGAGACGAGCATCTGGTACCAGGAAGAGGCTCGCAACCCTGCGCCAAGCTGCTCGCATCGCTGGCCGGGCGCTCGTTCACCGGATCGGTGGCGCTCGAGGTGGCGACCCGCCGGGCCAAGAGCCGCGCCGAGCGGGAAGAGGATCTAGCGGACGCGCTCGCCTTCACCCGCACGCATCTGGGCGTGCCGGTCGCATAGGAGGCCCGCTCAGCCGACCGGGACGAGATTGCTCGCGGTGTCTTCGACCGCGGCTTTCTTGCGGGCGCGATGCGCCGCGACGTGGGAGCGGGTGGCGCAGCGCTCCGAGCAGAATCGCCGGCAGTTGTTGGACGAGGTGTCCAGGTAGACGTTGCCGCAACGCTCATCGGCGCAGACGCCGAAGCGGGCACTGCCGAATTCGCATAGCCAGACCGAAAGCCCCCAGACCGCCCCGGCCAGATACTCCGCGCTGACCATGGAGCCGCGACTGGTCACGTGAATGTGCCAGTTGCCGGACTGATGGCCGGAGATGCGCGGATGCACCGGATGGGACTCGAGCAGGCTGTTGAGCTCGTTGACCGCCTCGGTCTCGCGGCCCGATGAGCCGTAGGTGAACACATCGCGCAGCTTCTTCTGCGCTTTACGGAATGTCTGAAGATCACGCTCGGTCGGGTCCTCACACATCCACTCCGGGTCCGGGTAGAGACCCTTCAGGGCGTTGAGGTCGTCCAACGGCACATTGACAAGATCAACGGCCATGCGGGCGTACGCATCGAAGTCCACTCGACAAAGGTAGTGCACTCTCGCGCAAAACTGTGTGCCACCGTGAGCGCGAGGAGTGATGCGAAGCGAGCCCCGCAGTCGTGAACTGCCGTCTTCCAGCGTTACGGATCGATGTAATGCGGCAGGAACCGGGCATGTGCATCGGTGATCAGGCTCGCACTTTCCCTGATCCCGAGCCCGGCGGCCGCATTGTCGATCACCCAGGAGCCCAGCACGACATGGTTACCGTCCAAGCGCGGCAGCGCCCGGAACTCCTGGTAGCACCAGCCCTCGGTGCCATAGATCCCGTTCGTTGCACTTTCCCCGGCTTCGGTGACGATTCGTACATTTGCCCCCTCCCGCCCGAGCAGTGGCTTCGCGACATACTCGGTGAGGTGGCGGGGGCTGTCGAGGTACGCCGGGAGCAGCAGCTCATGGCCCGGAAAGAGCTCCCAGAGGACCGCCAGCAGAGCTTTGTTGGACAGGAGCATCTTCCACGCGGGCTCGAGCCACGTGGTCGG
>DPJL01000120.1:2464-2650 GCA_003543035.1 Micromonosporaceae bacterium | reverse complement strand
GACGAGCGCGTCGGCGGGCGGCGACTGGTCGGTCTAGGCATCGGATTGCTGGGCGTCGCAGCCGTGGTCGGCTTCGACATCGGTGCGAAGGACCGCAACGGTCTGCTGGGTGCGGGCATGGTGCTGCTCGCCGGGGTGGGCTACGCGTGCGCCACGTTCCTGGTGAAGCGCAAGCTTTCCGACGTC
>DPJL01000120.1:1927-2081 GCA_003543035.1 Micromonosporaceae bacterium | reverse complement strand
TGACCATAACGACGGTGCTGCTGTTGCCGGCGGCGCTGATAACCGCCCCGGCGCAGTTGCCGAGCTTCAAGGCGACTGGATCTGTTGTGGTGCTTGGACTTTTCAGCACCGCGGCCGCGCTCGTGCTCTTCTACAAGCTGATCGCTGTGGCGGG
>DPJL01000120.1:0-1564 GCA_003543035.1 Micromonosporaceae bacterium | reverse complement strand
ACAAGCTGATCGCTGTGGCGGGTGCCGGAGCAGCGGCGCTGGTCTCCTATACCAGCCCTGCGATCGCCGTGCTGCTTGGTGTGATCGTGCTGAGCGAGCCACTGACCCCGGTGACCGTGCTCGGCTTCGCCCTCATCCTGGCCGGCTCCTGGCTCTCGACCCGGCGCCCGGCCAAACAGGTTGCGCCGCAACCCGAAGCGCCGCCTCAGCTGGAGGTTGCCGCCATCGCGCGGAGCTGATCGGCACCTTCGAGGAGGCGAAAGTTGGTGAGCCGCAACACCTGTCGCATCGCCAGGAGCATCTCCTGACCGCGATCCCCATAGACGACGATGGCCGGAGCACTCCTATCCAGCACCACCTGCTCGTCGTCAAGTCGGAACGTCAAGCCTTGCACGCCATAGACCTCGACCCCGGCCACGCGCATGACCGTGTGCGACTCCTGTAGAGCCGGGCACGTGGTCCGGGCGAGATCGAGGCAGGTAGCGCAGATCGGTGGGTAGTGCGTGAATGTGCTGCCGTCGTGGTTGGTTATGGGTGAGCGAGCGGTGAGCCAAAGCAGGCCCTCGTCGTTCTCATCGGGGTCACCGCCGCACATCTGACAACGCAGGTAGCGGACCGCGTCGCGTTCGCGCCGGCGCATCCAGAGGACGCCATAGCCGTCCCGGTCATCGGCGGTCTCGTCGACGTAGGTCAGCCGCTCACAACTGACGGTGAGCCCAGGAAAGTCAGCAACATTCATGTCCACCCCCGGTAGCGATCCACGGCCAGCAGATCGTATGGGGTGGGAGAGGTCTTTCTCAGCCGTTTGGCGGAATTCAGGAGGTGAGCGCGAGCGCCAAGGGGAGCACGGCGGATGCGCCGGCCAGCCGGAGCTCCCGGGCGGCGAGAGCCATGGTCCAGCCGGAGTCGACGAAGTCGTCGATCAGAAGAACGGGACCCGACACCGTCGGCACACTCATCGAGCCGTAGAGAGCCCGCACACGGTGAGCGCTGTTCGCGCGTCCAGCGTCCACTGTGGACGGTGGCGTTTTCACCATGCCCAGCAACGGCAATCGCCCCACCGCTGACACGTGCTCTGCGACGCTGGCGATCAGTTGGCTCCGGCGGGTGGAACCCATGGCGACCACGCCAACTGGGCGCTGCTGCCATGGATCCGGGCCGGTGGCCCATGCTTTGAGCACCTCGACTATGGCAGCGAGCAGGTCGGCAGAGGCGGGAGCATCTGGTGCGTCCTCGGCGAGCAGCGTCCGCAGACGGGTGCCCCAGCCGAGATCGGTCAGGCGGCCCACGGCCCGGCCGGGCTGTGCCTGCTCCTCGAGCGAGATCCGGCCGGCCAGCGGCACCCCGGCCGCCTTGAGCCCGGTCGGCCACATGCGGCGCGGCTCGACCTGAAGGCCGGGTCGGCCGAGGAACGTGTGAGCCGCCGCCAACGCGGGTGCGGAGACTTCGGGGGTAAAGCGAGGGGTGCTGCAGCGGTCGCACCGTCCACATGCGACAGCGTCGGCATCGTCCAGACAGGTGCGAAGGAAAGCCATGCGGCATCCCGGGCTTACCTGGTACCCCC
>DPJL01000440.1:4024-13033 GCA_003543035.1 Micromonosporaceae bacterium | reverse complement strand
CCGCCCGCCGTTGGCGGGGGGGGGGGGCCGCCCCCCGCCACACGGGCGGCCGCCGTTCGCGTCAATAGGCCATACATCATCAGGAGTCCGCCGCTGTGCAACAGCCGGGCCGCTGCCTCCACATAGGACTCGTATTCGCGGGCGTCGCCATCGACGAAGATCAGGTCATAAACGCCGTCGGAGAGCCGTGGCAGGACCTCGAGCGCCCGGCCGGTGATGATCCGGGTGCGTGACGCGGCAAAGCCCGCCTCGGCGAAAAGCCTGCGAGCCATGCGTTGATGGTCGGCCGCCGCGTCGATCGTGGTGAGCACACCGTCTGAACGCATCCCACGCAGCAGCCAGAGCCCGCTGACCCCGGTACCGGTTCCGATCTCCACCACCGCCTTGGCGGCATTGGCACCTGCCAGCACGCACAGCACCGCGCCGGTCGCGGCGGTCACCGGTGCCAGCCCGACCTCTTCGGCCAGCCCTCGAGCCGTTTGCAGGACCACGTCCTCATGGGCGTAAGACCCGACAAAGTCCGCACCGGGGCCAGCCTGTCGATGAAGGGTCACAGTGCCCCACCTTCCGCGAATCGTGATATTTCTTCACCGTGCCGTGCCATCCTGAAGCCGGGAGTTGACGGGAGGCAAGTGGTGACCGACGGCTGGGCCAATTTCCGGCGTCCGGCGGCATGGGTGGACGACCGTGAGCCTCCGCTTGCGCCTCCGCCAAAACACTGGTGGTCTGATGCGCTTAACGATCCGTGGCGCGATCCGAACACGCCGGCCGTGCTGGCTCCTCCCCGCACAGTGCCTGATCCACCACCCGAGCCACCCGCGCCGCCATCGCGCAGAACGTCTTGGTGGCTGATCGGAGTGGTCGGCGTTGTCTCGGCTTTGCTGGCCGGTCTGCTTGGCAGTGCCATCGGAGTGCGCTTCGCCGCCGGACGCGCCGCGACCCGTGCCGTTCTCGGTGGCGGAGTGCCGGCACCACGGCCCGCGCCTGAGTCGCTGGCCGGCGTGGCACAGATGGTGCTGCCGAGCGTAGTGACGATCAGGATCGCGGTGGACGGCGGGACGGCGCTCGGCTCCGGGTTCGTGGTGAGCGCCGACGGCCACGTGATCACCAACGATCACGTTGTGTCCGGTGGCTCCGGAGCGGCAACAGTGATCTTCGATGACGGCTCGACCTCGCAGGCTGAACTGGTTGGGGCAGATCCGGAGTCCGACGTCGCGGTCCTTCGCGTGATGCAGCGCCCCGGTCTGGTCGTGGCCCGGATAGGCAACTCCGACTTCGTCCAGGTCGGCGATCAGGTGGTGGCCATCGGCTCGCCGTTGGCGCTGCGGGGCACAGTCACGGCCGGCATTGTCAGCGCGGTGGACCGTCCAATCGCGACCGGTTCAGGCCGCGGCGACACCCGCTACTACGCGGCCATCCAGACCGATGCGGCGGTCAACCACGGCAACTCTGGTGGACCTTTGGTGGATTCGGCCGGGCAAGTGATCGGGATCAATGCCGTGATCAAGTCACTGGCCGACGACGAGCACAACGCCGGGAACATCGGGCTCGCCTTCGCCATCCCGATCAACCACGCCCAGCGGGTGGCAACGGAGATCATCTCCACCGGGCGGGCGCGCCGCACAGTGATCGGAGCCGAGCTCGAGGAGGCAAGCCGAGGCCCGGTGAGTGGCGTGCGGTTGCGGGAGGTCGTGAACTCCGGCCCAGCCGCGGTGGCCGGCCTCCGTTCGGGTGACCTGGTGACCAGTTACAACCACCGGCCGCTCAGCGAGCCAGCCGATCTTGTGGCACTTGTGCGGAAAACTGCACCGGGTGAGGTGGTCGAGGTGACCTACAAACGCGGCACCACCAGCCACAACGTGGCCGTGACACTTGTCGCCGACGCCGAGTGAGGGCTGGTCTGGGCCCTGCTCGCGGCTTACTCTTGGCACGTGTTCGAGAACCTGAACGTCTGGGAGTTCGGCGCACTCCTGCTGATCGCACTATTGATCTTCGGCGACAAGCTGCCGAAGGTCATTGGCGACGGCTTGCGAATGCTGCGGAACCTGCGCTCGATGGCGACCAACGCCACCGGCGATCTCAGTCGTGAGCTCGGCACCGACATCAGCCTTGAAGATCTGAATCCGAAGACCTTCGTGCGCAAGCATCTGCTGAGCGAGGAAGACGAAGCATCGCTGCGTAAGCCGTTGCAGAGCCTCTACGAGGACGTTCGCAGCGACGTGGGCCAGGTGCGCAATGCCGCCGACCTCAACACCCCGCTCGACTCACCGAAGGCGCCGGCGGCGGTCACCCGTTCCAGCTACGACGACGCCACCTGAGTTGGTGTCCCGAGTCAGAAATTCGTGGCAGTGCGGCCGCCCAGCCCGTCCCCGGACTGCGCCCGAGACAAGCCATGTGGCGCTGCCACATCAGGCTTGCCCCGGTCTTGCCGGCGACGACCTGGATCGGCCTACTTTGCTCACGAATTTCTGACTCGGGACACTAGCGCGCCGCCGGGGTCAGGCCCAAAGGCTTGCCCGCCAACGACTCGCGGCGGGTGGCCAGCTGATCCGCGACTGCGGTGAGCGCCCGCGCCGCCGGGGAATCCCATCCCGACAACACAATCGGGGTGCCATCGTCACCGGCTTCACGGACCCGTGTGTCCAGCGGGATCTGGCCCAGCAGCGGCACCTTGGCCCCGGTGAGCTGGGTGAGCGTATCCGCTACGGTCTGGCCTCCGCCGGAGCCGAAGATGTCCATCTTGGTGCCGTCCGGCAACTCCAGCCAGGACATGTTCTCGATCACGCCAACCAGGCGCTGATGCGTCTGCAAGGAGATCGCCCCAGCCCGCTCGGCCACCTCCGCGGCTGCCTTCTGCGGCGTGGTCACCACGATGATCTCGGCCGACGGGAGCAACTGGGCCAGCGAGATCGCCACATCACCGGTACCAGGCGGAAGGTCAAGCAACAGCACGTCAAGGTCGCCCCAGTAAACGTCGGCGAGGAACTGCTGCAGGGCGCGGTGCAGCATCGGCCCGCGCCACACCACCGCCGCGTTGCCGCTGGTGAACATGCCGATCGAGATCACCTTCACGCCGTGCGACTGAGGCGGCATGATCATGTCTTCGACCTGTGTCGGCCTGCCTTCGACGCCCAACATGCGTGGGATCGAGTGGCCGTAGATGTCGGCGTCCACCACGCCGACCGAAAGGCCCCGTGCGGCGAGTGCGGCCGCGAGGTTGACCGTGACACTTGACTTGCCGACTCCGCCTTTTCCTGAGGCGACGGCATACACCCGGGTCCGCGAACCCGGCTGGGCGAAGGGAATGACCGGCTCGGCCGAGCCCGGCCCGCGAAGCCGCTTCTGCAGATCCTGACGCTGATCCGTGGTCATCACACCAAAGTCGATCTCGACCCGCTCCACGGAAGGGACGGTCATCGCAGCCGCGGTGATGTCGCTGCGCAGCTTGTCCTTGAGCGGGCAGCCGACGACTGTCAGCAGGATCCGCACCCGCGCGAGACCCGACTCGATCACCGCTGACTCGACCATGCCCAGCTCGGTGATGGGACGGCGAATCTCCGGGTCGTTGACCTCGGCTAGCGCGGCTAGGAGCGCTTCGTCTGCGGCGACGGTGGTGGTCATGGGGCCTATGCTACCGCGAGTGGTGATCATGAATTAGCTCTCGCGCCCGAGGGTGAGGCGTGGCACCATCAAGGGGAATCAGGCCGCGCTTCATGCCCCTTGCGAAGCGCGGCTGATTTTTTCGTATCTGCGCTGAGCGGCGTCATCGAGCTCGCCGGCCAGTTTCTCCAGCTCCGAGCGGACAAAGTCGCGGGTCGCCACCTCGCCGAGCGCCATTCTCAGCCCGGCGATCTCGCGGGCCAGGTATTCGGTGTCAGCCTTCTGGGCGGTAGCGCGGCGACGATCCTCCTCGATAACGAGCCTGTCCCGGTCGGCCTGCCTGTTCTGCGCGAGCAGGATCAGCGGCGCGGCATAGGACGCCTGGGTGCTGAAGAAGAGATTGAGCAGGATGAACGGATAGGGATCCCAGCGCAAGCCGAAGATCCCGATCAGGTTGATCGCGATCCAGACGATCACGAAGATCGTCATCCAAACCAAGAATTGGGGTGTACCCATAAACCGCGCGAACTTTTCGGCAAAGGTGCCGAAGGCTTCGGTGTTCAGCCTGGGCATCTTGAAGGTGCGCGGCACCCGGGGTTGGTCGAGGCGATCAGTCATGGTGCTCCCGCCAATCGCTGGGGAGCAGGTGGTCGAGCAGGTCGTCGACGGTGACCGCACCTACCAGCCGGTCGTTCTCATCCACCACCGGCATCGCGACCAGGTTGTAGGTGGCCATCCGCCGGGTGATCTCGGGTAGCGGCCGTTCCGGGCTCAGCGGATCGATGTCGTTGTCGAGGACTCCGCCCAGCAGGTCGCTCGGCGGCTCGCGCAGCAACCGCTGAAAGTGAACGGCGCCAAGGTATCGGCCGGTTGGCGTGTCGACCGGAGCTCGGGCGACGAAGACCTGAGCGGCCAATGCGGGCGACAGGTGGGGCTCTCTGATCCGGGCCAGTGCGTCGGCGACTGTCGCATCCGGAGTGAGGATGACCGGCTCGCTGGTCATCACGGCCCCGGCAGTGCCCGGCCGGTACTTCATCAGCGCCCGCACCGGCGCCGACTCCTCCGGGGTCATCAGATCGAGCAGCAGTTGCCGTTCCTGGGGCGGCAGCTCGGCGAGCAGATCGGCGGCGTCATCGGCGTCCATCTCTTCGAGCACGTCCGCGGCTCGTTCGTGGTCGAGCCGGGCCAGGATCTCGACCTGTTGCCGTTCCGGCAGCTCTTCGAGCATGTCGGCGAGGCGTTCGTCGTCCAGCGCGGCGGCCACTGCGTGCCTGCGATCCACTGGCAGCTCCTGCACTGCGTGAGCCAGGTCGGCCGGACGCAACTTTTCCAGCACTGTCAGCAGGGTCTCGGTACCCTGCGAAGTGCTTGGCTCCACCAGCCCGGTCAGGTCGGACCAGTCAAATTGGCGCAGCTGTCCTCTCCGGCCCAACCGGCCGGCGGATTCCTGGACAGCCACTCGCCCGAGCTGCCATTGGCCCGGCCGCTCGGATTCCATAGCGACATCGACCACAGTCGCTGTGGTTTCAGTCGGCGTGGTGACCCGCCGGTCCAGCAGTTGGGCCAGCACCAGCAATTCGGTCGGGCCCTGCTGAAATCGGCGCAGGTTGATGATGCCCGAGTTGAGCACGACGCTGCCCGAGTCCACTGAGATCACCCGGCTGATCGGCAGGAAGATCTGCCGGCGCAGCGGCATCTCCGCGACGAAGCCCACGACCTGCGGAGGGGCACCACCGGAACGGAGCCGGGCCACGGCATCGCGGATCCGGCCCACCTGATCCCCATTTGGGTCGTAGACGGGTAACCCGGCGAGCCGGGCTATGAAGACCCTGGTCACCGTGGGCACATATGAATGTTATGTGCGTTTGGTGCGCACCCGATGCAGTTTGAACGGTTTACGGGTGGCATTCGCCGCGGGAGTCGGCCGGGGCTCGGCGCTACCGGAGCGGTCGTCGCGTTCGGTAGGTTCGCCGGCCGCAGACAGCGCCCAGAGCCCGCACTCCTTGGCCCATCGAGCCATCAGGTCCTCGGCCGTGCCGGAGACGTTGAGGCGCTTCGCAGCGAGCTGTGGCGCCACGCTTTCCCAGCGCTCGCTTTCCGGGCGGATCCGGGTGACCGTGACCGGATAGGTCACGATGCCACCGCCGTGGTCGCCGCGCAGCGTCACGTTGACCGCTGTCGCTGTCTCCAGGCCCGGCAGGTCCTGTTCGCCGGGGCCCGTTACCAGGCAGATATCGGAGTCCACGGTGAGGCACCAGACCGCATAGGAGTGCCCGCCGTCGACCGATATCCAGGCGATCGCCGCCTTTTTGCTTGCCTCCTCGATGAGGGGATCCGTCATGCGCTGAATAGTACGGCCGCACGGCGCCTAGAGGAGCCCGCACGCCTTTTGCGAGGCGAGGCGTCGTGGCCCGGTGTTGTGGCCGCACGGCCTGCGTAGCGGGCCCGCATTAGTGTTCTTGCGCATGCATGCCAAATGGGACGCGTTGACGGTCGCCGCGCTCGTGGTTGGCGTGATCGCCGTGTCCTCCTCAGGCGCGCTGATCGCCTACGCAGCCGCTCCGGCCCTTGCGATCGCCTTCTGGCGCAACGCACTCGCGGCAGGTGTGCTGGCCCCCGTCACTTTGGTGACCCGCCGGAAAGAGCTGGCCGGGCTCAACTTCACGAAGAGCGCTCTGGCCGGCCTGGCGCTCGCTGTTCATTTCGGCACCTGGGTACCAAGCGTCAAGCTCACCACCATCGCCACCTCCACCGCGCTCGTCTGCACCCAGCCGATCTGGGCCGCTCTGCTGACCACGTTCCAGGGTGTGCGGCCGGGCAGGTGGGTCTGGACGGGCATGGCGGTGGCGATGGTGGGAGTGGCGGTCGCGACGGGCGCCGACTTTCGCGTGGGCGGCACAGCGATCCTCGGGGACCTGTTGGCGCTGGCGGGCGCAGTCGCCGCAGCGGTCTACACCAATCTCGGTCAGACCGTGCGCCAACAGGTCAGCACGACCACCTACACCACCGTCTGCTATGGAGTGTGCGGGTTGGCGCTCTTGTTGGTCTGCCTGATATCCGGGGTCCAGCTGACCGGATTCAGCACCGGCGCCTGGCTGGCGATCGTGGCGCTAACCGTTGGGCCACAACTACTTGGGCACTCATTGTTCAACTACACGCTGCACAAGGTATCGGCGACCACGATCGGTGTGATTCTGTTGGTGGAGGTACCAGGCGCGGCCCTCATCGGCTGGCTGTTCCTGCACCAACGGGTCTCCGGCATGGCGATGCTGGGCATCGCCGTGCTGCTGGCCGGAGTGGCGATGGTGATCCTCAGCCCTGGCGGACGCTTTGACCGCCGTCCACTACCAGCATCTGACCTGTGATGTAGCTGGCGCCGGGGGCGCATAGGAAGGCGATGGCCGCTGCCACCTCATCCGGCATGCCGGGCCGTCCCATCGGGGTGTCATAGCCCTGCTTGAGCTCGGTCAGGGTGGAAGCCGAGGTGTGAATGATGCCGGGCGCGACGGCATTAACCGTCACGCCGTCGGCGACCAGCTCCATTGCGAGCGCTCTGGTCAGGCCGAGCACACCGGCTTTGGCCGCGGCATAGGCGGCCTCGGCGGGCAGGGCGTTCACCGGCCCGGCGGTGGCGGAGAGGTTCACGATCCGGCCCCAGCCGCGCTCGGCCATCCCGCCGAGGAAGGCGCGGCTGGTCAGAAAGGCGGTGGTGAGGTTGCGGTCGATCTCGGTGCGCCACTCCTCCAGCGAGAGCTGGGCCACCGGCCGGATCACCTCGACGCTGGCGCGGCTGGTCAGACCGGCGTTGTTCACCAGGATGTCGACCTCACCGAGCTGCTCGGTGACAGCGTCGGCGAGCGCGCCCACCTCGGCCTCGAGGGTCAGATCCGCGACGAAGCCCAGCACTCCCAGCTCGCCGGCCCGCTCGTGGATGCGGCGGGTGGTGGAGACGATCGCGACCTTGGCGCCCAGCCCGGCGAGCCGAGCGGCCGTGGCATAGCCGATGCCGTGCGGGCTGCCTGCCCCGGTCACCAGCGCCACCCTGCCGTCGAGGCGGAAAAGGTCGGACTGCTCGTTGCTACCCATCGCGAAACCCATACGGACGATCCTGCCGGTTTGTCCCACCTGACGCCAGTAGCGGCCTGCGCCTAGTGTGGCGGCCATGACCGATCCGACGCCGCCACCGGTGCTGCCGAGCTGGACGCCCCCGCCTCCGGCCTATGCCCAGCCGGGCTATCCCTTTGCGCCCCAACGTCCGACCAATGGGATGGCAATAGCGTCGATGGTTACCTCCATCGTGGCGGTGGCAGGGCTCTGCTTCTACGGCGTTGGCGGGCTGCTGTTCGGCCCGGTCGGGGCGATCCTCGGGCATGTGAGCCGCCGCAAGCTCAAAGAGCGCAATGAGCAGGGCGAAGGCATGGCGCTGGTCGGGATCGTCGCCGGCTGGGTAGCCACCGGGCTGGGCGTGCTGATCATCGCCGGGATCGTGATCCTGTTCGCCCTGGTGATCAATACGTCGGGCCTGGAGGACCTGCCCAACCAGTGATGGCACAGTTGACCCATGGCGGCACTGGAAGAGGCACTGGCAGAGGTGCGCACTCTGCTGCTCGCGCCCGGCTTGATCCGAGCGGTGGCGAGCGGTCAGCGCAAGGGCGGGCAACCGTCTGTGATCAGTGCCACCCTGCGCCCGGTGACGCTAAAGGCGGGGGATCGGCTGCAACTGGTCACAGATGACGGTCAGCGGCCGGTGACGACGAATCTTCGCCCGGGCGACACGGCCGAGATCGACAAGCTGCTGGCGGAGCCCTTCGGCGGTTGGCTGGTCGAAACCGATCGGGGAACAGTGCGGCTGCAGGCGACCAAGAAGGGCGCGATCATGCACCGTTCGGCGGTGGTTGCCACGCCCGTGGACACCGCGCATGACCGGGCAAAAGAGCACCTGCTCGACCCGGGGGACCCGCTCTATGACGTGATCGGGGGCAACGCGGCGAAGCGCCGCCAGGTGGACGCATTCCTTCGCCAGCTTCCGGCCACTTTGCCGGAGCGGTTACATGTGGTCGATCTGGGTTGTGGCAACGCTTATCTGACGTTCGCCGCCTACCGGTACTTGTCGGGACGTGGCATCGATGTGCGCCTGACCGGAGTGGATGTCCGCGAAGACCAACGGATTCGCAACACCGCACTCGCGGAGCAGCTCGGCTGGGCCGAGCACGTCCGCTTCGTTGCGGGCACCATCGCCGACGCGGAGGTGGAGGCGCCGGACATGGTGTTCGCGTTGCACGCCTGCGACACCGCCACGGACGACGCGCTAGCCCGCGCGGTGGAGTGGAACGCGAAGTGGATCCTTGCCGCCCCCTGTTGCCACAAGGACGTTTCCCGCCAGTTGCGGCAGCGGCCCCCCCCTCTCCC
>DPJL01000440.1:0-3742 GCA_003543035.1 Micromonosporaceae bacterium | reverse complement strand
CACGGCATCCTGCGGGAGCGGTTCGCTGATGTGCTCACCGATGCGGTGCGCGGCGCATTGTTGCGTGAGCAGGGGTACGACGTCGAGGTGGTGGAATTCATCGACTCCGCTCACACGCCGCGTAACTCGCTAATCCGGGCCGTCCGCAGTGGACAGTCCACAAAGGACCCTGAGTTGGCCGGCCTGTTGGAGCAGTGGCAGGTCAAACCCGCGCTGGCGAAGCTGCTTGAAGCAGCGCGGTGATTTCGCTCGCGGTGTCGGTGAGCAGCGTTCCCTGAGTGAGCTGCGTGCCTGCGAGTGCGGAGACCAGTGCCGAGAAACCGGGCAGCGGGAACCCGTCGTCCTTGGCGACCTCCGGCTCGATGCGGGACAGTGATTCACGGGTCCGGCCCCATGCCTCCAGCAACTCCGTTGGGGAGGGCACGCCGAAGCCGTGGCCGACCGGGGCGCTGTGGCGCAGCCGGACGATGGCCGAGTCGTTGAGGGAGAGCGCGAGCTTTGAGCCGTAGGTGACGATCGCAGCGTCGCTGGTGGACAGTCTCTTGTAGACGGTGCATTGACGGCGGCACTCTGCGGCGCAGACGGCCATCGCGTGGGAAACGTTGGAGTGCTGGCGATCCAGGTAGGTGCGCCAGCCTGCGTCGTTCTCCTGGGACACGGTGAGAACCCGTTTAGCGGCCGACTTTTCCGCCTTGGTGTGCGGGCACTCGCGATCCTCGAAGTCACCCCAGATTGAGCCCTCGCCCGACACCGCCGCGGACATGCGCGCCGGGTCACCGGAGTGGCCCAGCACCCGCTCCCACACCAGCAGCGGCGCGTATTCGCTCGCGATGTGAACCCCGGCTACGACGGCTGTGGTCTCACGCCTTCGGAAGCGTGCGTCGACCACCTCGAGCAGCAACTGGTACGCAGGACGCAGGCTGGAAAGCGCACCACGGTGACGTTCCTTGGAAGATTGCGGCATCCGGCAGTCGAGGGCCCGGGCGAGCAGCGCGGCCGGGACGGCGTCGCCGTCCGTACTCGTGGCCACGCCATGCTCGATGTTGGAGTCGGCCGCCGCGTCGATCTCCCCGAAGTCTTCCGCGTCGAGGTCGATCAGGCGCTGCCCGAAGGCGCAGAGTTGTTGCAGTTGGGCAACTTCCCGGGTGGTGAGAGCCTCCCCGCCGGCACCCTCGGCTGCCAGCGCGGCGACCTCGGCGAAGGCGTAGCGACGGGTCAGCGCGACGAGGGCGTCAAGAGCGGTCTCCACGAGACACAGTCTCCCACTGGAGAGCCTCCTGGTAGAGCCTGGTGACCTCGACACGCACCTGTGGGCGCTCGGTGAGACGCCGGGCAAAGGGCACGCGGACCGCCTCCGCGCCGCCGGAAAGGGTCACCTTGAAGTCGATGCCATCCGCATCCATGCCCGTCATTGCGGCTGCGGTGGCCTCTGGCCGGCCGCCGAGGGTGCGGGCGATCAACAGCGAGTCCTCGGCGTGGTCGTCGTTCATGTGTTCCATGATCTGAGCGATCACGTCGGCGCTGAAGTGGTAGATCCGGCCGAGGTCGGACAGGACGTCGATGTTGAGCCGGTAGGCGAGTTTGACCTCGTCCACGATGCGGCTGCGTTCAAGCTCGTCCCAATTTGCACTGTCCAATCGCGAGCGATATTCGGCCTTGACCGCTTGTGGATCCGCGATCTGCGGGAATGAGTAGAAGAGCAACCCTGGGCTGCCCAGAGTGAGGCCATAGGCCTCGGCGATGGCTCGCGCCACGAATTGGCCCCCGGATAGGTCGCCGAGGTACCGGTTGTAGTGATGGGCCACGAAACCACCGGGCCAGGTGTAGGCGATTTCGTCAAGCCTCGCCACGTATTCCTCGGTGGCCAGGACCTTCTGGTACCGGTCGCGCCAGCCCGCCCCGGCAAGGTGCTCGAGGTCGGCCTCCAGCGAAGGCAACCGGGTCAGTGCAGGGCTATGGAAGGGGCTCTTCGTCGTTGCCGCCGCGTCTTCCAAGGCCCGATAGATGAAGTAGTGCTGTGCGGTCAGGGCGATGTGTGCCTCGATGGTGAGGCGGCCTTTCGTCAGATCCGACAGGAAGTCACTCTGCTCCGCCGAGCTGTGGTCGTCCCAGGTGGCGGCCCGCAGACGGGAGGCGAAAGAGGTGATCGTCATGCGGCGAGGCTACAAGTTAGGTAAGCCTAAGTAAAGAGTTAACTGACTTATCCTGTCAGGGTAGTGGCCTTACCTTGCTCACATGAACGACTTCGACTTCTTCATCGGCAAGTGGAACGTGGCCAACCGGCGCCAGGACAAGTGGCTCGTGGACAGCACCAACTTCGCGGAGTTCCCCGGGTATTCGCAGTGCACGAGGCATTTCGACGGCGGCGCCAATTTCGACGAGATCCATTTCCCGGACCGCGGCTACAGCGGTCTCACGCTGCGGCTTTACGACCCCGAGCGGGAAGAGTGGACGATCTACTGGGCCAACAGCCGCACCGGGCGCTTGGACCCGCCGATGGTGGGCAGGTTTGCCGACGGCGTCGGCACCTTCTACGGCGACGACACGTATGAGGGCCGGCCGATCAAGTTGAAGTTCATCTGGTCCCACATCACCCCGTCATCAGCACGGTGGCAGCAGGAGCTGTCCGATGACGACGGTGTGACATGGGAGCTGAACTGGGTGATGGACTTTACTCGGGCTGAGTAGCTGTCCCGGTGCTGCGACGACGGCGACGACGACGCGGCTTCGCGGCAGAATTCTCCTCCGCCGGCGCGCCGGCAGTCTCGGTGGTGGCGGCGCTGACCGCGGCTACCCGGCGACGACGCGGCTTGGCCGCCTCCTCCGCCTGGGTGACCGGCTCAGCGGAGCCTTCGGCCGCGTCGGACTCCAGCCGGCGACGGCGGCGAGGCCGACGGGTCTCGGCGGAGCTGGCACTTGGCGTCGCAGGCTTCCTGCCGCGCTGCCGTGACCGGCCGCCACCGAGATCTTCCTCGACCTCTGCACCGAGCCCGGCCCGCGAGCGATCCGCAGTCGGCAGGGTGGCAGTGGCGTCGGGGGAGATATCGAGATCGGTAAAGATCCACGGCGAGGTGTGGTAGGTCTCCGGCGGATCGGAGAGATCCAGGCCGAGTGTCTTGTCGACGAGCCGCCAGCGCGGCATGTCCTCCCAGTCCACAAAGGTCACGGCGACGCCGGTGGCACCAGCCCGGCCGGTGCGGCCGATGCGGTGAACGTAGGTCTCCGAATCCTCGGGGCAGTCGTAGTTGATGACATGCGTCACACCGGTGACGTCGAGCCCGCGAGCCGCGACATCGGTGGCCACCAGAACGTCGACCTTGCCGGCGCGGAAGGCGCGCAGCGCCCGCTCACGCGTACCCTGGCCGAGGTCACCATGCACGGCCGCGGCGGCAAAGCCCCGGAAATCCAGGTCTTCGGTGACGCGGTCGGCGTTGCGCTTGGTCCGGGTGAAGATCATGGTGAGGCCGCGGTCCTTGGCCTGCAGAATGCGAGCCAGCAGCTCCAGCCGGTTGAGCTGATGCGTGCGGTAGGCAAACTGCTTGGTCTGCGGGCTGACGCCCGGCTCTGACGAGTGACCCGCGTGCACGGTGACCGGGTTGCGCAGGAACCGTCGCGACAGCGCCACGATCGGATCCGGCATGGTCGCCGAGAAGAGCATGGTCTGCCGGTCCTCCGGCAGCATCGAGAGGATCTTCTCAACGTCGTCCAGGAAGCCCAGGTCGAGCATGCGGTCGGCCTCGTC
>DPJL01000083.1:19213-19374 GCA_003543035.1 Micromonosporaceae bacterium | reverse complement strand
CGTGTGGTGAAGGGGATCGAGACCCTGCGCCGCAATGGTTTGCCCTTCGCCGCCCTCTGTGTGGTCAGCGATCCGCGTCCGGGTCTGGCCGCCGAGCTCTATCAGTTCTTTCTCGAGCTGGGTTGCGAGGTGCTCGGGGTCAACATCGAGGAGCGGGAGGG
>DPJL01000083.1:0-18893 GCA_003543035.1 Micromonosporaceae bacterium | reverse complement strand
TCAACATCGAGGAGCGGGAGGGTGTCAATGGCCGGGACAACAGCCATGAGCCGGCCGACGTGCGTGCCTTCTGGGCCGAGCTGACCGCGGCCTGGCGATCGGCACCAGACATCCACCTACGCGAGATCGAGTGGTCCCTGCGGTATGTGGCTGCGGTGCTCGACGGGACAGACGGCGAGCTGCTGCCCTCACAGCTCGATCCGATCCCGACAGTCGGCTACGACGGGTCGGTGCTACTGCTCTCACCTGAGCTGGCCGGCTTCACGCACCCGGTGTACGGGGACTTCAGCAGTGGGAACGTGCTCACCACGCCGCTGGCGGAGCTTCTACGGGAGCCGTTGGCGACCCTGTGGGTTTCGGAGTTTGTGACCGGAGTCGAAGCCTGCCGCTCGCGCTGTGCCTACTTCGGCTTCTGTGGCGGCGGCCATGCGGCCAACCGGTTCTTTGAGCACGGCAGGTTCGACGGCACGGAAACTGAGCACTGCCGCAACAGCAAGATCAACCTACTGGAGGGAGTGCTCGATCATGCCCGAGGACCTTGATCGCGTGGCAGCACGCATCCGCAGCGCACGCGGCAACCTGACCGCGTTGCTGGATGAAGCGCGCATCGCTCGCGCGGGACGAGCCGAAGCGCCAGGCGCAGACAGCACCGCCGTCTGCGCCTGGAACCACTTCGAAAACATCCCGACGTTCTTCAACTGGAACAACCGACCGCGTTAGCGGTCGTTACCGCAGCAATTGCTGTGGCTATTTGCGTTGTGCCCAGGAAGCGTCGTCGTCTTCATCGTCGGAGGCATAGCTTACGTACTTGTCGTACGCAACGTCGTCGAGCTCCTCGTCGGGAGTCACCGAGTTGCCACTGCCCCCAAGCTCGCGCTGCAAGGCATCAAGGTCAGTGTTCGGGGAGTGATACTTCAACTCCCTGGCCACCTTCGTCTGCTTGGCCTTAGCTCGGCCGCGCCCCATGGCCGACCCCCTCGCACATGAATGACGGGGCTGCCCGAAGGCGGGCCCCGATTGACTCAGACATCTCTCGTGGCTCATACGGTACATGCCCCGGGCCCAGTTCGGCATCCCGGGTTACCGCGTGTGGCGAGTGACTGTCGGATTTGCGCTAGTAAGGGTTGGATGCCCCAGCGGTCGTGACCGTAAGGGGCATCCAACCGCAGGAGTTCAGAGCCGGATTGTGCGTAGCCGTCCCACGTCCGACATGCGCTGCTCGGCGAGCCGATCGGCAGCCGTGGCGGGCGATATGCCCTCGGTGTCGGCGAGCTGAAGGATCCGTTTGGTGGTGTCGTAAATCTTCGTGGCGCGCAGCTTGGCCCGGTCGAAGTTGAATCCCTCGATTTCATCCGCGACCTGAATCACGCCACCGGAGTTCACGCAGTAGTCCGGTGCGTAGAGGATGCCGCGATCCATCAGGAGTTTCTCCACGCCGGGGTGCGCGAGCTGGTTGTTCGCCGCGCCGGCCACGACCTTGGCGCGTAGGGCGGGCACGGTCTCGTCGTTGAGGGCGAAGCCGAGCGCGCATGGCGCGTAGATGTCGATATCGCTTGTTATCAGCGAAGTGTTGTCGGGTACCAGCGTCACCTGGGGGTATTTGATTGAGGCCCACTCGAGTGCCTTGGGGTTGACGTCGGTGGCGACGACCTCGGCGCCTTCTTCGATGAGGTGGCCGGTCAGGTATTTGCCAACCTTGCCAAGGCCCGAGATGCCCACCCGGCGACCGGTGAGCGAGGGGGTGCCCCACTTGTGCTCAGCGGCCGCGCGCATGCCCTGGAAGACGCCCCAGGCGGTCAGGATGGAGGAGTCGCCGGCTCCGCCGTGTTCGACACTGCGCCCGGTCACGAAGCGGGTCTCGCGGGCGACGTAGTCCATGTCCCACGTGTAGGTGCCCACATCGCATGCGGTGTAGTAGCGGCCGTTGAGGGACTGGACGAAACGGCCGTAGGCCCGCAGCAGCGGTTCGTTCTTGATCTTTTCCGGATCGCCCCAGATGACGGCCTTGCCGCCGCCCAGGTCGAGCCCGGCTAGAGAGTTCTTGTAGGCCATCCCACGGGAGAGCTCCAGCACGTCGTGCAGAGCTTCTTCCTCGGAGGCGTAGGGGTAGAACCGCGTGCCGCCCAAGGCGGGGCCAAGCGCGGTCGAGTAGATACCGATGATCGCTTTCAGGCCGCTGGCCCGATCCTGGCAGAACACGACCTGCTCGTGGCTGCCTTCACTGAATACGCCCACTTGTGGCTCCAACTTCGTTGTCGGCCCTTGTGGGGCCATTCTCCGCTGTGTAGGGAGGCGTCGCGGTAGCGGCGCTCCCGTCTGAAGCCTAATCGTGCGAGGATCGCCAAGTGCCGACACAGTTCGCCGCATATTTGCGCGTGTACGAGCCACTGACCGCGTTCGGGCCGGAACGACAGCGTTTCTGGCGCAAATATGTGGCGGAGGGCAAGGCCATCGGTCTGTCCGACGGACCGGGAAGGCAACGGACCGTGGTGCTCGAAGCGCTGGGTGCGGGCTGGTCAAGACTGCCTGACCTGCCGGATGAGGCATACGTTCTGGGGGCCGAGGAGACGGCCCTGGTGTGCCCGTGGAACCTGCGCAAGAGGGTGGCCGAGGCGGCGTTACAGGCCCGCGATGGGGTGCCTCAGGTTCTGGCCGACGCCTTCGTGCCGCCCGCATTGGTGGGCCTCGCTCAGAACGTCGTCGAGCAGGCCCGGCTCAGTTCACCCGATGGTGAGGAGCGCGTCCACGAGCAGGTGGCCACCTGGGGTGTGCCGTTGCGCTGGTTCGTGCTGTTCTCCCCGGCCGAGCGTGAGCTGCTCTTACAGGAGCGCCGGGTGCTGCGCTTCCGCACCGAGATCGGCAAGGCGAGGCAGCGCGCCCACAAGGGCTTGCGAGTGCTGCGACGTGCCCTCGGCGACGTGCCGATCACCGACTCATTGCGGGAAACCGCTCGCTGGCTTGAGCTCTTTCACCCGGGCTCGGTGGTCGAGCTCGATTACGGCGGCCTGACCGCCCTGCTTTCCGATGACGCACTTGACGAGGACGACTCGGTGGAGTTGGTGGCGACCGGTCTGACGGGTCTGTCCCATGACGACGGTGCCGCCGCGACGGCTGCCTACGAAAAACTTGTCCAGCGTTGGAGAGAAATCCAATTGCTGGAAAGAAGTAATTAGGCAAGTACGTTCCGTAATCGAAAGTCATCAAAAGGTATGGCGTAAAGACAAAAAAGCGACATGTCGTTCTTTCGTCATCCGTCCATCCACGGACCTTCACCCGTTCGGCCCATGTCGGACATCGGGGACTAGCCGGACTATGGGTAACGCGTCGGCCGGCGGGACCCCGGCCTTCGTTTGTAGGTACTTGTGGAGGAGTGACCATGGCGTCGCGTACGCACGAACCAGAGCCGCTGCTCACCCCGGCAGAGGTCGCGTCGATGTTCCGTGTCGACCCGAAGACCGTGACCCGGTGGGCAAAGGCGGGAAAACTCAGCGCCATTCGGACGCTGGGTGGCCACCGTCGCTACCGGGAGTCGGAGGTGCGTGCTCTGCTTCAGGGTCAGATCCCGCACCAGCGCCAGGGCGACTGAGCTGCACGTATCAAAAGGGAGGCCATCCCCCAGGGCCTCCCTTTTGTTGTGCCCGGCAATCGCCGTTGACCAAGACGCTGGGAGTAGCGACACGCCGTCGAACAGAACTTAAGTTCATGATCAAGACCGGGGGGCTAGGCGAGGGCACCGTCGCGAAGGGTGATGACGCGGTCGGCGAGGTCGATCAGAGCCGAATCATGGGTCGCGACCAGGGCGGTCATCCCTCTGGCGTGTACCAAGGCCCGCAGCAGATCCATAATGGACCGCCCCGTTTCGGAGTCCAATTGGCCGGTGGGTTCATCGGCGATCAATAGGCGCGGATCGTTGGCGAGGGCACGAGCGACCGCGACCCGCTGTTGCTGCCCGCCTGAGAGCTCGTAGGGCCGCTGTTTGGCGTGGGCCCCTAGGCCGACCAGCTCGAGCAGCACCGAGACCTGTTGTTCCCGCTCCGCCGGCTTGGCCTTGGCGAGCCGCAACGGCACCCCGACGTTTTCCGCCGCGGAGAGAATGGGCACGAGCCCGAAAGACTGAAAAACGAACCCGATCGACTTGCGGCGCAGGTTCACGAGCTCGGTTTCGCTTGCCTCGCTTACGTCGCAACCGTCGACGAAGATCTTGCCTGAGGTGGGCCGGTCGAGTCCGCCGATGATGTTGAGCAGGGTGGTCTTGCCCGCACCGGACCGGCCTCTGACCGCGACGAGCTCGCCGACACCGGCCGAAAAGGAGACGTCGCGGACAGCATGAACCTTGTGCGAACCCTTGCCGAAGTCGCGGGAAACGTGCTCTACCTGCACCAAAGGAGACCCTGCTAGATCAGCCACGGCGAACCTCCACGTGATCCGATTCCAGGTTGAGTTTCACGCGATCTTTGAGCTCGAGGGCTTCCACGAACGGGGAGGGCAGTTGCATCCGCCCGGCCCGGTCGAGCACCGCATACTCCTGCGCCACCAGCTCCCCGTCGTGGCGAGCGGTCCGGCGTACTTCGGAGGCGAGCCGTCCGTCGCGCATGGCCACGGTCCGCCGGACCTGGCTGGAGACGTTGTTGTCGTGGGTCACCACGACCACGGTCACGCCCAGCTCGGCGTTGATGGTGCGCAGTGCCCCGAAGACCTCGCCCGCGGTCGATTCGTCGAGCTCGCCGGTGGGTTCGTCGGCGAAGAGCACCTCAGGATCGTTGGCCACAGCCAATGCCACCGCGCAGCGCTGCTGTTCGCCGCCGGACATCTGGTCGGGCCGACGGTCGGCGCAGTAGCCGACTCCCACCATGTCGAGCAGCTCCAGGGCACGTTTGCGAGCCTTGCGACCGGAACGGGTGCCGGCCAGGCGCATCGGGGTGGCGACATTCTCCCGCGCGGTCAGGTAGGGCAACAGATTCCGTGCCGTCTGCTGCCACACGAAGCCGACCATGTGCCGCCGGTACCGCAGCCGCTTCCGCGCGGACATCGTGAGCAGGTCGTATTCACCCACCCGGGCGATCCCCGCAGTGGGAACGTCCAATCCGGACAGGATGTTGAGCAGGGTCGACTTTCCGGAGCCGGAGGCGCCCACGATGGCGATCAGCTCACCCCGGTCCACGACGAGGTCGAGCCCTTGCAGGGCAACCACTTCGATGCCGTCGGTCTTGTAGATCCGCACCAGCCCGTCGCAGACGAGGTGGCCGCGTAGCCGGTCGGCACCGCCGGCCCGGTCGGCGGCTCGCTGTGCCGCCCTGGCCTGCAGTGTTGCCAGGTCTGGCGGAGCTACCTGCACAGTGGACATTGGTTCACCCCTGTTCTATTCCGCTGATCCAAGTCGAAGCACCTCACCGAGCCGCAGCCGGCGGTTGAAAAGCGTCTCCACCAGCAGGGCGGTGCCCAGACCGGCCATGATCAGGGCTAGCGAGCCACCGATCACCACCGGATCGAGTTGCAGGCCCGCGTCGTGCCCGTCGGTAAAGCTGGTCAGGTTCAGAGCCGGGGCGATCAACCGGGGCAGGGCGACTCCCACTAGCCCGCCGGTCAGTACGGCGACGGTCATCAGGGGAGCCAGCTCGATTAGGAGGAGCCGTCGGCCCTGGGCCCTGGTGAGGCCCATGGTTCGCAAGCGGGACAACACTTTCCCGCGAGCACGCGCTCCGGCGAGCACGGCGAAGCCCACGGCCAGCAGGGCCATCAGCACTCCACCAGCTGCCCCGACGCTGAAGGCGAAGGTGAGCACGGCGTTGACGCCGGTGCTCTCCAGCTGCTGCCGCCGGTCGTCCCAGGTCTGAACCCGGGTTGTGGGCTGGTAACCGGGTCTCGGGTTGCTGATCGAGGAGATCCAGCGCAGTTGCCCTGCGTCGCCCGCGGCCCTCAGCGCCGCGCGATCGGCGTCTCCGGCGACCAGGAAGCCGGTCGGGTTGATCACCTTGTCGTCGCGGATCGGCAAACCTTGCCAGGGCAGGATGAGGAAACGCGTGGCGGTACGGGCGAGGCTCGGGTAGCTCTGCACCACCGCGCCGACCCGGAAGTCATAGTCGCGGCCCTGCAGGTCGACGACTGCTCGATCGCTGCCCTTGAGGTCGGCTGCCAGATCGGACGAAACCAGCGCGGGCGGGGAGTCGCCACGCTGGGCTCCGATGATCAGATCGTTAACGTCCACTTCTCGCCCGGCTTCGCGGGCTACCTCGGCGAACGCCGGACCGTCCACTATCAACACGTAGACTTGGCCCAGCCGCTCGGCACCGACCTCCCGGGAGCTGAGCACGGTCATCGCCGGCAACGCGGCGAACGGCGCGACGGCTGTCACCCCGGGAACATTGCGAAGCTCGCCGGCGGTGTCCGGGGCGAAGAAGAACCCTTGTACCAAGGCATCGGCTGGAAGATCGTGATCGGCGGCCCGCTCCCGGCCCGTGTCGACGGTGCTAGCGATGGCGAGGCTGAAAACCGTTGTGCAGACGGCTACTACGAGGACGGCGACCGGCCCGACGGTGGCCGGGGCGGCGCGACCCGCACGGGCCAAGCCAAGGAACCCGACCGTTCCCCGGGCCCGCGAAGCCAGCCTGCTGATCCAGCTCAACGGCGAGGGGATGGCCCGCAAGGTCACGATGGCGGTCGCAGTCGCGAGCAGCGTCGGCACGGTCACCAAGTAGAGGTCGATACCCTCGGGCAGTCCGCGGCGACGAAGCAGGAACACGCCGAGCCCGGCAACCAAGAGCAGGCTCAGCTCGGCCGTGCGGCGCTTGAGGCCAACGCGCGCGGTTGCCAGGTCTTCCCGTTCCTCGTTGAAGGACATCCGGCGCAGGCTGCCCATCGCCATGATCGGCAAAGCAAGCAGAGCGACTGCCGTGAATGCGACCACGAGCGGCTCGGTGAAGGCAGCCCGGCCCGGCGCCAGACCTCCCACGAAGAAACCGAGCGCAGCCGCGAACGGGATGAGTGGCAACGTTTCTGCCACTGTGCGCCAGCCGATCGAGCGCAGCGCGGCCCCTCGGGCTCGCAGCAGGACGAATTCGAGACGGCGCCGGGAAACGGCCAGATGCGAGGCGAGCAGCACCAGGCCCGCAAGAGTGGCGAGGGTTCCTGACTGGACGACGGCAAAGAGAGCCTGTGCCGACTTGGCATTGTCGGCGAAGCGGGTCAGCGCGGTGTCCAGCCCGGTTTCGGCGGTGGACTTGTTGATGCCCTGCTTGCGCGCGTCCAGCACGGCCTGCACCACGCCGGGCAACACGACCATGTCCAAAGTGGACACGTCAATGCGGTAGCGCCACTCGTATTCGAGCGCCAACCCGCGCTGGGCTACCAGGTCCATCCCCGGGACATCAGTGAGCATGATTCCGAGGTAGGCCTCCCCGTCGGCCTGGGGGACATAGGCCTGCAATGCCAACGGTTCTGTCTCCCAGATCGCGGCGGCCGGATCGAGCGGCGCCACGATGCCGACGACTCGTACCTTCACCGGGGTCAGCAAGGCTGCCGGATCGGCGATGACGTAGTCGGTACCCACATGGAAATTAAGGATTTTGGCATTTAGCTCGGTGATTGCTACCTCGAGCCTCGGCAGGTCATGGGAGTTGTCGGGCCAACGGCCGTCCACCAGCCGCGTCGCCTCGATGAGGCCGTTGCCGGTGCGCACGCCCAGGTTGGTGGGGCTGGGCAACCCGGTGCCTTTCGCGACCGTGGTGCCACTCGGTGCGGTGACAGCGAACCAGGACGTGTCAATCCGGTCTGCCAGCTCGGGTTCAAAGCTGGCGTGCTGCTGGCGCAGCCTGTCCTGTGCGTGATGGGGTAGGAAGCTCGATGGCGCCTGGCTTTGCGCGCGGAAGGTGACGTCCTTGATCTGATAGGAAAGGCTGTCGATCCGTTTGCGCAGTGCCTCGTCGGTGAGCTGATTGGCTATCCGCGGGGCGCCGGTCAGCAGGGCCGCGGCCACCATGGTCAAGGCGGCCAGCAGGGTGAGCTGACCGGCGGAAGCCCTTAGCCGGGAAAGAAACGACCTCATCGATCCACGCCCATTCTCAGCTGGGCGGCGTTGAGCCTGTTGCGCATCGTCAGTGCGACGAGCCCGGCCATCGACATGGCGATCGCCAGCAGCAGCCCGGCGGTGCCGAGCACGGGCAGCCAATCGAGGCGCAGCAACGGTTCCGGGATCGGCCGGGCCGCGGTAGGCGTGAGAATCACGAGTGGTGCCATGGTCGCGGCAACTCCTATCCCGACCACCAATCCCACCAGCACCCCTAGACCGGCCAGGAACGCTTGCTCGGTAACGAGTGCGCGCGCGAGCAGCCGGGGAGTGGCCCCAAGGGTATGCAGCACAGCGAGTTCGCCGATACGGCGACGGGCCGTGGCCCGCACATCCACGGCGACTCCGACCAGAGCCAATGCCATCGCGCCCAGCGCGGCAATGAAGAGCGCGAGCCGGGCACCAACTCCGTACGGGTCCTGCCCCGCGCGCTTCGCCAGGTCAAGGCGGTCGTGGAGCCTTATGTTGGTGAGCTTGGCGGCACCGGCCGCCGCAGCGGCATGTTGAGCGGGATCGGTTGCGAGCCACCATTCCTGAACGGCCTGCGTCTCGGCGAAGCGATGCAGATAGACATTGCTCAGCGAGGGCATGTCGAGCAGGATGGCCGGCTCACCACCGGTACCGGGCAGGGTGGCGAGGCTGCCGGTGAAGACGACCGGAACCTCTTGGCCGCCAAGGGTCAGCGACACCTCGTCCCCCACGCTCTTATGGAGCACCTCAAGTGCGGTCGTGGTGGCGATCGCCGGCACCGGAGCGGTATCCGAAACCGGCCGGGTAAGGGAAAAGCTGTATCGAGGCATCTGCCGGCCGAAGAACGAGGAGCGGGTGGGTTGGCGCTGGACAAAAGTCGCAGCCAACCGTCCATTTGCGACAGTTGGTGGTTCTTGTGGGCCTGGGAAGTCGACGACCATGTTCCAGTCCACCGACAGGTCGATCGGGGCGGTCCCGGTGGGGGTGACCGCGCTCAGCCCCTCCACCTCCCAGGAAAGCTGCCGATTGGTCCAGGCGGCGCCTTCGACAATGAAGCCGGCAAGAGTCAGCGGACCGCCGGTCACCTTGACCTGAAAGGGAACCGTCCGGCGATCGGGCTGGGCCTCCGGCAATCGGAGCCGGTGCTGGCCGCCTGCCTTGTCCATCAACAAGATGTAGGTGACGATCGCGGTGCCGTCGCCCGAGGTGCGCACTGTGCCGCGCAATTCATTGGTACCAGCCGGAAGTGGAATGCTCGGAGCGCCCACCCGCTTGCCCCACATACCGCCGAAGAGCTCGCCTGAGTCGCCGAGATCGGAGCGGAGCTTCACCACGTCGCCGGCCTGAGCCGCATCCAGCGCAAGGATTGTGGTCGCCGTCGACTTCTCGCCGAGCGGAAATGTGGTGCGCCAAGCGGGAAGTGCCGTCTGCACACCCGGCAGCTCAGCGATCGCCTGAGCCCGGCCCTCCGGTGCGAAGCCCGACGTCTCGGTGAGTCGCAGGTCGGCTCCGGCGGTGTGGTTGGCCTGATCCACCATCGAGTCCTCGGCTGTCTGGGCCAGTGCCCAAGCCAGCGTGCTGACCGCGACCGCGAGGGCGAGCAACAGCACCGGCCCCGCATGTGGCCGGCGACCGGCCTGCCACATGCCGAGCTGTGCGGCGAACCAGGGCCGCCGATCGATGACCCGCTCGGCGAGCCGGGTCAGGGGTGGCAGCAAGCGCAGTGCCAGCACCGATCCGGCCAGGACTCCGATCGGGGCGGCGGCCGCAAGCAACGGGTCGATGCCCAGCTCGCCGCCTACCCCGGCCAGCGGGGACGAGTACTGCCTGAGCTGAAACCAAGCCAGCACAGCGAAAGCGATGAGGGCGAGGTCGACTCCGGCTCGTTGAATGACGGTTGCCTTGCTGGGCCGGGAACGGGCCGCCATATCGTCCACATAGGACGCTCCGGCCTTGAGCGCCGGAGCGAGCATCGCGAGGACGCAACCTACCCCGGCCGCGATTGCCACGCCCCACGTCAGCCAGCCCAGCGAACCTTCGGGATGCAGGTTGACGTCGGCGAGCACCTTCAGCTGATCGCTTCGGCCGAGGAGCTGCGAGACAAGGAGAGGGGCAATCACCACGGCGGGCAGGGCGACGAGCACCGCCTCGCGGGCGGCCAGCCCGGCCAGCTGCCCACGAGCTGCGCCCCGGGCCCGCAACAGCGCTGTCTCCGAACGCCGTTGCTCGGTAAGCAATCCCGCCAATAGGAGCAGTGCGTAGCCGCCCAGCACGATGATGAGCAGGAGCGGCGTGAGTAGTGCCGAACGGCCCACCAAATCGGCCCGCTGCAACCGATCCACCAACTGGTCCAGAGACGTGACAGCCTGCACGCTGGAGCCCATCCCCATTGCCTTGGGCAGCGTCGTCGGCAGAGTCTTGGCAACCTCCCGCACCGCCAGCAGATCCTTCAGCTCGGCCTCAGCCAGCTCCGGCTCGACCATCCAACTCGCACTGCCACCGGTCGCCCAGCCACCGCCGAAATAGTCGCTCCGATCGATCACGAAGGGGCCATACGTCGTGCCACCGGGCAGCGAACCCTGGCTCAACTCGGGGGCCAGCAGCCAATAGGAGTCGTCGGGGCGTTGCGCGGCAAAGACTCCGCTGACCACGACGGTGGTCACTTTGTCGGTGCGGCGGTCGGTAACCGGTACCAGGCTGCCGGGTTTCAAGCCGAGAAGGTTGGCCGCGGGCTCGCCGATAACCGTCTGCACCGGATTGGCGCCGGGTTGCGGCCAACCGCCGTCGATCAGCTTTGCCTGGCCGGGGAGACCGTCGAGAAACATCAGGCTGGCAAAGATCAGCCCATGGGCGTCGCCGGTGGCAGTGCCGGTTTCCCCGGTGAGTTGGCGCCCACTGGCGTACCCGGCGCTCGCGATTGCGACCTCAGCGCCACCGAGGCCGGCCTCAAGGGATCGACGCAGTGCACCGTCGGCCGAGTGGAACTGCTCGGTACTGTTGGCCGGGCCCTGCACGAGCAGCGCTCGCTCCTTGGCGGGTGCGGCTGCCACCGCGGACTGACCTCCGGCGACGATCACCGAACGGTTGTAGTCGGTCAACCCGGCGAGCAGCACCGTGGCTATCAATGCGGCCGCAGCTGCCGCCGCCAACAGGCTTCTTGCGCTATTGGCGCGCCGCCACACGAGCATCGTGCTCCTAGGGGTGTTTCCCGCAGACCGTCTTGGTTAGAGCGGTTGGCCCGCCCTTTGGGTTGGCAGCGTTTGATCACGATTTGGTGTCGAGCCGGATCCCGGCTGACAGTTGCTCGAAGGCCTCGCGCCGCGCGGTGGCCAGGTCGGGGCTCTGCCCGCCGACCCAGGCTGAGAGCGCGATGTCCCACGCTGACGCTGCGGCCGCGGAGACCTTGAGCGGGTACACGTGTTGCGACGGCAGCCCACACCGCCTGGCGACAAAGGCGCCGACCTGGTTCTGCAGCTCGCGACTGATCATGAGATAGGTGCTCAGGAGCGCGGGCTGCGTGACCATAAGGTGCATCCGCGCCCGGATCTGAGCGAGTTCGGCCGGATCGGTGACGTCCGACTGATCCAGCACGATCCGCACGGAGTCGAGCGGATCCTCGTCCGCGGGGCGCGCCTCCAAAGCGCGGGCCATCACGGAAACGCGCTGATAGGCCACATCGCCGAAGAGGGCGTGCTGCTTGGAAGCGAAGTAGCGAAAGAAGGTGCGCACCGAAACGCCCGCCTCGGCGGCGATCTCCTCGACGGTGGTTTCCTCATAGCCATACCGGGCGAAAAGCCCCATCGCGGCATCTTCGAGGGCGGTCCGGGTGTGCTTCTTGTGCTCTTCACGACGGTTGATCACCTGCCCGGACATTCGACAATCGTAGGCCCTATCGATATGCCAGTAATGGAAGACTATGTCCCGCTAACGTTCGGGTCATGGTGATCCATCGGTGGTGGCTCAACCTCGCAGGTGCGGGGTCTGTGCTGGCCGCGCTGGCCACCGTCGTGTTCGGACTGCCCGCACTCGACCGCGCCGTCCCCGCTCAACGGGTGGCGGCCACGGCCCAACGACATGAAATCGCGGCCGGGGTGACCGTGATCCCTCCGGCCGGAGCCCTGATAGCGAAACGATCCAGAACCGGGCCGGGCCAAGGCTCGGTTCTGTTCCTCATCGGGCCGGCTCGATATGTGATCGCAGTCGAACCCTTCGAGGGCGATCTCCAGGCCGCTTCGGTCAGGCTCAGGACCAAGATTCAGAGCATGCGGGGGTACCAGATAACGGCCGGCGAAGCCCCGCTGGTGACCCAGAGCGGTCTGTCCGGGCTGGCCGGCAGTTTCACCGCGCCGGGCCGGATCGGCCGGTTCGCCGCCTTCCTCGCGCCCGGCCACATCATCGAAGTCACCATCAACGGGTCTGAGGGTGGGCTCCAGCAGTCGCTCGTGCTGATCGACAAGAGCATCGCGAGCCTGTCCTACGGCGGTGAACGATGACCGCTGCCGCACCCGCTGGGCGCCGCCGCTTGCGTTTCTCGGTCCGCCCTACTCCGCGAGCCGCCCGTGCGTTGAAGTCGTTGCAACTTCCGGCGTTCTGGATACTCGGCGCGATCCTCATCTTCAGCGGGATGCGCCTCTTCGATCTGTTGCAGTCGCCCTTCGCTCGTTTCCCCACGGCCACAACGACTGCGGTCATCCTTTTCGCCCTCTACGCCGTGCCGTTCTGGTGGTTCATCGCCTCGATGGACTTCCTCGAGAAGGAACCGCCGATGCTGATGGCGACCGCGTTCGCGTGGGGTGCCCTGGTGGCGACAACGACTGCGATGCAAGGCAATCGGGCGCTGCTGGGGTTGCTGGCGAAGGTGATCTCCACCGACTTCGCCGCGGCCTGGGGGCCGGCCGTGGTGAGCCCGGTCATCGAGGAGCTGTTGAAGGCGCTCGGTTTGGTGATGATCGTCCTGGTGGCACGCAAGCAAATCAACAGCGTGCTCGACGGCATGGTCTATGGCGCCTTGACCGGCCTCGGCTTCCAGGTCGTGGAGAACGTCTTCTACGCGCTCAACGCGGTGGAATTCGCGAACAACGGCGACAAGGTCGGCCCGGTCATCGCAACCTTCTTCCTGCGCGGCTTCCTCGCCGGGCTGTGGAGCCACACCCTCTACAGCGCTTTGGCTGGTGCGGGCATCGCCTGGTTCATCGTGCGGAGGGACAGATCGATCCTGGCTCGCACGGCCGGATTGGTCGGTGGCCTGGGCTTGGCATGGGCCGTGCACTCGGTGTGGAATTCGCCGTTGATGCTCGACGGGTTCGGCAAGGGCGGCTGGGGCGTGCTGTTCGGCCTACTCGTCAAAGGACTTCCGGCGCTCGCGATGGTGCTGGGATTGCTCTATGTGGCACGCCATCGCGAGGCAAACTACTACATCGCCTACCTGACGCAGCTCAACGATCCGGCCGTGGCAACCCCGGCCGAGCTGCATACCTTGGGCCACGGGCATTTGCGGGCAGACGCGCGACGTTATGGCGGGGCTAGGGCGGGTCGTGCGGGGAAGAAGGCGGTTCGCGCCCTGCAGGCTGCCCAAGCTCGTATGGCCGTCGAGCTGAGCCGGACCCCGACCGGGTTGGTCGCCGGCGACGCATTGCTCCTGCACTGCCGGGATGAGGTGATCGCCCAGCGGCAGCGGCTCGTCGAGCTCGGTCATCCCGAGGCGATCGCCTCCCAGCTGCGCCCGGCCGTCCCCAAGGTCGTGGTCGCCTGTGTGGTGGTCGCGTTGCTGCTCTGCGGGTTGGTCTGGTTCGGGATTCAGCTCATGCATGCCGCATGAAAACAGCCGCCCTGGTTGCAGGCGGCTGTTTCAAGGTTGAAGCTCTTCAGTTAGGGGCGTGGCCACCGTCGCCGCTGACGACCTTGTCCGGGTTGCCGTCCTGGTCGAGGTCGACCATCGTGATGTCGACCTTGCCGTCGCCGTCGGTGTCGAACTGGAACAGGTCGGCCTTGCCGTCACCGTCGGTGTCGGAGACCCAAAGGTCGGGCTTGCCGTCCTTGTTGGTGTCGCCCGTGATCAGATCGACGCGCTCATCGCCGCGGGTCTCCACGATTTCGTTCTCGTTCTCGCTCATCGAATGTCTCCCTTGCTTAGTGTCGAATGAGCAGTTTCCCGTCCGCCAGCGCCTTAATCATCTCGGCCGACTCGGTGGTGCCGACGACCAGGACCCCGTCCGGCTTGAAGTCGACCGCCTGCTGGGCGATGCTCGCCAGCTGGCCGGCGTCCTTGATCTTCCCACCCTCGATGTCGAACAGCAGCGTCTGGATGGAGACATCGGTCATGCCCGCTGCCAGAAGTTCCTTCTGTACTCCGGTGACAAGGCCCTCGCCATAGGCGTCCTTCTTGCCGATCAGAGTGACCTTGCGGACCCCGTCTCGCATGATCATGTCGGCGATGGCCCGCGCTTGCAGCACATCGGAGGGTGCCGTGCGGAAGTAGAGCCCGTCATCGGCGACCGTGCTCAGCGCGGCGGCCGTAGCCGACGGCGAGAACATGATCATCCCGTTCTTCATGACCTCTGGCAGGACGGACGTCCCAACACCCGACCCGCTCGTTCCAATCAGGACGTGAACGCCGGCGGCCTTATGTGACGAGATCGTGGCGGTGGCCACCTTCGCGTCGGCGCCGTCGGTGCCTTCCACCCACTTGACCGGCTGGCCAAGCACTCCGCCAGCCGCGTTGATCTCCTTGATGGCGAGCCGTGCTCCGGCGAAACGCGCCTGGCTGGTCACCGCCGTCGGCGGTGCCGTCATCAGGGCGCCGATGACGAGCGGAACTCCGTTCTTCTGCCCCGTCCCCGCCTTCGGCGGTGCCTTGGTGGCGTTCGCCTCGTTACCAGCCCTCAGGTACTCGGTCTTGCCCTGATCGAGCTGGTTGTTCGGTCCGAAGTGGACGGTGCCGTAGCTGGTGGTGGAAGGCTCACCGGCATCGGTGAAACCGCTTCGCACCGTGATGCCGCGATAGGCGACATCCGCGCCGGCACGCGCTTTCTCGAGACACTGCGCGACGTTGTCACACGGCTCGTCGCCGGTGGTCACGCCGTTGATCTGACCGGCGATCGACTTTGGATCCACGGTGCCCGCAACCTGTGCGGCCAGCGCCGAGATGACGACCGCGTCGTAGGCCTCACCTGCGTAGTTGTAGTCCGGCAGTTTCGGATCCAGAGCCATTAGCCGGGCTTTGAAATCGTCACTGATGGCAGTCATCGGGCGGGTGCCCTTCATCCCGGCGAGTACGCCCGGATGTTTCTCGAACAGTGCCCCGAAGGGGTTGCTCATGTTTCCGTCGGCACCGTAGAGATAGGCACCGGCATAGATACTTTGAGGTTTGTCTGTAGCCGGATCACCACATCCAGTGACTGTTATGAGGATGGAAACGCAGCTGAAGAGCGCGACGGCGCGCGAAATACGCATAGGGGTGCCTCCGTGGCCAGGCGTGCAAGAGGCACCTTAGCGCTGAACTACGGATTGAGGGAATTGTTGTGTACGCCGGATAGGCTCCGGGCGTGGCGACAGAACCCGATCAGGCATTCGAAGACGCGGCGTTAGTGCTTGATCAAGCACTCGCCGGGGACAGTGCCGCGGTCGCCGATACCCTCGATCAAGTCGTGAAAAGAGCTGGTGACACCGGTGCCTATCAGGTCGCGCTCTGTCTTGCCGGGGCGCTCGCCGGCGACGGGCTGCGCGCCGGTGGGTGGCGTCTGGAATTTCCCGACATCGATGAAGCGGGTTATGACGCTCGCTGGGTGGCTCGATTCGTCAGTGCTTACGTCAACCATGATGAGCCGACCGGTGAGGCCCTCTTCGGCGCGGCGATCGCCGACGGCAAACTTCCCGAGTGTCTGATGACCCTCGCCGGCTCCACCGCCGCCACCCTCCGTCACCGCCAAACCTAATTCCAATTTGGCGGGTACCGGGTGAAGCTCGCCCTTTTCGCGCTGAGCGCCTCAGCTGCAGCGCGCCCTAGTCCACATTGGGATCGCCGCCCTAACCCCGCGATCCCCAACTCTGAAGGACTCCTATGTCGTGCCATGGGCAGAGACACCTCAGTGGGAGAGAGACTGCGCCACCGCCGTTTACGACCAGGTGGCCGCTTTCATAGAAGTCTCAGGCGGAGCGACCGCCAAATTGAGCCGCGAGCAGAGAGGGCGCTTCATCGCTCTCTGCTGGACCGGGCAAATCTACAAACACGTATCCGATCCCAAGCCTTCATACGTCGCGGATTGGGAAGACCTACCTGAGTGGCAGCGCGAGACCGACTCGGACATCTTCGAGCACATCGAGCGTTGGCTTTACGGAATCTCCTGATTGCCGGCCGGGGCGGGAACGCGTACGAGCATTCAGTGGGCTGGCACGAGGTGGAGATCGGCGCGGGTGCCGCATCGGCTGCAGCGGGCCCGCGCAGTGTGGGCCTCAAGCCGCGGAAGGCCGTCGGCGAATAGGTATTGGCTGGTCGGGATCGCCACGGGTTCGACCCGATCCCGTTCCCCGCAATGATGACAACGCCAACGGTCATCGGTCACAAATCCCACGAGGTATCCGTGTGGATCGAGCATGTCCCACCCCTGTTTTCTCGGACTCTTGAGGCGCGCCCGACGCACGCCCTTCTCATCCTCAAGGAATCGGAGTTTGAAGGTTGCCGCTTTTCCGATATTGCTGGGATGTGGCCGAACGGTTAACCATGTGAAGCGCGGAAACCCTTGGTGTGAAACAAGAATAGTAAAGTTGATTTGTATCTATGTGGCCAGTACGGTCACACGAGTGGATCTCAGATATCACTGCTGGAACCGGTTCGCATGGATGCGGTTTGCGCCTGCCCACAGGCGCGCCGGGACTGGCTTCCAGCCGCGGGGTCGCATGCGAGGCGAGTAGATCCACAACTGTCCGGACGCTGGCCAATTGCGGCCGGGCAGGCCGCCCAAACCGCTGAAGTTTCTCTCCTCTCCTTCGCCTCAGCGGCTTGCAGGCTGGCGGGGTCCGGCGCTCCCGGGGTTGGGCGCCGGACCCCATCCACCACAACCCGCTACCACCTACCAAACACAGCTCCAGAATTGGAGCCTGAGCCCAAGGGTCGAAGTCCCCGCCCCACCTCGCGCGTCCTCCTTGCCACCGAATCGACCGGACGCCGCTCAGCACGGCGTCCGTGTTCAGCATCTCCTCGATGTCATGCGGTGCCCAGGCCGATGTTCAGCGGTGCGGTGAACACGGCGGTCCCCGTCCGGTCCGCGCGTTCACGCACCATCCCGTCGAGCACCCGCACGATGTCCGAGCGCTGTGCCTCGCTCAGGTCGGCGACGAGCATGCCGGGAATCGGGTTGCCGCCCAGGGTCCAGTCCCACAGCTGCTGCCCGCTGTGAACTTCAATGCGCTCCTGGTGCGCGGTGTCCACGACGACGTCTGTCAGGCCGGCTTCGGTCAGGCGTTGGCGCATGACATCAGGATCGGCGACCTGGAACTCCAGCAGGGGCTCGTCCTCCGAGGGACCCTCGAACTCCGGGACGACCGCCTGCACCGCCGCGACGAAAACATGGAGGGCCTCAAAGCGGGCTGGATCGCCGTAGGCGATGAGAAGGACCCGGCCACCCGGGCGGGTCACCCGCACCATTTCCCGCAGGGCTCGCGCCTGGTTGGGGACGAGCATGACCCCGAACTGCGATCCCGTCACGTCGAACCCGTCATCGGGGAGGTCCAGAGCGTGGCAGTCCATCACGCGACCCTCGGTATCGAGCCCCTCGGCCGCGGCCCGTGCGGTGAACAGCTCCACCATCGTGGGGGACCAGTCCGTCGCCAGGACTTTGGCGCCAAGCCGCGCCGCGGGCAGGCTCAGACCTCCGGTGCCGGCAGCGACGTCCAGGAAGGCATCGCCCGGCCGTAGGCCCGCGAGCCGCAACCCCGCCTCGGCAAGGTCCGACTCGCCGGCAGCAACGTACTCGTCGTACGCGGCCGCAATCGCGTCCCACGCCTCGACTGGCGCGGTGTTCTCGGTCTCGTGCTGTGTGTTAGTCATGACCGCGACGCTACGAGCGCGTTGGCGGTCGCGCGTCGGGCGTTCTACCCAGAAGGAGGACCGTGGGCGTGGGTACTTCTTCCCACAATCACACCAAACCATTCTCGTATGCATAGGCCGTGGCCGCGGCACGGGACGGCACGTCGATCTTGCTGAAGATGTTGCTGAGGTGCCGGGCGACCGTCTTGTCCGCGAGGCCGAGCTCCCTCGCGATCGCGTGGTTGGTCCGACCCTCGGCGACAAGTCGCAGCACTTCGACCTCACGAGCGGTCAACCGATGGTCCCCTCGCCCATGCCCGGCGGATACGGCCAGCGCGTTGAGACGCTCGAGGTCCGGGCGGGCCCCGAGCTGTTCGAACACGACGCGAGCGCCCTCGAGCTCCATGGCGGCGGTCTCCGGGTCATCCATGGCAAGGCAGGCCAGACCGATCAGGACCATGACCCGTGCGGTCTCGTGTGGAACGTCGAGCTCGCGCCAGGCGGAGCCGGCCGCCCGCAACACGCGGAGGGCCGACCGGGTGCTGCCCTTCGCGAGCAACACCGTTCCCTTGGCCGTGCCGGCCAGCGCGTGAAGGTAGGGAGCGTCGACGAGACCGGCCAGGTTCACCAGCTCGTCGGCCCCCGCACGGGCGGCCTCGACGTCGCCGGCGGCGATCATGATCTCGGTGTACGCCGCCAGCAGGCGCGCTCGCGCAGCAGGCTCCTCGGTCTCGTCCAGCGCGCGCCTGATCACCGAGACGGCAGCGCCCACCTTGCCCGCGGCCAGTCGGAGCAGCGCCCGGCCCGGCTCCGGGGCGCGCCCGGCCCGGCCCCCCC
>DPJL01000348.1 GCA_003543035.1 Micromonosporaceae bacterium | reverse complement strand
GGGCGCGGCGCCCGCGGGACGGGCCCCCGCCCCGGAGCTCGCCGGCCGACGTCGGCGGTCGGCGAGCTGCTGGCCCTGGAACAAGGACTCGGCCTCGCCGACGTGGCCACCTTCATGCGCTTTTCGGCCAACATCGAGCGGGTTCGCAAGGATCTCGTGGCCCTGCTGCAGGACCTGCGCGATGCTGGTCGTCGGGTCGTCGGCTACGGCGCCACCTCCCGGAGCGCCACCGTGACGAACTACTGCGGTATCGGACCTGACCTGGTGCCCTTTGTGTGCGATTCGACCCCGGAAAAACAAGGTCTCCTGACGCCAGGATCACACATCCCAGTACGCTCGCCGGACTATTTCGCCGAACCGTACCCCGACTACGCTCTGTTGTTCGCCTGGAATCACGCCGAAGAGATCATGGAAAAGGAGTACGATTTCCGCGCGCAGGGCGGCCAATGGATCCTGTACGTGCCTAATGTTCACATCGTGTGACGCGGATACGCCCGCGGCGGAGCGCTTGTCACACAACCGGAGGGAGACTCATGCGCGTCCTGGTGGTAACCTGTGCCAACAAATCAGTTCTGTACATGACAACCCCGTTGGCCTGGGCATTACGGGGGGCGGGACACGAAGTCTATATCGCCAGCCAACCCGAGATGGCCGAGGATATCGCGAACACCGGCATCATCGGAGTGTCGGTCGGCGAAACGATTCATCTGAATGAGCAACTGGCGGAAGTCGATTGGGCGACGGAGCCGGAGAAGGCGACCGGTAAGACCTACTGGCACAAGGAAACTCCGCTCCAGAGTGACTATGCCCGAGACGATCCGTACGGCGAGCTCGCCATGCTGGTTTCGGAATTCTTTCCGATCGTCTGCCCGGATTCGATGCTCGACGATCTGGTGAGCTTCGCTCGCGACTGGAAACCGGACCTGGTGCTCTGGGAGGAGCTGAGCTACACCGGTGCGGTGGCTGCACGGGTCACCGGCGCGGCGCACGCTCGCGTGCTGTTCGGCAACGACGCATTCGCGCAGCTGCGTTCGGCTCACTTGGATCCGATGGGCCAGAAGTGGACGGACTCCCGCCCCGACCCACTCCGCGAATGGTTGCAACCAAGGCTTGAACGGTACGGATGCGAGTTCGACGAAGAGATCGCGATGGGTCAGTGGACGATCGATCCGTTGCCGCCGTGGATCTGGCGACCGTCGACGAGCGTGCATTACATCCCGGTGCGGCACGTGACGTTCAACGGTCCGGCCACGGCTCCGAGGTGGGTGTTCGAGAAGCCGGCACGCCCGCGCGTCTGCGTCACCCTCGGCGTCACCCATCGGGAATCTCATGGCATCGAGGCCTCGGCGGAGGATCTCCTTCAGGCGGTGGGCGACCTCGACATCGAAGTGGTGGCCACCCTCGACGCCAGTCAGCTCAAGTCGGTGTCCGGGGTGCCGGACAACGTTCGTGTGGTCGACTTCATCCCGCTCAACACGCTGCTGCCCACCTGCTCGGCAATCGTTCACCACGGTGGTTCCGGCGCGTTCGCGGCAGCGCTGGAACACGGCGTACCGCAACTCATCGTGCCCGGTACGTACTGGTGCGACAGCTGGTTCGGTCCGGTGGCCGCCGCGAACGGACTCCAGGATCGTGGAGCCGGAGTATTCGTGTCCAACTCCAGCCAGCTGACCGCCGAAGGACTGCGAGACCAGCTCGTCCGGATTTTGGCAGACCCATCGTTCAGCGAAAACGCGGCCCGGCTGCGTACCGAGTTGATGGGAGTACCCACTCCGAATGAAGTCGTCCCGGCGCTGGAGAGGCTGACCGCTGCGCACCGGAACCGGAGCTGAGGTCCACCGTGTCGAGCCTGGACCGGGCTTTGATCAATGTGTTTCAACCTACCCTCGGCGACGAGGAGCTCGAAGCCATAAGCGAGGTGTTCGCCAGCAACTGGCTGGGATACGGCGCTCGGACCAGAGAGTTCGAGACGGAGTTCGCCGACTATCTCGGGGTGGGTTCGGATCGGCTGATTTTCATCAACTCCGCCACCGCCGGCCTGTTCCTCGCGACGGAGTTGCTGGGCCTCGGTCCCGGTGACGAGGTGGTGCTCGCCTCGGTCAGCTTCGTCGCGAACGCCAATGCCATTGTGGACACGGGGGCCCGCCCGGTTTTCTGTGACGTCGACCCGCGCACGCTCAACGCTTCCGTCACCGACGTGGAGCGCGCCATGACCTCTCGCACGAAGGCTGTGATGGTGCTGCACTACGGGGGCTACCCCGGCGACATCGCCGACATCGCGGCCCTGTGCCGAAAGCGCGGCGTCACGCTGATCGAGGATGCCGCCATCTCGATCGCCTCCAGCGTGAACGGCGCAAAGTGCGGGACGTTCGGTGATATCGCGGTGTGGAGCTTCGACTCCAGAAAGCTCATCACGACGGGGGACGGCGGCATGCTGTACGTCCGGGACGACCAACTCGCCCGCCGCGCTCATCGGCTCGCCTACCACGGTCTGGAGGAACGCAGCGCCTTCACGACCGCGACGAAGGTGCCGCACCGCTGGTGGGACCTCAGCATCGAGGAAGTCGGCAGGCGGGTCATCGGCAACGACGTGACCGCG
>DPJL01000082.1 GCA_003543035.1 Micromonosporaceae bacterium | reverse complement strand
CCCGCAGCTGCACCGCTTTCAATGCCGCGACAGCGACCCGATGGGTCTCTCACTCGGCGCGAACGTCGCCAAGCAGCGCGTCCCGAGTCAACGCGGAGCGAAGGAACCAGGCAGGATGTGACGCCGCGCAGCTAATGCTGGCTTAGGTTAGGCCAGGGGCTGGTTCCGAAAAACTTTGAGCTTCGGAATGGTGCGACTAGGTGCTAGTGATTTCGTCGTGCGCGCACCAATAGATTCCTTGGAGGCGGGTAGTCATCGATACTTTCGTAATGGACCGGCGTCGCGGTAGTGAATCTCATAGATCCACTCTTCGGGATAGTCGCCTATCTTCAGCCAACGGTAGGCCAAGACCTGGTGGCGGCGCCGAAGAACATTCAGCTCCTCGGAACCGTCGAGCCTACCTCCGAGTTCCTCCATCATCGCCTCCTCGCCGAGGCCGGTAGCGAGTAGGCCATCGATGAGATTAACCTCGTTGACAGCCAGAATCGCAGTCCCCAATGAGCCTTGCCGAGACGGATCTCTCTCGTCTACCGGCCGGGCCGACCCAAAGATCCACCGAGGCAGATCCCGTCCTTCGATCATCTGCGACCTCCGTTCGCGGCGCACCGGTCGCGGATCGTAGGGTGCAACTTAGCAGGCACTGTCCGCATTGAACATCCGCAATCTGCAGTTTGGTACCACGCGGGTGGCACCCTTCATGTGCGTCCGTCCATACACCCTCGCCAACGGGACCACGAGATGGTTCTACCTAGTCGATCCTCCGTCTGGCCCCGGATGGTGAGCGCCGCTGCAATCAGCAGCGCGGTTCAAAGGGCCAAACCGCAGCCCAGCGCTCACGAGCCACGTCAGCCGCCGATGCCGAACACCGGTTCATTAGTCATAGCGGCGAGAATACCGGCCGTCGCGCGACCGTTCGCCACTGCTGTTCGCGAGCCTGGAAACGTTGTCGCCTATGAGAGCGGGCGGATGCACAATGGCTGCGGACCGGTGGCAGAGCCGGGTTATTGCAGCGACGAGAGCGTGATGCCGGGCACGCACGGCGGACTCAAACTCGCGTGGGGGCAAGTGGCGTGCCATCCCCCACCAGGGGTTCAAATCCCCTCCGGTCCGCGAATCCCCCAGTCCGGGACGCCCGCCCGGAGACAGCGTCAATGCTTCTCGATGTGCCCTAACCCCGTTGCCAATCCGTCTACACGGTGTTCAGGAAGTGACGGAAGACGGGCCACGGCATAGACCACTCGCCGTGGATGTTCAGCGCCACGCTGTGAGATGGGCCTGGTTTGAACGGGCCGCTATCTGGGTTCATGTCAGGGATCTGTATGTCGATGTAGTTGTTGTCCTCGGTCGGATTGCTGGTTTCGTAGATTTCGTAGCACCAGGTGGCACGGTCGCCGAAGTGGAAGGAGTTGACCTCGAAGGTTTGATCGCCATATCGCCAGGTGTTAGCGGATAGGTTCAGGTCTCCTGTCACCTGCAGCGCAGTGTTTGTGGCGACGAGATCGCCTGTCGCATCAAGGAATTCGGCGAATCTGCGTACGATCGGCCAGGGCAAGTTGCCTGTGTGAAGCCAGGTTACGGCCAGGGTCTCGTCTTGAGGAGTGAACGGGCCGTCGGGCGTTGCATCTGGGATCGTAATCGCCAAGCCGACCGTGTGATCTGACTGCTGGGAGTACTCGGTCAGGTCGTAGCTCCAGGAGTCTTCTGGCAACTGGTAGAGCGAGTTGAGGGCGAACCGCCTTCCACGGTGGTCCCAGATTTCCATGCGCTGAGCGTGCCATATCGAGCGCAAACAGCCCTGGCATTTACGCTGGTTGTGGCAGGGCATGCCTGTATGTGGGTCCTGGGAAGGCCAGTCGGCTTCACTAGCCCACGTCCGGGTCCAGCGGGTGTCCGCAAAGGCCGACTACTGGTTTCGGCGGGGGTCGCGTCCTGCTTGCCGCACCGCCTTCGCGAAGATTCTCGTTGGGTGGTCGCGGAGGTCGAGGTACCGGGAGCGCATGTAGCAATTCCAGTAGCTGATGGCGCGCTGCTCCGTTAGGTCGACGAATTCCGGATTGCGGAAGGCGAAATCGCCATACAGCTCAGACATTGTGGTTCCTGGCTGGCTGACGTCAGACAACTCGCGGTTGATGGCCTCCACGATTTGCCAGACGTATTCGCCGGCCAGTTGCACGACGAATGGGACGACCCAGGGATACTGCTGGCGGATGATGCGCTCAAGATGGCGCTGCCGGATGAATCCGTCGTTGTGGCGGGTCAGCCAGCAGCTAAGAATGGTCTGCTGTATGGAGGTCAGCGTCTCTGCGGCGGCTTGCGCTGGTTCGCTGGAGCAAATCCGGTACGGGATAACAACATTTTCGCCGTCGACCGTCACCTTGAATGTTTGGGCCTGGTGGTGCGCTGGTTCCAGCAGAAGCCTGGCGGCAGCGGCCGTGTTTGCTGCGAGGGGCTGCGGAAACGCTGCTGCCATAAGGGTATTCATACCTGTCCGATAATTGTTCGCCGAAACTCAGGGCCGGCGTCACTGGTTTCGATGGTGTTCACGTCGAGTGCGTTGGCTATCCTGATTAGACCGTCAGGGAAGGCGAACTCGACGGCGACCAGTTCATACTCCACATTGGATTCCAGGTTGCGCCTGCTGGTCGAGCCACGGGTCGATGTAAATCAGGTACATGCCTTTGCCGGTCTTGTGGCGTAACAGTCCATCGAGCGGGTGCATTGTGGCTGAGTAGTAGCCTTGGCTGGGGTTGGCGCGCAGCGCGCTGGGTGCCCAGATCGCCAGTTGCATGAACAGAAATGACCCAGCCCGCAGCGATTGTTCGCTGCCTGTGGCGATCAGCGTGTCGGCATGCAAGTTGAGGTCGAGCACATCGATGCTGTCGTGGGCTCGCCAGGGTTTGCTGACATGATGCTCGAATTCGTTTTGCGGTTTGATCCCTGTCTCGACTGTGCGAGGTCGGCCGCGGTCCAGCCTGGCTCGGATTGGTTTCCATTGGCTAGCTGGAACCTGCAAGCTGTGGTGCATCAGCAGCAAGTCGAGCGGAAGCCGCGACGGCCACCAATCCTCCGACTGGGCAAGAGAGTCGTGGTCGTGCCGTAGCGGAATATGAACAAGACTCTGCCGGGGGCGGCCAGCCAAGTGCCAGCAGGCAGCTAGTCGCATCGCTTCACCATTGTCGGTGCACAGCAGCATGTACCAATCGCCTACGTCGCGCAGAGTCGTTCGACGGATCGGCGGGTTAGGCCGCAGGACCCGGAAATCGCGGCCATCGTGGCGGGTGCGATGCTCGGTGACGGTTAGCTTCATTAGCGCCGCCAGGGCAGCCACGACCGCCGCGAGGTTCCCGACGCGAGAGCCAGTTGTGGCATTGAGGCGACGAGGAACACTTCGCCGCCGATGATGTTTCCTGGTTCCGGCACGGCAAAGGTTCCGGGCAGGCAGACGTCCGTATCGAACCCGGCCGTACGCACCCGGGCGACGATGAACGACTGCCCAGTCGCGGCCACGGTGCGCTGCCCGGCGGCGAGCACCGTGCCGCACAGCCGGGCGTGCGCCTGTGCCTGCTCCGGCCGCCCGAACACGCGATATGAAATGAACGACTCGGCCCCCATACGCAGTGGCCACGGCATGCCCTGCTCTACGACGTGAGCCGGTGGTTCGTCCGGATCCTCGCCAGGGGAGAGCAGGCTGGCATCAGACGCCGCGAATGCATGCTCATCGGCGTGAACGCTGACATTCACACCGAGCGCGACGATGCTGGCCTGCCCCGATGCTGCCTCTCCGGAAAGGAAGCGACGTTGTTCTACTTCGGCGGCCAGCATGGTCAGCGTCTCGCCGCTGTCGTCTACGACGCTGGCGATAGCGACTTCCTCATTGGCGGCATGCAGCCCTGCCAGGCGTGCTCCTGGTGTGCCAGCGAAAGACGGCAGCATGTCAACGATCTTGCGGCCTTTGGTGGTAATGACGAGCCGGGCACCAGAAGGGTCCTGCCAGCCGTGCACAGTAAATCCATTGATGCTGCCGATCGGCTGCGCTTTCGCCAACGCTGATTCGACCAGCGCGGCGAACTCGTCTCTGCTGCCGACAGCTGGGCCCACACATTCCAGGTTCGATGCCACCCGGCGACTCTAACCATCCGGACCAGGAGCGTCGCGTCAAATTCTTGATGGTGGCGTGGAACGAACATGCATCAGTCGTTGGTTAAACCAAGTTGAAAGAGCCCATCTTGGGCGGACCAGGTACCGTTGCTGGCCGCCTATTCTCGTATTCGGAGGCTGATTTTGCGGCAAGAGCCCGACCCTGCGCTCCTTTACCCTGAAGTCGCCGAGCACGGGAGCCTCGCAGTAGCGATACAAACCCTTGCAGCGGCACAGGCGATCCCGCTCGCCGTGACAGCCACCGCCTCAGACTTGCTACGTCATGCCACGGTCCCAAGCATCCTGCCGCACCGTGAGCCGCTTTTCGTGGCCGCTTGGCACCACGAACGTCGCTGGTGGGTCAGTGGGTCCGCCAACAACGGGATGCTGATCTCCGGGGTCACCAATGATCTGGCTCAAGTTCCCGCCGTGGCCCACGGTTGGGCCGAAGGCCAGCCACTCAACGAAATCGAACAGTCCGCAAACTTCGAGCTCTTAACAGGCCGCTTTGACGTCCCAGACGGAAACCTTGACGACGTCATCACTTCGGAATGGCAGTACATGCTCAAGGACGCCGAAAATTCTGACTCGCCTGGATTCCAGGCGCTGATCGAGGCGGCCTATACCGAACCGACGCTGCGACGTCGTTACCCGTGCACGAGTCACGGGGCACTCGGGCTGTTCGCTGCTCCGTACCCATTTGCCGAGAGCTTCCTCTCGGTGCATACAGCCCCTGACGGCTACACCCTGCACAAATGGTGGTGGGGCCCGGCAGTCCTAAAGGTTTCAACCGCGTCGGAGGCCATCGGAGCATTCGTTGACCGCCTCCGGAAAGGACTGGACGACCGTCACACAGTCGAGCCCGATCAGGTAGATAGCTGAGGACTGATGCTCCGGACGGTGTCGACGCTCGGCCTTTCCAATAGCTACTCTGCGCAAATGCTCGACCAGATCGAATCGCCAGCCAGGCTGGAGTGGTGGGCGAACTCGGTGACCTGCCTGGCCGACGTTGAGGTCGACGTCACCATCAGCGTTGCCGAGACGGGATGGCACGCGCGTGCCGCTCTGCGGCCGGATGTGGATGATGAGGCCCTGGATTTCCTGCTGGAGCTTGATCCGCTGTTCACGCTTCGCTTTCCTGATGGCAGCCACATAGATGTGATCGCCGGACGGTCGGGTCCAGGCTGGCTGGTCCTGCGGGAAGTCCCGGAAGCTGAACCGGCCGATCACCGGCCGGTTTCGGGTTCCTTCAATATTCAGTAGGGGAAGGACTCACATGACAGACGCGCTCGCCGAAGTCTGGCGGCAGATCATTATTGGCGACCACAAGTCGTGGGTTCTGTTCGCCAATGGCACCTGCGTCATCCTCATGGAGCCAGCCGACGACCTTGCGTCGCAAGCAACCGCCATCCTGAGAGTACGGCCCCGTCCGCGTAGGGTCGCCGGCTGGCGACTTTTCAACGATCACGCTCGATGCTCAGTCGGGATGGGTGGTGACGGGCCATCACCCAGATGTGCTGACGTACGTATCTCCGGCAGAGGTCACCGAACCCGACGACCTGACCGTCGGGCTGTTCGGGCGGTCTAAACGCGACCGTGACGGGCGCGAACTTCAAGTCATCCACGTCGAAGACCGGCGAAGCGTTCAGGAGTAATCACCTCGACCGCGAGCAGATGGCGTGTGATGATCTGCCGGTCCCGACAACAGGTGATCCGGGTTGCCCGAGGCTTTGGCCGAACTGGTGGCAGTAAGAGGCGGTGAACGGGGCAGCCGCACGCGTGGCACACGACCGGTGCCCTGAGTAGACGCCACCAGACCCGGCCCACAGCCTTTGGGCCGCATGGCTTCGAGCCCGGCCCTACTTATCGCTTGGTTGGCCGATCACGGATAGGCTCGGCCGATGTCAGAGACGGTTTCTGGGCGGCGTCCCCCGAGGCAGCTGGGGGAGCTAAGCGACGTCTTCGACTTCCTTGAGGAGATGCGTCTTCGTCCGGGGATGTGGGTGCGGTCGCTGGATGACTTGAGTTCCGTGTTGATCGGATATCGGGTCGCGC
>DPJL01000103.1 GCA_003543035.1 Micromonosporaceae bacterium | reverse complement strand
GAGGCACCGATCTGCCGCACCGACGGGCTTCATGGCCGGGGTGAAGTGCGTCAGTGAGCCGAAACTGGAGACTCTTGTGATGGCGCGGCCGACCACAAAGGACAGCCAATCGATGTCGTGACACGACTTGGCCATCAGCATGAAACTGGACTCGTCCTCGCGCCGCCAATTGCCGCGCACGAACGAGTGCGCCTGATGCCAGAATCCCACCGGCTCAAGGTGTTGCACGGAGACGATGTCCCCGATCGACTTCACCGCTTCCTTGAGAGCACTGGTGTATGGCGTGTAGCGCAACACATGCCCGACCGCGAAGAGCACACCGCTTTGAGTCGCCGCCTCGGCGATGCGACGGCAACCCTCTTCCGACGGAGCCATCGGTTTCTCGAGCAGGATGTGGTACCCGGCTTGCGCAAAAGCTGTCGCGGGCTCGACATGTTGCGAGTCGGGAGTGGCAATGACGACCGCGTCCGCCACCTTCCCGAGCGCCAGCAGATCCCGCCAGTCCGCGAAGGAATGAGTCACCCCATGGGCAGCCGCAAACCGATCCCGGCGCACCTGCCGGGGTTCGGCCACCGCGACAACGCGCGCCCGATCGGGGTGTCTGAGCACCCACCCGCCATAGGCACCTTCCCCGCGGCTGCCCGCACCCACCACCGCCAGCGTGATCACATCGCTCATGCCGGAAGACTACAGCGGGCATACGCAGGTCATTGACCCCTCGTCATTTGACCGCGGGCTCACGACGGAGTTACGTTCATGACTCCATCGATGGGAGGCACACGATGCCTGACAATCCCCTACTCCATCGCTTCGCCGCAGCATCCCTTGCGGTCACTCTGATTCTCGCCGGATGCAGCGCAATCGACTCTGGTCCTACACAACCGACCACCGAGGACGACCGGCCCGCTCGCAAGGGCGGCACGCTCCGAGTCGCGTTGAGCGCCGAGCCGGACAAACTCGATCCCACCCTCGCCCGCACTCTGGTGGGGCGCACCGTTTTCAACGCCATCTGCGAGAAGCTCTATGACGTCGACAGCAAATTGGCACTCGTGCCCCAGCTTGCCGCCGCCCTGCCCGAGTTCTCCGCGGACGGGCTGACCATCACTGTCAAGATTCGCTCGGGCGTCAAATTCGCCGATGGCACCAACCTTGACGCCGCGGCGGTCAAGACCTCACTCGACCGGCACCGTACGCTGGCCGGCTCGGCACGCACGAGCGAGCTGACAAGTGTGGCCAGTGTCGACGTCATCGACCCGAACACTGTGGCCATCAAGATGAACACCGCCTTCGCGCCGCTCATTGCGGTGCTCGCCGACCGGGCCGGCATGGTCATGTCGCCCGCGGCTCTGCAAGCTTCGGGCGAGAACTTTGCGACGAGCCCTGTTTGCGTTGGGCCGTTCAAATTCGCCAGCCGGGTCGCGCAGGATCGCATCGAGGTGGCCAAGGATCCCAATTACTATGACACGGCAAAGGTTCACCTCGACGGCGTGACCTTCAAAATCATCGCCGACGCCACCACCCGCTTCAACAATTTGCGCTCCGGCGATGTCGAAGTGCTCGACGCGGTCGCCGCCACCGACGTCGATGCCCTCAAAGCGGAGAGCACTCTTCGGCTGATCTCTTCAGATTCTCTTGGGTACCAAGGAATCACGCTCAATCTCGGCAACGTCGACGGGGTCGGCAAGAATCCCGGCACTTTGGCCGCACCGTTTGCCGGTCCACTCGCGACGGATCGCCGGGTACGGCAGGCATTCGAGATGAGCCTCAACCGCGCCGCCATCAACCAGGTGGTGTTCCGCGGCCAGTTCACCCCGGCGTGCGGGCCGATCAGTGCGGCGAGCCCCTACTCGTCCGACGCCGCACAGGCCTGCCCGAAGCAGGATGTCGCGGCGGCGAAGGCACTGTTGGCGTCGACCGGGGTGCCGGTGCCGTTGAAAGTCAGCATGGTCATCGGCAACACGGCCGACGCGCGCCGGCTCGGCGAAGCCATCCAGGCACAGGTCAAGGAGGGCGGCTTCGATCTGGAGTTGCAGCCGGTCGAATTCGCCGCATCGTTGACGCAGACCGACGCGGGCAAGTATCAGATATTCCAGATCGGCTGGTCCGGGCGGGTCGACCCGGATGGCAACATCGCCAACTTCGTGCGCACCAACGGTTCGCAGAACATCTGCGGCTACAGCAATTCCGAGGTCGACTCACTCATTGACCAGGCTCGCAAAACGCCCGCCGTCGATGCCCGGCGTGACCTCTACGGCAAGGTGATCACAAAGCTGCATGAGGATGTGCCGCTGATCTACCTGTACCGCACCAAGAATCTCACCGGAGTCTCCGCCAAGACGGTCGGTGTCCGCGTCTACGGCGATGGCCTGCTTCGCTTCGGTGTAGCCGGTTTCGCCGCCACATGAGAGCCGCGTGAGATGGGCCGGTATGTGCTTCGCCGGTTGCTCGAATCAGCGGTGACGCTGATCCTGGCGACCATCGTGGTGTTCATCGGCATCCGGGCGCTGCCGGGTGATCCGGCGCGCACGCTTGCCGGCGAGGAGAGCGACCCGGCGACGGTTGAGGCGATCCGTCAGTCCTATGGGCTCGATCAGCCGCTGCCGGTGCAATACCTGCGCTACGTGCAGAAGGCGGCGATCGGTGATTTCGGCCGGTCGCCGCGCACCGGATTGGAGGTGTCGAGCTCGATCGGGCATGCCCTCCCGGTCACCTTGCAGCTGGCCACTTTCGCCCTGCTGATCGCGGTGCTCATCGGGATCGGGGCCGGCGTGATCGCTGCCGTCCGCCGTCGCAGCACTGCCGAATGGGGCGCCAACGGAGTAGCTCTGCTGGGACTTTCCGTGCCCAATTTCTGGTTCGGCCAGATGCTGATCCTGTTGCTGGCCATCGCTTATCCGGTGCTGCCCGCCTCCGGTTTCGTCTCCGTTTTCGACGATCCGGTGCAGAGCTTCCGGCACCTGCTCCTACCCGCGATCGTGCTCGGCTCGGGACTCGCCGCGGTCATCATGCGGCAGACTCGCTCGGCGATGCTCGAGGCGTTGACCGCCGACTACGTACGCACAGCCCGCGCCAAAGGGCTGAGTGGCGCTCAGGTTGTGTTCGGGCATGCGCTTCGCAACAGTCTCATCGTGGTGGTCACCATCGTCGGGCTCCAGCTCGGTGCGCTCATCTCCGGTGCCGTCGTCACCGAGCAACTCTTCGTCCTACCCGGCTTCGGAAAGCTCACCATCGACGCCGTCTTCACCCGGGATTACCCGATGATCCAGGGCGTGGTGTTGATCACCGCCGCCGCCTACATCGTCATCAACCTCGTGGTGGATCTGCTGTATTCGGTAATAGATCCGCGTATCCGGGTGGGAGGGACCTCGCTGTGACCGCGCTGGACCTTCCGATCCGGGCCACCACCACTCGTCGCCGAGTCCTGCGCCGGATCCTGCGCAATCCGCTGGCCCTCGGCGGGCTCGTCATCGTCTGCGTTGCCGCCTTCGTGGCACTTTTCGCCGGGCTCATCGCCCCCTATCCGTTCGACCAGGTCAACTTCCAGACCCCGCTGCAACCGCCCTCGGGCAAGCATTGGTTCGGCACCGACAGCATCGGGCGCGATCAGCTGTCTCGGGCGATCTACGGGCTGCGGGCCTCGGTCGCGGTCGGGCTGCTTTCCGTTGTCCTTTCGCTTTCGGTGGGGGTACCCCTCGGATTGTTCGCAGGGTTCTATGGTTTGCTCGACCCCCTCGTGTCCAGGCTCACCGACACGTTGCTCGCCTTCCCATTCCTGGTGCTCGCAGTAGGCTTGGCAGCCATCCTCGGGCCGTCGCTGTCCACCGCCATCATCGCCATCGGCATTGCTCAGATCCCGGCTGTGGTGCGGGTGACCCGAAGCGAAACGTTGCGGCTGCGGGAGATGGACTTTGTCTCCGCCGCCGTGGCCGATGGTGCCAGCGACCCCGTCTTGTTGCGCCGGCACATCCTGCCCAATGCCACCAACGCTTTGATCGTCCAGGCGACGGTGGCGGTGCCGGGTGCCATTATCGGTGAAGCCGTCCTTTCCTTTCTGGGGCTTGGTGTCCGGCCACCGACACCCTCGCTGGGCGTCATGCTGGCCGACGCCCAAACCTTCGTACGTGACGGCCCATGGATGGCAGTCTTTCCCGGCGTGACCATCGTCGTCATCACGCTCGCGCTGAACCTGCTTGGCGACGGCTTACGCGATGCACTCGACCCACGGGAAAGTCGCTCATGACAGAGCTGCTTGAGGTGCGTGAGCTGACGGTGCGGTTCCGCACCGAAGACGGTCCCGTGCTCGCCGTGGACGCGGCAGACTTCGAGGTCGCCGAGGCCGAAGTCGTTGCCCTGGTTGGCGAATCAGGCTGTGGCAAGAGCGTTACTGCGTTGGCGTTGACCGGCCTGCTACCCGGCAACGCGACGATCGACGGCACCGTCGATCTGGCCGGCGATCAACTCACCGGCATGCCGGAGTCGCGGTTGCGCGAGATTCGCGGGCGAGACATCGCCTACATCTTCCAGGAGCCGATGACCTCGCTCAATCCGGTGCTCACCGTGGGGCGCCAAATCGGTGAAGTGCTTAAGCAGCATCAGCACATGCGCGGCCGGGCGATGAAGCTGCGGGCAATCGAGTTGCTGGAGCTGGTCGGCATTCCGATACCGGCCCGGCGCCTGGGTGAGTATCCGCATCAGCTCTCAGGCGGGATGCGGCAACGCGTGATGATTGCGATGGCCGTGGCGTGCCGGCCCAAGCTGATCGTGGCGGATGAGCCGACCACCGCGCTCGACGTGACCATTCAGGCGGGCATTCTCGATGTGTTGCGCCACTTGCGCGACGAGATCGGCACCGCGATTCTGCTTATCACTCACGACTTGGGCGTGGTGGCAGACGTCGCGGATCGGGTGGTGGTGATGTACGCCGGGCGAGTCGTTGAACAGTCCAATGTGGTGGGACTGTTCGCAAATCCCAGTCACCCCTATACCCGCGGCCTTCTCGATGCGGTGCCGAATCCGGCTCGTCACGCCGACGGCGGGCTGCGGGAGATCCCCGGCCGGGTGCCAGTGCTGCGAAGCACTTCCAACGCCTGCACCTTTGCCGACCGATGCCAATACGTCGACGGCCTCTGCCGCACCCAGCGCCCTTCGCTAACACCAGGCCCGGCCGGGCATCCCGTGCGCTGCTGGCACCCGCTGGATGCGAGGCCACGATGAACGTCCTCGAACTCATGAATCTGGTCAAGCACTTCGGGCCGGTCCGAGCCGTCGACGGGGTGAGCCTCACCGTCGCACAAGGCGAAGTGCTTGGGCTGGTTGGCGAGTCGGGCAGTGGCAAGACCACGCTCGGTCGCTGCGTGACCCGGCTCGTCCCGGTGACCGGTGGCGAGGTGCACATCAACGGTGTGGACATCGCCAAGCTATCCCGGCGAAGGCTGCGCCCGTTGCGCCGCCACTTCAACATGGTGTTCCAGGATCCGTCATCCTCCCTGAACCCGAGGATGTCCGTAGCTGACATCGTCGGAGAACCGTTGCGGCTACACGCGATCGGCACGTCTGTGGCCCGGCGCGAACGGGTGAGGACGATGCTGGATCAGGTCGGCCTCCAGCCCGAGGTGGCCCGGCGCTATCCGCACGAGCTCTCGGGCGGCCAACGTCAGCGAGTCAGTGTGGCCAGAGCGCTCGCTGCATCGCCCTCGCTGTTGGTCGCCGATGAGCCGACCTCGGCGCTCGACGTTTCGGTACAGGCATCGGTGCTCAACCTCATCGGCAGACTCCAGGCCGACCTTGGCTTCGCCTGTCTGTTCATCACTCACGACCTTGCCGCAGTTGAGTTTCTCGCCCAGCGCGTGGCAGTCATGTACCTCGGCGTACTGGTTGAGGTAGCCGGCCGCGAGGAGCTGTTCAGTACTCCCCGGCATCCCTATACCCAGGCTTTGCTATCAGCGGCGCCGATCCCCGATCCGCCGCTGCAAAGAGCACGCCGCCGGATCGTGCTCTCCGGCGACGTGCCCAGCCCGGTCAATCCGCCCCCCGGATGCCGGTTCCATACTCGTTGTCCGGTGGCAGTTTCGCGATGTTCGACCGAGGTGCCCGAGCTACGCGCCGTTGGGCCGCAACGCAGTCTCGTCGCGTGCCATCTCGTCGAGGACGACGGCACCGGCCCTCGACTTGTCTAGCCTGTCGCGGATAGCCAGACCACCGCGTGCGGGCCAACCTGCACGTCCGAGCCACCGATGCGGCCGTAGTTTCCCGAGCCGGTGCCGCCATATTCCGCGGCATCGGTGTTCAGCACCTCGCGCCAACCGCGCACTGTCGGCAGCCAAACCCGTTGGTGTATCCCGGAAAAGTTGGCCACACAGACCACCGATCCCCGTTTGAAGGCAACCGTGTTCCGATAGGCGTCGCCGTGCACCCACTCGAAGGAGTCGCCCCACAGGTCTTCATACCCGCGATAGAGCCGGTTCAGATCGCGGACAATATGCTGCAGTCCTTCGTCCACATAGGACCATTCGAGCCCGCTCTGCTCGCTCCACTCGGACTCCTGGCCCAGCTCGGCGCCCATGAAAAGCAGCTTCTTGCCGGGGAAGGCCCACATGTAGGCCAGCAGGCCGCGCAACCCCGCCAGCCTGTTCCACCTGTCCCCGGGCAGCTTGCTGATCAGAGCCTTCTTCCCATGGACCACCTCGTCATGGCTCAGCGAAAGCACGAAGTGTTCCTGACCGGCGTAGTACGACGGCCAGGTGAGCGTGTCGTGGTGGAAGCGGCGGTGCACCGGCTCGCGAACCATATAAGCCAACGTGTCGTGCATCCAGCCCATATTCCACTTCAGGCCGAAGCCCAGCCCGCCCCAATCCACCGGCTTGGTCACCCCTGGCCACGCGGTCGACTCCTCGGCCACCATCACCACACCGGGATGCTCCGCATAGACGGCACTGTTGAGCTCCTTGAGCAGATTCACTGCTTCGAGATTGGTGTTGCCGCCGAAGACATTCGGCTCCCACTGCCCCGGCTGCCGCGAATAGTCGAGGTACAGCATCGAGGCGACCGCATCAACGCGAAGCCCATCGACGTGAAACTCCTCGCACCAGTACAACGCGTTGCCGATAAGGAAATCCTTCACCTCGGGGCGGCCGAAGTCGAAGACGAGGCTGCCCCAGTCGGGGTGCTCGCCCCGCCTCGGATCCGGGTGCTCATACAGACAGGTGCCGTCGAAGCGAGCCAGCGCCCACTCGTCGCGTGGAAAGTGCGCCGGGACCCAGTCGAGCAGGACGGCAACGCCCGCCTGGTGCAGCCGGTCGATCAAATGCCGAAACTCATCGGGTGTACCAAATCGAGCCGTCGGCGCGTAGAAGCCGGTGACCTGGTACCCCCATGATCCGCCGTAAGGATGTTCCATCACCGGCAAGAATTCGACGTGCGTGAAGCCGAGATCGCTGACGTAAGCCACCAACTCGTCCGCGAGTTCCTTGTAGGACAACCCCGGTCGCCACGAACCCAGATGCACCTCATAGACCGACATCGGGCGAGCGTGGTGGTCTGCGCGCCGCGAAGCCATCCACTCGTCGTCATTCCACGAATAGTCGCTGTGGAAGAGCACGGAAGCGTTGGCGGGTGGACACTCGGCGGCGAAGGCCATCGGATCGGCGCGGTAGACCCAGTTGCCGTCAGCACCGTGCACCCGGAATCGGTAACGCTGACCAGCCATTGCGAGCGGTGCGGTGGCCCGCCACACCCCGTCGTCACCGCGCTGCATCGGCACTCCGTCGTCCGGCCACCAGCCGGAGAAGTCGCCGATGAGTTGTACCTCGCGGGCGTTCGGCGCCCATACCGCAAATCGCCAGCCGCCTTCGGGCCGCAGGTGCGCGCCGAGCTCCTTCCACCGCCTCACTTCGCCGCCTCCGCTTTCGCCGCAACTCCACAGGAGTTGCTGTTCTGCCGAGCCTGACAACAGCAAGTCCTGTGGAGTTGCGGAAGGTAGGGGGTCATCGGAGGAGGTTCCCCGCAGGGACAACGATCGGGGTGCGTGACTCGGTGAGCCGAGCCGTCCGGAATTCGGGCTCAGCCCGGATAGCCGCTCCGTAGGCGGCCGCCACTTTTGTCGCGATCCCTTGCCAGCCATAGCGTTCGGCGATCATGGCGAGCGCACGTTTGGTCATTTCCTTGGCCTTCACCGGCTCGGCGAGCAGGGTACCCACCGCGTCGGCCAACGCGACCGGATCGCTGTGCGGGAAGGTCAGCCCGGTAACTCCGGGTTCCACGATCTCGGCCAGGCCACCTGTGGATGCCACAGCGAGGGGCGCTCCAGCCGACGCCGCCTCGAGTGCCACCATCCCAAAGGGTTCATACAGCGATGGCACCACGGTGGCACTGGTCGCCGCCAGCAGAGCGGGAAGCTCCCTTTCGGTCAGGAAACCCGTGAACGCCACCGTGGACGTGACCCGGCGCCTGCGCACCGCGTCCTGCAGCTCCTCCTTGTACGGACCGTCCCCCGCGATAACCACCTTCAGCCCCGGATGCTCGGCCCGCAGTTGCGGCACGGCATCGACGAGGTCCTGCACACCCTTCTCATAAACGAGCCGCCCGGCAAAACCCACGAGCGGCCCCTTCGCTTCAAAGCGCTCTCGCGCTTGTTTCACCGCATTCGCTGTCGCACGCCACGCCTTGCTGTCCACCCCGTTCGGGATCACCTCAACTTTGTCGTCGGGCAGGTCGAGCAGCCGGGCCACTTCCCACTTCATGTATTCGGAGCAGACCAGCACCTTGCACGCGCGATGGCCCAGCCACCATTCGACGGAGTGGATGCTGCGGTTGAGGTCCTCGGGCAGCCAGCCCTGGTGCCGGCCGGCCTCGGTGGCGTGGATGGTGGCAACGAGCGGCAGATCGAGATGCTCCGCCAGCGTGACCGCGGTGTGGGTCACGAGCCAGTCGTGAGCATGGATGACATCGAAGGAGTAGGTCTCCGCCGCTCGCAAAGCGGCTCGGGTCAAGGTGTGGTTGAAGGCCATGGTCCAGGCCAGCAGGGTGGGGGTGGAAAGCGGGAACAGCGGAGGATCCTCGGGGGCGCGGACAATCCTGACCCCCTCCTTGAATTCCTCCAGCGGTGCACCGGGTGCGTGGCGGGTCACCACGGTCACCTGGTGTCCGATCTGCGCGAGGGAGGTCGCCAGCGCGTGGACATGCCGGCCCAATCCGCCGACTACCACCGGCGGATACTCCCACGAGAGCATCAGGACACTGGCCATCGATCCTCCTCGTGGTGCGCGAAAAGAGGCACCTATTCAGGTGCCACGTGTCGTCGGGGTTAGACATATCTAACCCCACTCGAGTTACCGTCGTCCGGTGCTTGAGTTTCTGTCTTGTTACAAAGCAGAACTTCTTCCCAATTCCGCGACGCTCCAGGCCTGGAAAGGACACCCTGTTGCACCGTGAGGGGCACTGCCGTGCAGTGTCTCGCTGACCGAGCCGAGGCCGTAGTCGCCGAGGTGCGCGAGCAGGCCCACCAGAAGTTCATCAACAGGCAATCCGGCTTTTGCCCGTGCCGTCGCGTAGGGACCGATCAGCCAGGGCCACACGGTGCCTTGGTGGTAGGCGTAGTCCCGCTCCGCGAGCGTTCCGTCGTGGCTCGGCCCGTAGCCCTCGGCCCAGGGGGCGAGGCTGCGTAGCCCGAAGGGCGTCAGCAGCGCGTCGCCGATCCGTTGGAGCATCGCCGCGTC
>DPJL01000102.1 GCA_003543035.1 Micromonosporaceae bacterium | reverse complement strand
CACCGGCGGGCTCAAGCCGCACCTGGTCATCCTGATGGACATCGATCCCAAGGTGGGCTTGGCCCGTGCGGGTATGCGTGGCCTGCCAGACCGGCTCGAACAGGAGTCGATCGACTTCCATGAGCGAGTCCGGCTGGGCTTCCAGGAGCTGGCCGCAAAAGAGCCAAGCCGTTATCTGGTACTGGATGCCACGCGCGACGAGAAGGAGCTGGCAGAGGAGATCGCGGCCAAGGTCGCCGCCTTGCTGCCCCCTTTAGCGAAGACTGAGGAACCCGAGCCGGAGCGTGCGGAGCGGGTTCGCACACCTGCTCTGTCATAGCGGGTGGCTATCGTTGCGGGCGTGGACGTCTTCGCCCATCTTGTCGGTCAGCCTGAAGCCATAGCGACCCTGCGTGCGGCCGCTTCCGGTGTCGGGATGACTCATGCCTGGCTGTTCACCGGCCCGGCCGGGTCGGGGCGCTCGGTGGCCGCGAGGGCTTTCGCCGCGGCGCTGCAGTGCGTCTCGGAGCCCAAGGGCTGCGGCACCTGCACCGGCTGCCACACGGTGGAGTCAAACAGCAATCCTGACGTGCGGTTCGTGGTGCCAGATGGGCTCAGCATCCCGGTGGCTCAAATGCGCGAGCTGGTCATGCGAGCGGCGACGACACCCGCTGGCGGGCGCTGGCAGGTGCTGGTCGTGGAGGATGCCGACCGGCTGACCGAGGCGGCTGGGAATGCGCTGCTCAAGGCAATCGAGGAGCCTCCGGAAAGGACGGTCTTTCTGCTCTGTGCGCCGTCAGACCACCCCGATGATGTGCCGTTGACGATCCGTTCCCGATGCCGGGTGGTGACGTTGCGCCAGCCGCCTCCCGACGCGGTGGCGGAGCTGTTGGTGACACGCGACGGCATCGAGCCGGAGCTGGCAGCGATGGTGGCCGCGGCGGCACAAGGCCATGTGGGCCGGGCTCGCCGGCTTGCCCGCGATGCCGACGCTCGCGCGCGCCGCGCAGCGGTCCTGGCCGTGCCACGACAGCTGACCGGGGTCGGCGCCTGCTTTGAGGCAGCCAACGGTCTTATCGCTGCCGCCGAAGCGGAGTCAGATGCGGCGACGGCCGAGATCGACGCGAGTGAGCGGGCCGACATGGAGATGGCGCTCGGCGCGGGTGGCACCGGTAAGGGCGCCGCAGGCGCGATGCGCGGCGCGGCCGGGCAGCTGAAGGAAATGGAGCGGCGGCAGAAGTCGCGGGCCACGCGGGCTCAGCGTGACGCGCTCGACCGGGCGCTGCTCGATCTGGCCGGCTTCTATCGAGATGTGCTTGCGGCGCAATGGGGAGCGCCCGTGCGGCCGGTGCACGATGACGTGAATTCGATGGCTCAGGCCGCGGCCCAGCGATGGACCCCGGAGAGCACGCTGCGGCGGCTGGAGTCCGTTTTGGAGTGCCGCACCGCCATCGATGCCAATGTCAAGCCGCGGATCGCGGTGGAGGCCATGATGTTGCGGCTCTGGCAGGGCTGACTTCCTTTATCCACAGGTTTATCCACAGGTCTTATGGCGGGCTTGGGTGGCGGGTACTGTGCGGCGATAGTCATTGACGCCGATGGAGGTGCCGCACGATGCCGCGTGAGATTGACGACGTCTGGGTCGAAGAGGCGATAGAGGCCTATCGCCGGATCGAGGAGAAGCAGGCGTCCTTCGCGCGGGCACTGTCGCGTTTGGAGGTTTCGGTTCGTTCACCCGACGATTCGGTCGAGGTGATTGTCGGAGCCGATGGTGCGGTCAAACGGGTCTCAGTGCTTGGCGCGCTCGAGTCAATGTCCAATGTGGATTTATCTCGCGCTATTCAACAGGCGATCTCGGCGGCCCATGAGGCGGCCGAGTGGGCGCGGCGCAAGCTCTATGACGAGACGTTCGGCGACTACCACAGCTTGGGGGGACACAAATGACCATGGGGGAAATGGCCGGGCGATTGGATATCGCGGCCGGTGACGTGGCCGAGATGAAGGCCGCGCTCGCCCTTCGGGAAGAGCTTGCGGCACGGGGAAGAGGGCCTGCGGTCACCCTTACGGCCAGGCTGAATGCCTCCTGGTCGCAGCAGCAGGAGCAGCTGCAGCGGTTGGCCGTCGAGCTGGGCGAGTTGGGGGTCAGCGTCCGCCTTGCCGCGAGTCGTTACGCCGCAACGGATGAGGTGCTCTGATGGATGCTTTGGTTCGGCTTCATTTGGCCGCTCACGGGTTGCTCACCACAGTTGACGACACGCTGGCCCGTTGCGGGGCTCCGGCGGAACATGCGATCTGGCGGCTGCTGCGCAAAGGCGGCCTGCTCCCTGGCGATGCGATAGCCGGTGCCGTGAGTTGGGCACCCCAGGCGTTCACGCATCGGGCAGACCTGCTTCGGCAGCAGCACTCTCAGCAGGCCGATCTATCCGTGTCGCTCGCTGCGTCGGCCGGGTGGGAAGGAGAGGCGGCTGCTGCCTTCCACGCTCGGCTTGCCGTTGCCCGCCGCGATCTCACCGTCGCCGCGGAGAGCAGCCTTGCCATGGCTGGGTGCTTCGACGAGCTCGCCGCTTGGTTGGTCGGTGCGCGGCTCCGCTTGGCTCACAAGCTCGCCGCCACTCTTTCGAGCGCCGAAGCGGTCACGCTGAAGCTCGGGATAGTTGCTGGGTTGCCGAGCCAGACGGTTCAGGCGTCGGCGGCCGCCGAGATCGGCGTGGTGTTACTGAGCGAGGTGGACCTCTTCTGGGAAGGCGGGTTGGAGATCTCCGAGCGCTGGGAGGCTCGCCTGGAAGCCGCGGTGGCACTGGAAGCCCCGGCTGTTCAAGCCTCCGCCACCCTCCACGTCGACTACTGACCCGCCGCTTCCCGGGTGTGGCTCGCGCACTCGCTCACCGAAAACGGTGTGCTGTCACCGTTTTCGATGAACGACTCTGTGACTACACCTCATCCGGGCTGACGCCTTTCGCCGCGCCTGAATCCTTGGGCCGCGCGCTGCGCGCCGGGCGAAGGGCCGCGCGGATCATGCGGGAGTTAGGGACGGCGCGGGGCGGAGGTCCGGCGTCCGGCCAGGACCAGCAGGAAGCGGCCGATGATGAAGAGAAGGATGCCGACGCCGGCGGCCAGGCCGACGTTGAGGCCGGTGACCGGGAGCTTGCAGCCCGGTGTCCCACAGTCGCTCGGCGGCGCCGGGTCGGTCAGCTGCGGAGCGGAGGCCGAAACCTGAAGCAGCCCAACGCTTAGGTCCAACAGCGACGCACCTGTCGCGAGCAGCTGAAGGCGCAAGCTGGCCGCGGAAGCGGAGACCTTGCCATCGGTGATCTGCTGCTCGAGGTTGCCGATGGTGAGCCGCACTGTGGTGGCTTCGCCAAGCTGGGTGAGGCCGGCGACCTGTCCGAGAGACAGTCCATTCAGGACAGTGCCGAGAGCCGTGGTGGGTAGTGGCAGGTCGATGGTCTGTCCCATTCCGGAGAGCTGCCGCGTGCCGATACCCGGGCCGGAGATCTCGAGGAGGGGCGCCTTGTATTCCACCAACGAGGTTTCCTTGCGCCCAGTGGCGATTGCCATCAGCTGCGGCGGCTCGACGACTCGGACAGTCACAGCCGCGGCACCGGCGCCGAAGAGCTCCAGCTTCGCCAGGCCCACCCCGGCTCCAGCCGCCGCGGCGATGTGGCCCTTGCGGGCGAGGATCGCAGTCCCGGCTTGACTGGAGAGATTGCGAGAGGCCTTCACCATCGCCCCGCCGGAGCCGGGCAGCACCGTCGCTTCGAGGATCGCGGCTGAGGACGACCCGGCCCGGCCCAGTTGCATCCCGCAAGCCATGCCCTCGGCCCATTCGGCGTGCGCCATCAGGTCGCCCGTGCCGACCTTGGCCAGCCCGAGATCGACCGAGAGTGCATTGTTGCGCACGGCGTCCTGATGAGTCGGCGGCGCTTGCTGGGCGACACGCGCCTCCAACGGCCCAGCAGGCAGCTTGAGGCCGGCCACGGCGGCGTCGATGTACTGGGCTGACGCATTGCTGCGGACGGCTGCATCGGTGGCCATGCCCGCCCGCGATGAGGCCAGCGTCAGCCCGACGACCTGCGGCAGGTTGAGCCCGAGCGGGCGCAGGTCGAGCAGGCCAACCTTGAGCAGGTCGGCCTGGGCCTGAGCGGTGAAACTGGACGGCCGGTCGCACATCCCGGCAGCCGAGGCTGGAGCGGCGATCACGGGTACGGAGCCAAGAACCACGGTCACGACTGTGAGCAGTCGCATGCTTCCTCCAAGGGGACGAGGAGCTTACGTCGTGCCAACGAGGCCGTCTGGGGGCAGTTACGCGTAGGGTGTGTCAATGGGCATGCTCTGTGCGGTCGCCTTCAACAAGTACGGACGTCTTTTCTACCTTGATCCGGGTGAGTTTTCGCCGCGTGTGGGGGACAAGGTGTTGATCCCCACCGATGACGGCCATGAGGTCGCAGACTGCGTCTGGGCACCCCAATGGGTGGACGAGGACACTTCCGGGTTCCCCCGGCTGGCCGGTCTGGCGCAGGACGTGGATCTGCGCCGCGACGAGGTGATCCGGCAGCGTAAGGCCGAGGCCCGGATAGCGGCGAACAGACTAATCCGCGAGCACCAGCTGCCAATGAAAGTGATCTCGGTCGATCACACGCCGGGGACCGAGGAGGTGCCGCCGGAGGAGCAACCGTGGGGTGCCGGCCCCCGCACGACGATCTACTTCACCGCCCCGCACCGGGTGGATTTTCGTTCCCTGGTAAGGGATTTGGGCGCCACCCTGAAGTGCCGGGTAGAGCTCCGTCAGCTGTCCGCTCGCGACTCGGCGAAGGTGCAGGGCGGCATCGGATCATGCGGGCGCGACCTTTGTTGTTCCACCTTCCTCACCGAGTTTGAGCCGGTCAGCATCCGGATGGCCAAGGACCAGGATCTACCGCTGAACCCGATGCGGATCTCGGGCGCGTGCGGCCGGCTGATGTGCTGCCTCAAATACGAGCACCCGATGTACCAAGACTTCCACGCCACCGCCCCGGCAATAGGTGAACAGGTGTCCACCCCGGAGGGCGATGGCCGGGTCGTGGGCCACTCGGTGCCCAAGGATGCGGTGGTTATCCGGCTGAACGCGGACGGCTCCCGCACCGCGTGCCCGAAAGCATCTGTGTGCGGGAGCCGCAAAGCTTACGAGGAGCGCCACCAGCCCAGCTAGGGCTTCATTTCATCTAGTTGTGGCAGCTGCTGCGGGATGGGAGCTGGGCCGCTGCCCGCAGGGGCGAACACCACTGGCTCGTCGACCAGGCGGGGCTTCAACGGTTTCGCGGGCCGGAACCACGATCCGGTGAGCTGGGCGACCCACTTCTTGCTGATCCGGTCGACGCCAACGGCGTAGACGGTCAGCGTGCCGTCCGGCGCGAAGCGCATCCGCAGGAAGCTCTTGAAGTCCTCGATGCCCTGGCCCGCAAAGAGTTCGTTCAGGTTGACCTTGAAGTTGGCGGCGATCAGCAGATAAGCCGA
>DPJL01000382.1 GCA_003543035.1 Micromonosporaceae bacterium | reverse complement strand
CGCCTTCTCCGGCGGCGGCACGGCTTTGAGCATCGCCAGGCAGCCCAGGGAGATCGCGAAGGTGGCCAGGTCGATGGCGTACAACCAGGTCAGACCGGCACCGGCGAGCAGCAGCCCCGCCAGGATGGGTGCTCCGATCTGGGCGGCCTGCCAGCGCAGCGAGTTGAGCGCGCCGACCGCAGCCATCTTCTCCGCGGGGGCGAGCCGGGGGATGATCGCGTCCATCGCCGGGCGTTGAATCCCTTCGATGGAAGCGGACAGGCCCGCAATCACGAAGAGCAGCCAGAGTTTGGGAGTGCCCAGTAGCGAGTTGAGCAGCAGCACGCCAAGCAGCACAGTGAATGCCGCTTCAGCACCCAGAATCAGCTTGCGCCGGTCGATGTAATCGGCGAGCGCACCCCCGACAAACGCCATGAACAGCAGCGGAACCAGCTCGGCGACGCCGATCAGACCCACCATGAGCGGGTCGTTGGTGAGCACCATGACCTGGTAGGGGATTGCCACGAAGGTGAACATCGAGCCGAAGCTGGAGATCCCGGATGCCATAAAGAGCAGCCGGAAGTCCCGGATGCGCAGCGGTGACAGATCGAGGGCCAGCTTCTTCACGGGCCGAAGGCTATTCGAAGACGGGGCATCCCGTCGCCTCAAATTTCGCCAGGTGATCGAGGGTCCAGTGGACCGCGCGGGAGGTGGGCTCGGGGAACCCGTCCGGCGTGAACCAGCCCGCGTCCGTCGCCTCCTCCGGGTCCGGGCTCAGCTCGCCGGTGACATCCTCGAGCAGATAGGAGCCGGAAAGGTGCTGATACGTGTCGCCATAGATGTTGGTGAAGGTGTACTGAGGCCCGGTCAGGAAGGCGAAAAGGGTGGCCCGGCCCGCCTTGAGGCCGGTCTCCTCGAAGGTCTCCCGGACAGCGCACTCCGGAAGCGACTCTCCAATCTCCATCGCCCCCGCCGGGAATGCCCAAACGGCGTTGTCGGTGCGCTTGATTAGCAGGAAGCGGCCCTGCTCATCGCGGATGATCCCCCGGGCACCGACGAACATGAGGGTGGCGTCGCCCATCGCGTTGCGAAGGCGTCCGTGGTAAGAGTTCTGCCAATCTTCAACCGCTCCCATGCGTACGACAGTAGCTTTCATGTATGAGAGCGATCTGGAAGGGAGCCGTGTCCTTTGGGCTGGTATCGATATCAGTCAAGCTTTACTCGGCGACCGAAGAGAAGGACATCCGTTTTCACCAGGTGCATCGGGCTGATGGCGGGCGCATCAAGTACCAGAGGGTCTGCTCGATCTGCGGCGAGCAGGTCAGTTTTGACCAGATTTCCAAGGGCTATGACGTCGGCGGTGGCGAGATCGTCGTGCTGACCGACGCCGACTTCAAGAACCTCCCCCTCACCAGTTCCCGCGCCATCGAGGTGCTGGAGTTCGTCCCCACCGAACAAATCGACCCCATCCTCTACAACAAGGCTTACTATCTCGAGCCCGACGGCGCGGCCGGCGTGAAGCCCTACATGCTGCTGCGGGAGTCACTCGAACGCGTGGACAAGGTCGCCGTGGTGAAGGTGGCGCTGCGGCAGCGGGAATCGCTTGCCACCGTTCGGGTGCGCGACGGCGTGCTCGTGCTTAACACCATGCTCTGGCCGGACGAGGTGCGTAAGCCCGAATTCGAGTTCCTCGACGAAGACGTGAAACTGCGCCCGCAGGAGCTGAAGATGGCCGAGTCGTTGATCGACTCGATGGCCGGCGACTTCAACCCGGACGAGTTCAGCGACGCCTATCGTGAGGCGCTGCAACAGGTCATCGATGTGAAGATCGGCAAGCAGGAGACGGTCGTGCAGCCGACGACCGAGGAGCCGATCGCCCCGACCATCGATCTCATGGCGGCGCTGCGAGCGTCTGTAGAACGAGCCCGTTCGGCGCGGGACAAGCCGGGGACCGTGACCCCGATCGACAAGAAGGCAACCGAAGCGGCTGCCAAGAAGGCGGCGGCCAAGAAAGCTGAACCCGCCAAGAAAGCACCCGCTAAGAAGGCCGAGCCGGCCAAGAAGTCGGCTGCGGCGAAGAAGGCAATCGGCGCTTCGCGCTCAACGCCTCGCGGCCAAGCGGGGGGCAAAGAAGCGGCGCACGCGACCGTGGCGGCGAAGAAAGCCACTCCGGCCAAGAAAGCAACAACGACCAAGAAAGCTGCTAAGAAGGCGGCGTGAGTGGGCTAAGGCCGATGATGGCGACGTCGGGCGTGCTGCCCCGCGGGCCGGAGTGGGCCTACGAGGTGAAGTGGGACGGTTTTCGGGCCATCCTGGCCGAGGGCCGCTATCACGGGCGTTCCGGGCTGCAGCTCTCCGGCCCGAAGCTGCCCGACTTCGGCGTGCCCGTCGACGGGGAGCTGGTGGCCTTCGATTCGCGTGGGCTGCCCAGCTTCAACGCCATGCAGCAGGGCACCCCGCCTTCGTTCATCGCATTCGACATCGTGGTACCGGATCTGAGTTACGAAAAGCGCCGTGAGCTGCTGGAAGAACTCGACCTGACCATCTCACCCCGGTTCAGCGATGGCGCCGCAACAGAGGCTGCCGCCAAGGAGCTCGGCCTGGAGGGCGTGGTGGCCAAGCGGTTGAGCTCGCTCTACCGCCCGGGAGTGCGCTCTCCTGATTGGATCAAGTCGAAATTCGTACACACGGATGATTTTGTGATTGGCGGATGGCGGCCCGGCGCTCGCAAGCTGGGCGCGCTGCTCGTTGGTTCCTACACCTCCGATGGCCTGTCCTACCGTGGCAAAGTGGGTGGTGGCATCACCGCCGGCACGGAGGCGTTGCTGCTGCCGGTATTGAAGGAGCTGTCCAGGTCGGACAGTCCGTTTACCGGCCCGGCCGAAGCGGGTAACTATGTCGAGCCATTGCTCGTGGTGGAGGTGCGATATGGCGAGCTCACGCCCGATCGGCGGCTGCGCTTCCCCGTCTTCATGCGCCTGCGGCCGGACAAACTCCCGACGGAATGCATAGATGAGAGTTAACGTCGCGGGCCGCACCCTAAGTTTGTCCAATCTGGACAAAGAGCTGTATCCGGATGGCACCACCAAAGCCGAGATCATCGACTACTACACCCGGATCGCGCCGGTGATGCTGCCGCATCTGCAGGATCGTGAGGTGACCCGGTTGCGCTTCCCGGATGGCGCCGATCGGCCCGGGTTCTTCGAAAAGCAGGCGCCGCAAGGCAAACTGGCGTGGGTGCCGGTCAGCCCAGACGGACTGATCATCTGCAACGATCTGCCAACCCTGGTGTGGCTGGCCAACTTGGCGGCATTGGAGTTGCACACTCCACAGTGGAAGGTCGGCCAGGAACCTGATCGGGTGGTCTTCGACCTCGATCCGGGGGAGCCGGCCGGGCTGGATGAGTGCCGGGCTGTCGCGCTGGCCATCCGCGATCGCCTTGCCGTGGACGGGATTGAGGCCTATCCGAAGACGTCGGGTAAGAAGGGCATGCAGGTGACCTGTAGGGCTCCGCTCGACTCGCGGGCCATCGCCGCCGAATTCGCCAAGGCGGCACCCCAGCTGATCACCGATCAGATGGACAAGAAAGTACGACCTGGCAAGGTTTTCATCGACTGGAGCCAGAACAACCCTTATAAGACAACCATTTGTGTGTACTCATTGCGAGCCGGCCAATCACCGACTGTCTCTGCCCCACTGACCTGGGAGGAGGTTGAGTCCGGCGACTTCACCGCCGCCGACCTCAACCTGCGCACCGTTGCGGACCGGGTCGAAAAGATGGGCGACCTGCACGCCGGTTTGCTTACGTAAGAACGTCATCTGCATCAACGATGGTGTAGGCATAGCCCTGCTCGGCGAGGAACCGCTGGCGGTGCGCCGCATACTCGGTGTCGATCGTGTCGCGCGAGACGACCGTGTAGAAGTGGGCCTGCCGCCCGTCCTTCTTGGGCCGCAACACTCTTCCCAGCCGTTGCGCCTCCTCCTGACGCGAGCCGAAGGTGCCCGAAACCTGAACGGCCACAGTCGCTTCGGGCAGGTCGATGGAGAAGTTGCCCACTTTGGACAGCACCAGGGTGCGAATGCTGCCGTCGCGGAAGGCGTCGAAGAGTCGCTCGCGTTCCTTGTTTGTCGTGCCGCCGTGGACCATTGGCGCGTCCAAGTGGTCGCTCAGCTCGTGCAGCTGATCCAGGTACGCCCCGATCACGAGCACCTGGTCGTCCGAGTGCTTGGCCACGATCGCCTCGACCACGGGGAGTTTGCTGGCCGCGGTGGCGGCTACCCGGTACCGGTCTTCGGGTTCGGTGACCGCGTAAGCCATCCGTTCCTCGTCGGTGAGGGTGACCCGGACTTCGGTGCAGTCCGCGGGTGCGATCCAGCCCTGCGCCTCGATGTCGCGCCAGGGCGCGTCAAAACGCTTGGGCCCGATCAGGCTGAACACATCGCCTTCCTTGCCGTCTTCGCGGACGAGGGTGGCGGTAAGCCCCAATCGGCGTCGCGCTTGCAGATCGGCGGTGAAGCGGAAGATCGGGGCGGGGAGCAGGTGCACCTCGTCGTAGATGATCAAGCCCCAGTCGCGGGCGTCGAAAACGGACAGGTGCGGGAAGACACCCCCGCGCCGCATCGTGAGCACCTGGTACGTGGCGATGGTGACCGGCCTGATTTCCTTGCGCTCGCCCGAGTACTCGCCGATCTCCTCCTCGGTCAGCGAAGTCCGCGCGAGCAACTCGCGCTTCCACTGCCGCCCCGCCACGGTATTGGTCACCAGGATCAGCGTGGTCGCGCTGGCCTGAGCCATCGCGGCCGCCCCGACCAGAGTCTTGCCCGCGCCACAGGGCAGCACGACCACACCCGAGCCACCGGCCCAGAAGTGTTCTACCGCCTGCTCCTGGTAGGAACGCAGATGCCAGCCCTCCTGGCGCAGCTCGATGGCGTGAGCCTCGCCGTTCACGTATCCGGCGAGGTCCTCAGCCGGCCAGCCCAGCTTGAGCAGAGCCTGCTTGAGCCGGCCGCGCTCGGAGGGGTGAACGCTGATGAGATCATCGTCGATGCGGGGGCCGAGCATCCCGGCGAGCTTCTTCGAGCGGGCCACCTCGACGAGCACCGCGCGATCGAGACCTCGTAGCACGAGTCCGTGGGCGGGGTCGTTCACGAGCTGTAGCCGCCCGTACCGGTCCATCGTCTCGGCGACGTCCACGAGCAGGGCATGCGGCACCGGGTACCGGCTGAATCGCAGTAAAGCGTCGACAACCTGCTCCGCATCATGCCCGGCCGCTCGCGCGTTCCAGAGCCCCAGTGGAGTCAATCGATAGGTGTGGACGTGTTCGGGTGAGCGCTCGAGCTCGGCGAAGGGGGCGATGGCCATCCGGCAGGCCGTCGCGTCGGCGTGGTCCACCTCGAGGAGCAGCGTTTTATCGGATTGCACGATCAGGGGGCCTGCGGTCATTCTCACGTCTCCGATCAGCGGTAACACTCCAGTTTGCCAGCTAGGATTCGCAGTTCCACGGGGGAGGAGGAATATGCGACATGTAGCGCTTGGGGCGGTGTTAGCAATAGCGCTCGCTGCCTGCAGTCCGTCCGCGGCGGCCGAGCCGCAGGCGCGGCCCACGCTGACCCCGGTAGCGCCAAGTTTGACCGAGCCGTCGCCGACGCCCAGCCCGACTCCAACCCCTGAGGCGAAGCAGGCTTGCGAGGCCATCGGAAAGTTCCAGCAGGAGGTCGAAGAGGCGCTCGCGACGATGGCCGACTTTGGCCCGGTGACCGTGGACGGTGAGCAGTCGGACGCGGATTGTGCGGCTATCAAGAATTTCCAGGATCGGTTCGGTCTGCGGCCGGTGGACGGCATCGCCGGGGCAGCCACCAACTCGGTCGCCCAGCGCCTCCTGGCCAGTGATCCTTCTCGATGCGATGCTGGGCGGGGCCTGACCGCCTGCGTCGACCTGACCAACCAGACGACGTGGCTCATGCGCAACGGGAAGGTCGTGCACGGCCCCACCGTGACCAGGACCGGGATGAAGGACTTCGCCACCCCCACGGGCTACTACGAGGTGGATTGGCGCTCGTTGAAGGATTGGTCGAAGCCCTACAAGGTCTGGCTGCCCTACTGGCAGTCCTTCAACGGCGACATCGGCTTCCACGAGACCACGAGCTATCTGCACCATGTCTGGCTGGGCTCGCACGGCTGCGTCAACCTGCTGCCGGCGGACGCCCGGGAGTACTGGGACCAGATGGTCGAAGGCACCTCGGTAGTCGTGTTCGGCCATCGGGCAGGAACCTGAACAAATTGATTCCAACCATTGGCTGCCCGGTCAACGTCTTAGCAGTTAACGGGGGGGAGCGGGGCTGAAGATCAGCCCCGCTTAAGCACCATTCCGCCGATTGACACGATCAGCAGTAACAACAGCCCGCTGCCAACGGATTGGCCGGCCGCGTCCACGACGTTGCGGTCCAGCGCGAGCCAGGCGACGAAGAACCAGGCCACCAGGCCCGCCGCCACCACGCACGCGATCAGGACGAGATTGCGGGACGACCCGCCCCGCTCAGACTCCGGTTCCGTCACTTCCCCAGATTATCGGCCGGGGCAGCCGCTGTGATGCGATGAAGGGCAAAGGTGTGCAGCATCTGGGTCCGGTCGTCCTCGGCCCGTAGATAGCCGGCTCCGATCGAGACCGGCCTGACCAGCCGAGAAGCCGCTGATCCGTGGGCGTCGACGTACCCCACCCACACCTTGACCTTGTCCCGGACTGCTTGCTGTAGCACCGAAAGAGCCTGACTGTGCGCCTGTACCGCGGTCAGGCTCGACATCGGGTGACCCGCCGCGGCCCGAACCTCAGCCGGTGCCCGCCGGGCCACCCGCATCCGGACGTCACCCCGCCGCAGCTCCTCCACCAGCCCGAGCACGCGGACCGGGGTGAGATCGAGGTCGGGTTGCGGCTCCAAGCCGGCGCGTGCCGGAGCCCGCCGCACGCGGGGCTTGGTCAGCACAGCCGCGCCGGAGGCGTCCTCGGGCACCGGGGCGTAACCCGCCTCGCGCAGTGACGCGAGCAGCCGTCCAGGCGTGTAGGGCGTCACGAGCACGGTCGGGGCCAGCCGGCGTAGCTGTAGATCGGTGAGCGAGCGGTCGGCCAGTGCGGCGGCGATAAGGCCCTCGTCGTCGCTGCGGAGATAGGCGCCGGCCGCTCCCGTGCGAAGCCCCCCATGGGTACGGGCAACATCGTCGATAAGGTACGTCAGCCCTTGCGGCACAGTCGTTTTGGCGCGCCGGGCAAAGAGCGCGTGAAGATCATGGGCGGAGTACCCCGCGTCGAGCGCGCGACGAACGCTGGCCGGGGTGACCCGATACACGCTGGCCCCACCCCCCGACTCATGCTCGGCCACCAGCTCGAGCTCACCGGCCAGAGCCGGCTCGGCCGGGCCGGGCACCACGACCGTGAGGTCGGCTTGCACGAGCACATGATCGACTGGCGGCGGCAGCAGCTCGGTCAAAGCCACCACTGTCGGTGTCTGCTCGGGCGGCCGGACCCCTTCCGGGCGCAGTCCCAATGGATCTTCCTCGACCACGGTCAGCGAGGTCAGCAGCGCCCGCGTATAGGTCGTCATCACGTCAAGCCCAGTCAGGCCAAGGGTTGCCGCTTCACGCAGCGCCTCGCGATAGGACTCCTCACGCCCTCGCATCCGCCGCGGCGCTCGCCACCTCAGCAGCTCGATCAACTCGTCCGCATTCGGCGCTGTGCCGCCTATGCTCTCCGAGCCGCTGATGGTTTTCGGTGTGCGCGCACCGTTTTCGGTGAGCGACTTCGAGGAAGCAGTGGGAGCTGCCGGCCAGGCGGCCAGTTCTCGAAGGGTCGCAAGACGTACTGCTGGGGCGCTGGCCCGCTCCAACTGTGGTGATAGGACAGTCATCGGCCTATCCCGCTCATCTCGTTGCCCGGCCAGGGAAACCTGACGTGACATGGCGAGCCACGCGTTGGCGAGCCTGGCCCAGCGCTGCGCCACCGGCGCCGAGCGCCACTGGTCATACCCGGCAGCGGGTGCGAAGACGGTCTCGGTCGACGACTCCAGCTCGCCGATAAGTCCTGCCGCATAAGCGGTTTCGAGGAACAGTGCGGCGTCCTGTTCGGACACTGCGGCCGTCTTGGCGAGCCTGCGCCAGGGCAGCACGCCCAGCCCACCGCCCCGCAACACGGGTGCGGCCTCGGCCGCAAGCGCCTCAAGCAGATCCTCGGTATGCCGGACCGCACTCATGGCCTGCCCGGCTCCGGCACGGTCCACAGTGGACTGCTCCTTCGCGACCGTGGCAGGTGCCGGCGGATCGGGATGTAACCGGCCCAACGGGCCCAGCTCGCGGCGCAAAAGCAGGCCAAGCTCGCGCGGCAACTCCACCATCCCTTCGGCGACCTCGGCGAGCAGGTGATGCTCGAGCAGCCAGGCCACCGCCTCGGTGGTGGTCGACATCGTCCCCACCGGCGGTCCCTCGGCGAGCCGGTCCAGCACCGCTCGAGCCTGCGGCGGGGCGCTGAGCAGGGTGCGGCGCATCTTGGCCGGGTCGCTCATCAGCTCCGCGACCTCCGGGTCGAGCCGGGCCGCGGGGCGCCCCAAGCCCGCGACAAAGGGCGAACAAACCTCTTCTATGGCTGGTACCAGGTCAAGCTCCGCCAGGTCGCCATGGATCAGGAAACGGGATCGCAACCGGCCGACCGCATCCGGTACACCCGGATGATTGTTGGCAAGAGCAAGCACCTCGGACAGGGAGGGTGCCGGCAGCAGCCGCAGCCCGTCGAGGATCTCGAGGGTGAATTGATCCATGCCGTCGAGGGCACGGGCGACCGAGACCTTGGACTGTGCCCGGACGGCCAGCGAATAGGTGTCGCTCGGGGTCGGCACAAGCAGATCCGGCCGCAGTCGCAGCAGCGCGGCGAGAGCCTCGTCTGGCAAGGCACGGATCTGCTCAGCAAAGTCAGTCATGGCTCCACCAAAATAGCCCGGCCGCGGGTGCGGCCGGGCTACCTGGAAGGACAGATGCTATCCGAGACCGTTCTTCATCGCTGTGATGAGGGAACCGCCGGTCGTATCACCGGAGAGTTCCCAGAAGAACGCGCCACCGAGGCCTTGGCCCTTGGAGTAGCTCATCTTCCCGCCGATGGTGCTGGGTGTGTCATAGCTCCACCATTGACCGCCGCAGTAGGCGTATGCGGTGCCGCCTACGGTGCCGTTCGCCGGGCAGCGAGAGCTGATTACCTTGTAATCTTCGATGCCCTGCTCATAGGTGCCAGGAGCCGGGCCGCTTGCCGAACCACCGGGCGCGCTTTGCGTGACGCCCGTCCAGCCTCGGCCGTAGAACCCGATGCCGAGCAACAGCTTGCTACCCGGGATGCCCTTGCTCTTGAGCTTGGTGATGGCGTTCTCGGAGCAGAAGCCCGCGATGGGAATGCCCGAGTAGCAGCTCAGCGGCGAGTGCGGGGCGGTCGGGCCGGAGGCGGCCCAGGCGCCGAAGAAGTCGTACGTCATGACGTTGTACCAGTCGACGTACTGTGCGGCGCCGCCATAGTCGGCTGCGTCAATCTTGCCGCCGGTGGTGCCGTCGGCGGTGATGGCCGCAGTCACCAGTTGGCTGCCGAACCGGGTGTTCAATGCCGACATCAAGGTCCGGAAGGAAGCGAAGCCGCTGGTGTCACAGGACAGGCCACAGGCGTTCGGGTACTCCCAGTCGATGTCGATGCCGTCGAA
>DPJL01000258.1 GCA_003543035.1 Micromonosporaceae bacterium | reverse complement strand
TCGGCATAGCCGAGCCAGCCCGGCGACGTGGCGTAGGCGGGATAACCGCCACTCTCCAAATTGGCTATCCGCCCGGCCCGGCCCGGCTCGGCGGCTTTCAACAGCTCGACGGCTTCGGCCGGGTTGAGCGCGTCCTCTATGTACCGCCAGTCCACGAGATCCGAGATCTGCTCCGGTGACATCTCCGAAAGCACTCGCCACACAGGCTTTCCGGCCTGGCGGGCGATCAGATCCCACATCGCGTTGATGACCGCGGCGCTCGCCATGTGCATGGCACCCTTTTCCGGGCCGAGCCAACGCAGCTGGGAGTCGTGGGTGAGCCGCCGGCCGAATTCGCCAAGGTCGCCCGCGACGGATGCCACGTCGAGACCGATCAGGTAAGGCTCAAGCGCCCGGATCGCCGCGCAGACGACCTCATTACCCCGGCCGATCGTGAAGGCGAAGCCATGCCCCTCCGCCGTGGAATTTGTGCGCAGCACCACGTAGGCCGCCGAATAGTCGGGGTCTTTGTTCATGGCATCCGAGCCATGCAACCCGACTGAAGTGGGAAACCTTACGTCGTGGCACTCGATCCCAACGATCTGAAGCATTGCGGTAACATCCTATGTCTCTGAGTGATCACTCAGGACGGATGGCCGTTTTAGCGCGTAAACCGGCCAGGACCCCGCCCGTCGGGATTGTGGACCATAATCAGACATCCAATGTATCTTACGGGGCCGGGCTCGCCTATCCTTTGCCCATGGCGCTTACGGACGAGGCGATCGAACGGATCAAAGAGATGATCGTCAAGGGCGAGTTGCGTCCGGGAGATCGCTTGCCCAAGGAGGTTGATCTCGCCGAACGCCTGGGCCTGTCCCGCAACTCATTGCGCGAGGCGGTCAAAGCCCTCTCGCTCATCCGTGTGCTCGATGTGCGCCAAGGCGACGGCACCTACGTCACGAGCCTTCAGCCCGAGGTCCTGCTGGACACGGTCGGCTTCGTGCTCGACTTCCATCGCGACGACAGCGTGCTCGCCCTGTTGGAGGTGCGGCGGATTCTCGAGCCCGCCGCCACCGCGATGGCGGCGCATCGCATGCGCGACGAGGAAATCGCCGAGCTCGGTGTGCTGCTCGAGGCGATGGACAACGCCAAGGACATCAACGATCTGATCGAAAAGGACCTCGAGTTCCACCGGCGGATCGCTTTCGGCTCAGGCAATGCGGTGCTCGCCTCGCTCATCGACAGCCTTTCGGCACCAACGTTGCGGGCCCGGGTCTGGCGTGGACTGACCGAAGAAGGCGCCACCACCCGCACGCAGGATCAGCATCGCGCGATCCACCAAGCCCTTGCGTCACGCCAAGCCGAAGTAGCTCGCTCATGGGCCGCCGTCCACGTTGCCGGCGTTGAAGACTGGCTGCGCCGAGTCCTCTAGCTCAATACTGGTGAGGAATTCAGATGCGTGAGCGCCATCGCGACATTGATGAAATGCTTCAAGATCACGGCTACACGGTTACCGATGAGGCCGTGGCCCGGATGCGCCGTCGTTTCAACGAACAACGGGCTCGCCGTTTCCAGCGGCTGGCCGATGAAGCCAGGCGACGTGCCGGCTAACTGAGGAGTCGCCGTCCAAAGTTGGTCAGATCCGTGCCTCCAGGGCAACTATGGTCCGGTTGCAGCGGCGGTCGAGTCCTGTGTAGGTGAGGCGCCGAACATTCGTTATCTCGTTTTTCTGAGGCTGCCGAATCGACCACTCATGCTCGGTGCAATCATAAGGCGAACAACGTCACTGACTTTGGTTCGTGCGGTCGTGTATCGCTCGTTGGTCTGCGATGCGGAGGCTGGCTCGTCGTGTTGGGTTGGCGATGTCGCTGGCCGCTTCGTCAAACTCTTCTGCCGAGGTCGCAACGCGATCTGGGAAGACCGTCGCTCGCGGGACTTACGGCACTCCAGTCCATCCCACGGCCGAGGCCCATGCTCCCCACGCAAACAAGCGAGTCGGTATTTCGCTTGCTCCGCAATATCTTCACGCTCACCGGCCAACTGCCAAGCGAACGTGACCTTGCGGAGCTCTCGGATCTCCCGGAACAACTCACGGTCGGTGTCGGGTTGCTGGATGGGCCGAAACGTATAGCCGGTCACGAGCTGGGCCATGGCCGCCGCCTCTTTCTTTGACGGCGTTGTCTTCAGACCACGGCAGGATCTGGAAGCCGTTATGGCGGAAGGGTAGTCACCCGCTGGAGCGCCAAGTGGGCCTGCATCGCAATGCCGGGGAGTGTGCCGACGGCGGCACGGCTGGCACGCTGCAGCTGGTGCGGCAGGCGGTGCTCTTCTGCAGCGGCGATCGCTGCGGCCAACTCGGTCTGGGCACTGGATGGGTCGCCACTGGCGATGAGTACCTCTGCGATGGTGATCCGTTCGATGATGCGCCATTGCGGCGGGACCCATCCGGAAGCCGCCGGGTGGTCGAGCAGGTTGGTAGCTGGCCGAGTGCGGCCGGTGGCCAGTAGGCCGCGAAGATGCGCTTCACGTATCGCCGTCGGGTTGAGCAGGCCTTCCTCGTCGCCAGAGGCCTTGCACTCGGCGAGCCCTCGCAGTTCGGCGATCGTGGCATCAAACGCGTCGGGATCATGGGTTATTCGCGCGAGCTGCAGCAAGACTGCCGCCCGGCGCTCGGGGCTGGTGATGGCTGCCGCGTGGGTGAGGCGGGCAAACGCGGCTGGCAGTCGGCCAGCCTTACGCAGCTCGTTGCCGTGCACGCGCAACGTGTAGGCGTGCAGGTTGGTGTCCTCGAGCCGTTCGGCGATGTGCAGTGCTTTGCCGGTCCAGCGCACGGCAGCCGCGAGGCGCTCTTCGGGCAGCACATATCCCAGGGAGACGCCGAGCTCCGCACGAGCCCGCGAAAGCAAGATCAGCAGGTCTCGGTCCACCAGGCCTTGCTCTGTCCGGGCTTCCAGCCGCGCGACGAGAGGCCATAGCTCGTTGACGGCCGTTGCGCCCTGCCCGTTGCGACGGGCGAGCGTGGCCAGGCGCAGAGTCGAATGCCCGAATTGGAGCATGGCGATGTGGTCGGCGTCGTGGGCATCGGTCACGCCGATGATGCGCGGTGGTATGCCGAGGTGTTTGGCGAACCGGCGGCGGCTGTCGACATCGACGATGTCGCGGCGCCCGGTTTCGATCATCGAAATGTAGGTCGGGTCATAACCGATGTCTTCGGCCAGCGTGCGCTGATTGGTGCCGGTGGCAGCCCGCCAGGCTTTGATGATGACTCCGAGGTCGCCGGTGGCCAGAGCCTGCCGCGCTGGGGCTGATGTCCAGAGCCACAACGCCGACGAGGAAACCTTGCTGCCGGTGGCGAGTTCGCCTCCGGTGACGGCCAGGCACGCTGGGCATAGCGCCGGACCGCCGGGCAGATCGGCGTTTGCTCCACAGGCCCGGCACTGCATGGCTCTACCTTGGCGCGAGTGCTTGCTGGGTGAACCATTCCTGGATGGAGCGCCGGTATCCCTGCGGCATAGGCAGGTCTTCGACCTCGGCAAGTGTGAAGAGGTCAGCCTGCTTGTGCTCGTGGCTGACCTGTACTGGCGAGTCGCCGGTGACGTGGCAGCCGTAGGTCACGATCAGCACGTCGACGCCATCGCGGATGTGGTACTGCCAGCAGTCCAGGATCGAGCCGACGTCGACGGTCCAGCCTGTTTCTTCACTGATCTCCCGGGTGACGCATTCGATCGGGTCCTCACCGAGCTCGAGTTTGCCGCCGGGCAGTTCCCACTCGTCGCGTTCGTTGTGCAGCAACAGCACCCGGCCGTCGCGCACGCACACACCTTTGACGGACACGGGGAAGGTGTGAGGTGTGTACATGTTTGCTTCCTCCTGCCGCTGGGGTCATGCGGACGTTAACACGCTGCGCCGACCGTTCGCCGCAGGTTACCGGGGCGGTCGGCCTGACAGTTTGTCAATTGCTTGATCGAAACCTATGGCTGACTGTGGTCGTAGTTCAAGTGATCGAGGTGAGGGAATTGCCAGATGCTTTCGCGGACTATGCCGTTGAGGTGACCGGGCCAACAGCCGCCGACCGGCTGGCCTGCCGCCTGCGTGAGCACGGTCTTGCCACGTTCGGCGGCGTATCCGATCGGGGGGCGGCGACACGTCTTGCCCAGCAAGTAATGGACGTGTGGCCACACCGGGACAGCGAGCCAGATAGCGTCACGGTTGTGGCCGACCGCGGCGACCTTTCGCGCACCCCCGGCATGGCGGGATTCGGCCACGATGGCCTTGACCTGCACACCGAAAGCTCGACGGTTGCTTACCCGCCGCAACTGATGATGCTGGCCTGTGTCACCGCCGCTTCCGAGGGCGGGGCCTGCGTGCTAGCCGACGGCCACCTGGTCTACCAGCGTGTCTCCGAGCAACAGCCGGAGCTGCTTGAGCTGCTGTGTGCGCCGCGCTCCGTCCTATTCGGAGGCGCGTCCGGGCATCTGGCCTCGGTGTTCGGGGCCGGCGAAGACGGCCGGGTCACCGTGCGGCTCCGCACCGATGCGCTGGCCCGGTTCTCGCCGCAACTCACTTACAGGCTTAGTGAGCTTCAGCGGATGGTGCGCGACTGCGCGATCACCATCGAGTTGGGGCCAGGACAGGGCTACATGTTGTGCAACACCAGGTGGCTTCACGGCCGATCCGCCTTCGCAGGGCAACGACGCATGTACCGGATCCTCGGAAATCCACTGCCCACATTAGACATACCGGCCGGGTTCAACCCACTGCCAAGCCCTCGATCCCAGCGCATCAACGCCTAACAGGACTCCATATCCCAGCTCGCCGCTCGACATTGCCAGTCGACGCGGCAGATTCCACACGCCCAAAGGAGGGCCAGCATGCGAGGCTTCATCGCTCTGATCGGCCCACCCGGAGCTGGCAAGAGCACCGTCACCGGGCAGCTGACCGCCGAACATGATGCCTGCTGCTTCCGGCTGCGCGAGTTTAGCCACACAGCGCGCCAGCACAGCCTTCTGCCCTGGCACCTGTTCGGCACCGCAGACGCGCACGGACGGCTCGCCGAACCCGCCGTGGCGTCTGACTGTCTCGATGCCTTTCAGGAGTCCGTCTGGCGTCTCTCGCGTGCCGACGCTAGCCGGGCTCCGCTAGAGATCTTAGGTCCGCCGAGGAGGTCAGTATCCATGCCGCACAACAGGATGGCTAGCGTCGCCGCTTACTCCTCCGAATCGTCTATAGACGATTCCCGTGAGCGTCCAGCGTGGAACAATTCCACCACTGTCATCCAAATCTTGCGAGACTGCCTCGTTGACCATGGCTGGAGCCCTGGCCAGACGTCGGAACTACCGCTTGTGGAGGGCCCAGCCGGGCAGTTGGAACGCCGCCCGCTCGATCTCGGAGTGAGGTGGTGGCGATGAGCCTCTGGACGACCCGTGCCAATGAGTCGGTCAGCATTGGTGATCTCGTGGCCTTGAGCGTGCTCGCTCACTCCGATGCCGTCGGCCGCATTGTCGCTCAGGCCGATGATGGCCGAATCCAGTGCATTCTTGTTCGCGGCGGTACCGCCAAGCCCGGCACCTTCGTAAACGTCGAAGCTGACCAGCTCCTTGTCAAGGTCTATTCCTAGGGAAGCCGTGATGATCGCAGTCAACCTGAGAAGAAGACGACTGACCATCGTGCGTGTCGGCCAAGTGCCGGCCATGCGTGTCTGTGATTGTGAAACCTGGGGTCTCCTCGACCGAACACGCCGTGACCTCATCCTGGCCGGCTTCATGGAATGGGCCTGGTTGTTCTACCGCATGCAACTCAAGCTTCTGGCTCGTGGCTCCCACGTAGCAATCTGTGCGCTATTGGCTGTGCGATCAGGTCAAGGCCGGGCACGGAAGGTCATGACTGAGCTGTGTCAGTGGGCCGACTGCGCCCGCGTCACGCTAGAGCTAACGCCCTCCGCTCACTGGGGTGCCGATATCGCACAGCTCACCAAGTTCTATGTCTCCCTTGGCTTTGAGGTCAACAAGGAACCGGATCTACCTTTCCGTGTGCAAGAAGCAATGATCCGGTATCCGGTTCGGGGGCGAGGGCATCTGACGTCTGCCACGTGACGGTCGGGCGCCCAGCCGGCGAGGTTAGTCGCTTGGATTTGGGGCAGAGCTGGCGACTTCGAAGTGGGTGACGGTGTCTTCGTGGGCGATGAGGTATTCGTCGTCCTCGGGGTAGTAGACCGCGACATTGATGTCCTCGCCCGCAAAGGCTTTGATGCTCTCAAGTGAGTCCCACCAACTCAACGTCAGCACTTCGGTTCGGCCGCCGCCGAGGTCGCGGGTCAGCATCTGGGCGCCACGGTTCCCCGGAGTCTGAAGGTATTCAGCCATCCCGGTGGCATTGATGTATTCCACATAGGCGCCGGCCTGCTCGGTACGAACCCAGCCTCGCCATATGCGCGCGATCAAGACTCCTCCTTTGTTGCCACCAAACAGAATGGATGGCCGGCGGGGTCGGCGAAGACGATGCCGTCGAGGTGGGTGGCGCCTAGAGCGAGCACGTTGCGGTGCGCGGCCTCCAGATCGGGGACGCGGAAGTGAAGGTGAAACTGCATGGAGGAAGCCGGATCGGGCCAGACCGGAGGCTGGTATCCGGGCGAGCGCTGAAAGGACAGATGAAAGTCGTCGCCTTCGCTGATCGAGTACCAGTCCGGATTGCTGTACACGACAGGCCACCCCGTGACAGCGCTGTAGAACTCAGCCAGGGAAGCCGGATCCGGGCACTCGAGTGCGACGCCGCTTAGCCGCGCTTTGCCGTTCATACCGGCCATGTTAGAGGCTGCGCCGCTGACCCGGCGCGACGCAGCCGTAATCGGCTATCTGCGAAGTTGCTCGAACATGATGAGGAAGGCGCCCGTGCCGTGGTTGTCGTTCGTGCGCTGGGCGCGGTCTCGGTAGTAGGCGTAGTTTCCGACGTTGGTGCCCTCGGAGATGGTGTCCAGATAAGTCAGGTTGTCGGTGCCCAGCCTGATTTTGTTGAGCACTCCTTGGAACCCGCGATCGGAGTTGTTCTGGTAATCGGTCGCCGAGACATAACCCTTCTCGATGGCTCGGTCGATCGTGTAGGTGTACATCGCCGAGCAGGACGTCTCGGTCCAGTTGTCGGACAGGTGGCCCTTGTCGACGACCTGGAACCAGCGGCCCGTGCTCGAGTCCTGATAGGTCTTGAAGCCACGCACCAGGTTCTGCACGATCGTGATCATCTGAGCGCGGCGCGGGTGGTTGGCCGGGATGATGTCAAGGATCTGGTGACTTGCCATGCCATACCAGCCGATGGCGCGGCACCAGTATTCCTGTGACAGACCCGTGGTGTTGTCCGACCACGACTCGTCGCGCGGTTCGTCATAGGCGTGCTTCAGCAAACCGTTGGCGGTCTGCAGATGCGTGCCGTAGATGACCATCTGTTCAGTGGCCGTGTTCCAGGCCGCATCTCTGTCCGATGTGGACGACGCGGCATCGCGGCCCCACTCGGCGAGGAACGGCATGGACATGAAGACCCCGTCGGCCCAGAGCTGACCCTGCCGGCTTTCGCTTGTCGAATGCCAGAAACCACCAATTGGCGGGTACCTGGGATCCGACGTCTTCGGATACGTGGCGAACCGGTTTCGGATCTTCAGGGCCGCTGTCCGGTACTTGGCGAGACCGGTCTCCTTGTAAAGGATCAACAGCACCCGTCCGCCGAGCATGCTGTCGAGGTTGTTGAAACTGTTGCCGATGCTGCCATCTGAGCCGACGAAACGGTCCGCCCACTGACGGATGTAGGTCAGCCGCGCCGGATTCCCGGTACGCAGATAGACGTGATACTGGCCGTAGAGGTACAGCGCCACCGGGTAACTCCAGCCGCCGATGGTGGCCGGGGTGTAGCGCTGCATGGTGGAGCGGACCATCTCATCGGACCAGTCCCGCCCGGTCGGCGGTGGTGCGTCGCCAGTGGCCAGCGAGTCGATGTTCGCCGGGCCGTTGGTTGTGGTGGAGGCGAGCCGGACTACGTTGGTGCCCACCGGAAGCGAGGCCGGGACACTCACCACACTCCAGC
>DPJL01000119.1 GCA_003543035.1 Micromonosporaceae bacterium | reverse complement strand
GAGGTGGCGCTGATCCGGCCGGGGCCGATCCAGGGCGGCTCGGTGCACCCGTTCATCCGGCGCAAGAACAAACTCGAAGAGGTGAACATCCCGCATCCGTTGATGCACAACTCTTTGGGCCGCACCCTGGGCGTGCCGTTGTTCCAGGAACAGATGATGCAACTGGCCATCGACGTCGCCGACTTCACCGCGGTGGAGGCCGATCAGCTGCGCCGGGCCATGGGCTCCAAGCGATCCGCGGAGCGGATGGAGAAGCTGAAAGGCCGCCTCTACGATGGCATGCAGCGCAACGGGATCGAAGGCGAGCTGGCCGATGACATCTACGGCAAGCTCGCCGCCTTTGCCAACTACGGCTTCCCGGAAAGCCATGCGATCAGCTTCGCCTATCTGGTCTACGCCAGCGCCTGGCTTAAGCGCTACTATCCGGCCGCGTTCTGCGCCGCTTTGCTTGGTGCGCAACCGATGGGGTTCTACTCGCCACAGTCGCTTGTGGACGATGCGCGCCGGCACGGGGTACTGGTCGACCGCCCGGATCTCAATCTCAGCGCGGTAAAGGCGACCCTCGAAGGCGATCGCGGGGTGCAGGCCGGGGGACCGGGGACACCTCCGTCGCATTGGGGAGCGGGCGGGCCTTCGGTGCGGCTGGGGCTGGATTCCATTCGCACGCTGGGCGAAGAAAGGGCCGAGGCGATAGTGGCCGAGCGCGAGCGCGGCGGCCCATATCTCGACCTGCCGGATCTGGCCCGGCGCACCGGCCTGCCCGCCACCCAGCTCGAAGCCATGGCCACCGCGGATGCCTTTGCCTGCTTCGGTTTGGACCGAAGGGCGGCGCTGTGGGCGGCAGGGGCCGCGGCCCAGGAGCGCTCAGATCGCCTTCCCCACACCATTTCCGGAGTACTGGCGCCAAAGCTGCCCGAGATGGATGAGGTGGACCAGCTGGTGGCCGATGTGTGGGCGACCGGATTGTCACCGGACAATCATCCAATCAGGATAGTGCGCACCCAGTTGGATGAGCAGGGCGCGCTTTCGGTGGCCCGGTTGGGCGGCGTAGAGCACGGCTCCCGCGTCCTGGTCGGCGGCCTGGTCACGCATCGGCAACGCCCCGCCACCGCTGGCGGGATCACCTTCGTCAATCTCGAGGACGAGACCGGCATGCTCAATGTGGTCTGCTCACCCGGGTTGTGGCAGCGCTATCGCAAGGTGGCCTTAATGAGTGCGGCACTGCTGGTGCGTGGTCGCCTGGAAAGCGTGTCCGGGGTGCTCAACCTGGTGGCAGATCGGTTGACTCCGTTGAAGATTGCCACCAAGCCGACCTCCCGCGACTTCCGCTGAGCCCGCGGCCTACCCGTCGAGCTGTTGTAGAGTCTCAAAGTTTCTGCGCAAATCTCAAAATTCATGTGCACTCGGTGCGCAATTGCGCACCTGGCTGAGACTAGACGGTTTGCCCGTGTCCGATCTCAGTGATCATGGCAATTTCTCGGTCGGGTGCGTTGCGGTCTGGCGGATTTCGCTGTGCGCCAGAGAGATTGAGACATTGTTACTTCCTCAGCAGGACTTTCGTCTCATTTGGACCTGACTTTTCTCAATGGATCTACGATTTCGAGGTCAACTAATCTGGCAGGATGATCCACTTTGGATACCCGCACAGCGCCAGATCCGGATGTCATGCTGGTGCTATTGGCCGCGCTGTGACCTTGCATGCAGGGGTGTCGCTGTCCGCGTCGTCGATGCCTGGCGGCCCTGGCGGTAACGCGGACGTCATCCGATCCAGATGTTGATCACAGTGTCGGCGTGTGGCGCGGCTACTGGCACGCCCTGGCCCGCGAAGATCTCCAGCTCTCCGACGAACCCGCTGAGGACGTGCAGCACGAGGCTGACGTCGCCGCCGTCAGACGCGGACACAGCGAAGTAGTCGTCACGCCCGGTGTCACTGAGCCGCGCAACAGCCGTTGCGGGCACCTGCGGTCCCTCGGTGTGCAGTCCGACCGACGCGCAGCCACAGTCGCAGGTGGACACGACGCGCACCGTCGCGACCTGTTCGCTGAGGCTCGGGACATCGGCGAACGTCACGAGCCGGACCATCAACGCATGCTCGGCCTCGGTGAGCGCCCTCGGTCGTGGCAGCTCGACGAGCGTCGGAACCGACTCGGTCACCGCGTCACGGTAGCCTATGCCGGTCGCGGACAGCACCGGTTTCCCGTCCCGACGAGCGGCCGGGTCCGCGCCCGATCCGCGGCATGAGCGGACGTCCAGGGGGCGGCGATAGACTTTGTCCTGCCCGTTCACCGATCATGAACCTCATGGAAGACCAGCAGGCGCCGCAGTCGGCCGAGGGTGAGGCGAAGGTCATCACGCTCTGCGGCTCGACCAAGTTTGAGGCTGAGTTCGCGGAGGTCAACCAGCGGCTCACGATGGAAGGTTGCGTCGTGATCAGCCTCGGAATGTTCAGCCTCCCCGATCTGCCGGACTACGACTGGACAGCCGACAGCTCGGACCTGAAGGGGCGGCTCGGCGGCGTGCACTTCCAAAAGATTCGCATGGCTGACGAGGTGTACATCGTGGATCCGGGCGGCTACGTAGGTGAGTCAACCCGACGGGAGATTGCCTACGCGGAGTCGCTCGGCAAACCGGTTCGGTATCTGAGTCGCGAGCGCTTGGCTGGAACGGGAGACGGCCCCCAAGAGTGAGTCCGACCGGGCGGCCCGCTCATCGGCGTGAGCGGACGATCGTTAACGTCCAAAATGGACCCTGGAATCTTCAGGTAGCCGAAAATATGCCAGTCTCGATGAGAAACTGCGTCGAAGTGTCTCAATCTAAATGTCGCCGTGCAGGTCAAGCCGGGGTTCTACCGACATGATGAATGAGACATCTATTGGTGATCCAGAAAGAAGCCAACATGTTTGAGACGCCGGTAGGCAGGACTGTCTCAAACATGTTGACGTGCTGCAGGTCAGAACCTTGATCAAACGACATGATCGTTGAGATCCGACATCAGCTAACTGATCGACTTTGGACGCTCGGATCGCGACACAAGCGGACGGTCCATCGCAACCTGGTAGAGCTGCCCGCCGGTCGATTGGCCAGGTTCGAAGCTACTGGCGCGACATCGCCGGCCGCAGCGACCCTTTAACGGGTCCGCAAGGTGATGGATATGACCTATTGATCCGCCGGCCGGTGCAGCCAGCCGGCGTACAGCCACTCGATGAGGTCGGGGGAGGCCAGCTCGGCCAGCCGCTGGCGGAAGCGAGCCAGGTCGTGCGGGCCGAGCAGGGCTTTCCACTGCCCGCTGGTGCCGGAGCGGAAGAAGGCGCGGTTGTCGCGCCAGAGTCCGCTGTCGACGCCGGGGGCGAGCTCATCGGCCCGTTGGCGTACCTTGTCGAAGGTGGCCGCGGCGGCAAGCTCCTGGATCCGCGAGGCGGGCAGATCGATGCCCAGCACCTCGGCCAGGCGCTTGAGCTGGCCGGGCAGGTCGGTCAGCAGGTCGTGGTAGTGGAACAGTGCGACCTGGGGCTCGTTTCGCCTGTCCCAGAACGTTTGCAGGTGCTGAATCATGTTGGCCAGGCTCCCGATCCCGGTCGGGCCGTTGACGAACTCGCCCTCGGCCCACAGCCAGAAGCGCTCCCGCAGGTCTTCGGGCGGCGGCGGCATTGCGCTGCGATCGATACCCTTCTTGGCCGTGAGAGCCGCCCTGGTCTGGTCGCTGATGTTGGCCACGGCGTGGTCGAAGGAGACCCCGACATCGCGTGGGTCGCGTCCGACGCAAAGGTAGGTCACGCCCTCGACGAACGGGAGCCCGTCCAGCGGGGTGTGGGTCTTGATGAAACGCCGGTGCTGTTGTGCTTGCAGTGCCGCGAGCGTCTCGGCGAAGTCATAGGTGATGTTGTCAAGCCAGGGCGAGATCTCGGTCAGCCGGCGGGGGAACCGGGTGGAGTTGAAGACCAGCAAAGCGCAAAGCATCTGCATCCAGCTTGTGCCGCATTTGGCCGGCGGGCTTATCACGACGTCGTCGTCGTGGAACGGGAAACCGGTCCACAGCACGCTGTCTGACATCATCATCTGGTATCGCCGCATGCTGCCAATTTATATCGACAGACGATGTTGTTTAGCCCCGTGCGTGGTCCTGCCCTTCCAGCAGGAGATTCAGCGTGAACTCGATCACGGTAAGGCGACGCCGAGATCTACATAGGAGAATTCGCGCTGCCTGAGGACCGCTGAACGGTCGGCGACCCCCTTTGCGGACAGCGGTCGGCGGCGGTCATCCGCTTTGAAAGCGGTGCAGCTGCGGG
>DPJL01000115.1 GCA_003543035.1 Micromonosporaceae bacterium | reverse complement strand
GCCGGCCTGCCGCACATCCTGATCCGCTTCTACACCGTGCCCACCGCCAAGGTCGCCCGTAAGAGCGTGCTCTGGGCGATCGGCATCATCGGCACCTTCTACCTGATGACCCTCGCGCTCGGCTTCGGCGCGGCCGCTCTGGTTGGCGCGGCAAAGATCCGAGCGCAGAACCCGGGTGGCAACACGGCGGCGCCACAGCTGGCGGAAGAACTCGGAAGGCGCTACTTCGGCGGTGAATTCGGGGGGACCACCTTCCTCGCCGTTATTGCCGCAGTGGCTTTCGCGACCATCCTCGCGGTGGTGGCAGGGCTGACGCTCGCATCCTCCTCCTCGCTGTCGCACGACTTCTACGCCAACGTGGTGAAGAAGGGAAATGCCACCGAGAAGCAAGAGGTTGTCGTGGCACGGGTTTCGGCCGTCCTCATTGGAGCGGTCTCGATCGTGCTCGGCATCCTGGCACGCGACCTGAACGTCGCCTTCCTGGTGGCGCTGGCCTTTGCGGTCGCCGCATCGGGCAACCTGCCCGCGATCCTCTTCAGCCTGTTCTGGAAGAGGTTCACCACGCGGGGCGCCACGTGGGCGATCTATGGCGGGCTCGGCACGGCCGTCCTGCTGGTGTTCTTCTCACCGGTGGTCTCCGGCACGGCGGGCTCGGTCTTCGCCACCCAGGACTGGCAGTGGTTCCCGCTGTCCAACCCGGGCATCATCTCGATCCCGGCGGGCTTCTTCTTCGGATGGCTGGGCACCGTGCTCTCGAGGGAGCCGGCCGACCCGGAGAAGTACGCCGAGATGGAGGTCCGCGCGCTGACTGGAGCCGGCGCGCACTAAACCTCCACAAGGGAATGGGGGAGCCATGCGGTCCGGCTCCCCCATTTTCGTTTTCAGTTACAGCGCCAAAGCACGGCCGCCTGCTCGGTTCCATCGCCGTACTTGATTGTCAGCTCGCCAGCTACCGTCCGGCCGTCATCGCTGAGCACCTGGACGCTGGGATAGGCGGGGTCCTTGCTGCCGTCCTTAATGTCGATGGCGAGCGGCACCGCGTGGTCCGGACTTAATCGGATCTCCAAGGTGTTCTCCGACGCTCCCATCCAGCCGTGCTCATTGATCGCCAGGATGAACAGGACGCCCGGGATTGTCTCGACCTTGCCTGTGCGCAGATTCCACCGCAGGCCGACGGGATCCGAGCCCCGCTGAGTCAACATTCGCCCGGCCACCCATTCACCCCGGATGGTGCCGGCCATCACCTGGAACGGCGCCGGATTCGCGTACTCGGCAGGAGGCGGCAACTCAAGGAACGAGCCGTCGGTCATCCACACCAAGGCTCGCGTTGGCGCGTCCTGGCTGGCCCGCATGGCGTAGCCGACGATGAGGCCTTCCTCGCTGATCCCGGTGGCCCGGCCAAACGACTCGCCGGCCGGCAGCTTCAGCGGCTCCGGCTCAGAATCCGCGTTGCGCCAGACCACAGGCTCATTGTTGGTCGTGCCCACGATGGTGCCGTTTTCGTTGATGGCCAACGCTTCGGCTCCGGCGCCCCGAAGCTGGGCGAACTTTCCGTCCCGCAGGATCCAGGCCACGGACCGCCCGGAGCTGAGGTTGCTGATCCCGACGGCCACACCGGCCGAGTTGACGTCGGTGGGCGTGGCATCCTGGCCCGGCGCCGTCAGGACGGGTCCGGCCTTCCCGTTGTCCCAGAGGTAAATCCCGCTTTCAGGGGCGTTGCCGAGCAGGTACCTGCCGGTTGGGTCGCCCGCGCTGAGGTAGCTCGCCACGCCGCCGCCGGCCGGGATCGGCAGGCGTTGCACGACACAGTTTGTGGGTACCGCTGGAGCGCGCCCCGGTGGCGAAAGCCTTGTGGGTACAGGGTTTGGCGAAGGCGACGGGCTGGGACTGGCGGGAGGGAGCGGCTCGAGACCGTCGGCTCGCGCCAACCGGATGCCGGCCAAGGCAAGTGCGACCACGGCAACTATCGCCGTCGCGGCGGCAGCGGCTCGGCGAGCCCTCTGCTGCTTCTGCGCTCGCTCGCGAAGCTCCTCGACCGGCGGTGGCGAGATATTGCGCCTGACCTCGTCGCCCAGCTCCGCCGAGAGCGAGGCGCGACCGCGATGCAACCAGGCCTTTACCGTCCCACTTGGCACGTCCAGCTCCTCGGCGACCTCGGCCACCGGCAGGTCGAGCAGGTAGTGCAGCACTATGGCTTTGCGGTGTGCCACGGGCAGATTGCGCAGGGCCGCGACCAGATCAACGTGGTTGGGGCTGAGATCCGGGAGGTCGTCAGTTCGCTGCCTCAGCAAGTAGGCAGAGGCCACCTTCAGCCGGCGCCATCGGGAATGGGCCAGATTCGTGGCAACGCGGCGGACCCAGCTCACCGGATTTTCGTAGGTGGAAACCACTTTCCAACGCTGCCAGGCCCTGGCGAAAGCCTCCTGCGCGATGTCCTGTGACTCGGCGAGATCCGCGGTGAACCCATAGGTCATCGCTACCGTGTCACCGAAGTGAGCCTGGTAGAAGCCGTCAAAGTCCGCGCGGCTGGTCATGTCACCACACACGCATAGGGATTCGGAATGGTTGCACTAGTGTGGCGCCATGTCAGATGTGGTGTATCCGCCGGTCATCGGTTTGGCCAAGACTCTTTTCCGTGTACTCGACCTGCGGATCACGGTCGAGGGTGGCGAGCATCTTCCACGTCAGGGCGGTGCGGTGCTGGCCAGCAATCACATCAGCTACCTCGACTTCATATTTGCCGGGTTCGGCGCCCAGCCATCGAAACGCCTGGTCAGGTTCATGGCCAAGCAGGAGATCTTCGCGAACCGGATCGCGGGTCCATTGATGCGTGGCATGCATCACATCCCGGTGGACCGCAGCGCTGGGCTGGGTTCATACAAGGCCGCACTGGCGGCGTTGAAGGATGGCGAGGTGGTGGGAGTCTTCCCGGAGGCCACTATCAGCCAGTCCTTCACGGTGAAGGACATCAAGAGCGGCGCTGAGCGGATGGCGGCGGCGGCCGGTGTCCCGCTGATCCCGATGGCG
>DPJL01000116.1 GCA_003543035.1 Micromonosporaceae bacterium | reverse complement strand
GCATGGATGAGACGACAGCGCAGATGACGCTGGAACGTGAAGTGACCGATGGCGGTCGCACCTATCAGATCACCGCTTCGATCCTGGCCGATGGCCGCACTGAGATTTCCGTGCGCAGCGGGTCTGTTGACGCTCTCGAGCTCAATGAGCTCAGTGGCATCATCGCCAAGGAGGATCTGCCGGTGATCGCCCGGATTCTCAAGCCAGAGCTGGCGAGTATTGCGGCCTGGCAAGGGGTTCCGCTCGATGAGCGCGCCTACACGATGGCTGAGCGACGACGAGACCATCCGAATGCGGGCACCTCATGGACTGAAGAGCAAGAAGCCCAACTACTTGAGTTGTACCAGGCGGGAGTCTCCATTCGCGAGATCGCCAACCGGCTCGGGCGCCGCCCGGGTGGGGTGTCGGCCCGGCTCGACAAGCTCGCGCTTCAGAGCTCCTTGAACAAGATGTCGCAGACCGTTTCATAGCGAATGATCTCTCCGTTGGGCGCCTCGGCGTCCCAAGCCTCGGCGCGGCGGGTGAAGGCCACATAACCGAGGCGTTCGTAGAGTGCTTTCGCTCGTGGATTGTCGTGTTCCACGCCGAGCTCCGCCCGGCTCATCCCCCTCGCGGCAATCCGCTCCTCCAGTGCCCTGACCAGGATCGTTCCGATGCCGCACGACTGGAGTGTGGGGTGGACGGCCAGCTGCCACAGCGTCCCCGAGCCCGGGCTCACGTCATAATCCACTGCAACGGCTTCCTCGCCCACCACCAGATAGTCGGCGACGCCCACCTTGGCACGGTCCAGCGCGACTCCGACCGCCTTGAGATGGGTCGCCGAGCCCGACCAGGTGCACGCCGGCAGATCGTCAAACGTCATGTCCCGTACGGTCAACGGCACTTCGATCTTCACCGGATTAACCTAACTCCTCGGCGGGTACGACGTCGGTATGAGACCCGTGCGTACCACCGCCCGCGTATTGCTCAGCGGCATCTTCTTCGCCAGTGGCGCCCGTGCCCTGGCCAACCCGGAGCCGCTGGTGCCCAAGGCAAAACGGGTCACCGACCGGCTCGCTCCGCTGTTGGAGAAGGCCGATCCCCGGCTGCCGACCGATGCTCGCACGCTCGTCCGGCTCAATGGGGCGATCCAGGTCGGCGGGGCGCTTCTGCTCGCCACCGGAGTCCTGCCTCGGCCGGCCGCCGCACTGCTTGCCGGCTCACTCGTGCCCTCCACGATCGCCGGGCATCCCTTCTGGACGGTGGATGACCCCGCTGAGCGGTACCAGCAGAAGGTGCATTTCTTGAAGAACCTCGGCCTGCTGGGCGGATTGTTGCTGGCAGCGGCGGACACCCAAGGCCAGCCGAGTCTGCGCTGGCGGACCAGTCATTTCGTCGAAGATCAGGGTCGCTCGGTACGCAGAGCCGCCCGGACAGCCAAGCGGGAAGCCAAACTCGCTATGCGGGCCGCGAAGATCGGCCATCGGCTGCCTCAATAGACGTCAGACACAGATGGGTGGCAGCGGATGTCCGCTGCCACCTATCGTCATTCTTGGTCAGCCGGTGCAGTTGGGCACCGCAGGAGTGCTGCCGACACAGTTGTTCGGAGTGTTGGCGCTGATCGGCGAGTTAGTCGTGGTCATGGTGCCGCCTTGACGATAGACGCCACCGGCGGTCAGGAGCGCGTTGTTGCCGGTTACAGCGGTTCGGGTGAGGGTGGTGGCGGTGGAGTCGACCGCGGCGATGCCGCCCCCTTCGGATCCGGCGTTGCCGCCAATGATCAGCGGACTGCCCGAAACACCCGTAGTGGTCAATGTGCCGCGAAGACCGTTGTAGATCCCGCCACCGCGCAACAGAGCGGTGTTATTGGACACCGGGGATCTGGTGAACGTCGCGGCCGGTGCGGTGCCCGACGGCGTGTCGACATTGGCCAGTCCGCCACCGTTGAGTGTGGCGAAGTTGCCACTCAGGCTGCTTCGCGTGAGGGTTACCGCCCCGCGGTTCAGAATGCCGCCGCCGTCGCCGACGACACTGCCGTTGGTGAAGGCGACCGAGGTGGTGAGAGTGAGGTTGCCGGTGGCGCTGACTTCAGCGATCCGGAAGAGCAGCAACGAGCTACGGGTGATGATCGCTGGGCCGATCATCTCGATGGGAGTGGTGATGACAGGCAATCCGTTAAGGAGGCCACCGTGGGCGGAGCTCAGGGCATAGGTGCAGCCCCCGGCCAATACGAGGGTGTCGGCGGCGGAAGTGGAGTTGGCGAGGTTGACTGCGTCGACGAGCGCGTTCTCGCTGCAAGCCACCGGGATGGTGATGGCCTGAGCCGGTGAGCCGAGAGTGAGCATGCCGCCGGCCGCGACAGCGGACACGATCACAGCCCGGGTCAGAGTTCGGATTCGGAGCACGGGGCTCCTCCTTCTAATGTGGATGCTGCACTGCCCTGACGAGCGTTGGTGAAGTGCATGCATCCAGCTGATACCCACATGTCCTCGGAATTCTCAGCTTTGAGTGTGCCATTCGGGCAATTTGGAGATTAGCCTTGATGAATCACGAAAGTGAATTTTCCGGCAAACGTGATTCACTGCTGAGGCGGACCGATGCAACCTGCGGCTGCCGGCGGTACGTTGTGCCGTTGTGAAGCGCACGGACGCGGAAGAGTTCACCTCGTATGTAGAGGCATGGATGGATCGCTGGCGACGGACCGCCTACCTGCTCAGCAGGGATTGGCACACCGCCGACGACCTGGTCTCCATCATGGTGAGCAAGGTTTTCCGGTCTGGCCATTCGCTTCATGGCTCACCCTTCTATCGAATGATTGATTGTCGTCGACGATAGAAAGCCTTGCCCTGCTTGACATCCCGCCACTGATTGATCGTTTGCTACAACAACGGTGGTACAGCCCGTCGGTCAAAGGTTGGAACTCGCGCACCGCTTCCAGCGACTTCGATGCGCAGCATCATCCACATTAGACGGTTGCCGACGGCAGATTGGTGAACCTCCGCTACTCGTCCCACTCGCAGCCAACGCCGTCGCTGTCTCTATCAAGGCGCGGAGCGTAGCCTGGCTGACCAACTAGGACCGGGGCAGCACCGGCCGCTCTGGCGTGATCGCAGTCCTCGTAGAAAAAGCCCGATCCTTGACCGATACCAAAGCCGCACCGCTCCACCTGAACGGGCGTAACGAGGAACGAGTGGACCCATCCGCCGAGTGTGGTGTACAACCACATCGATCCGAAGGCGTCTGAACCGTAGGTCGGCTCTCCTTGTCCCCAGCACACGACATTCACGCTGGTACCCGCCGGCAAAGTTGCGATGATCGCCGACGAGGTGTTCGGTTCAACGCGGAGATTTGCTTCGGTCTTTATGGTCGCGACCTCGGCAGCAAAGCCCACTGCGGCGGCTGGGCCAGCCATCAACAGCGCAGCGGCGAAGCCGACGAAAGCTGTCCGCATGAGGTTGTTCACCCATCAGCCCTCCCTTCGACCGGCTCCCGGAGGGCCGGCCCAGCTGGCGTTCTGAGTGAGTTGATCTCCAACCCAAGCATACTGCCGATCACATGTACCTCTACTAGGCGACAGCGGTCGATTGACACCCGCGATGCCGGCTGGACAGGATGACAATCGAAGTCGCTTGATGCGACTTGCCGGGTGGTGCGCGCCCGCCCCGATCCCTTTCGTTGAAGGAAGTCCCCATGCGAAGGATCATCGTCGCACTACTTCTCATTGCTGGCGCGACCAGCGTGTTCGTGCAGAATTCAGCAGCCTCACTGGCTGCGGCCGACGTCAAGGTCACCGATCAGGCCTACGTGCGCCATGACGGTGGCACGGACGTGACCATCAACAATTGCTCGGTGAACAACCGGGCCCAAAACGAGCCCGCTGCCGCGATGGCGCCGCAGAACCCGGCGCTCCTGACCAGCGGCTCAAACGACTATTGCACCGTTGCCACCACCGGAGGCACCTGGGCCGGCTTCGCCTACTCCGGCACCGGCGGCGCAAGCTGGACCAACAGCCTGCTACCCGGATATCCCACCGACACCTCGGCCGCGGGCCAGGCCTCGCCGCTTTTCGGTCTGGCTACCAATGCCGGCGATCCGGTGCAGGCCTGGGACAACAACGGGCACCTCTATTACGCGGGTATTGCCTTCAATCGGGCCAGGCCGGCGTATGGCTCGATTTGGGTGGCACGGTACAACTGGCAGTCGGGCGCCGCCCCGGCCTATGAACGCACCGCGCTAGTGGAGCGGGGCACGCCTAGCCCCATCTTCCTTGGCCTCTTCCACGACAAGATTCAGCTTGAGGTGGACCGTGGGGCGAATAGTCCCTATGCCGGCAACGTCTACGTTTGCTGGGCTCGATTCACCGCCAGCGGCCCGAACAACGGCGTCTTCCTGTCAAGGTCCAGCAATGGCGGGCAGACGTTCTCAACCCAGAAGATCTCCGAGTCGGTACACGGCAGCCAGTTCTGCGACATTGCGGTGACGAGATCCGGTGCCGTCTTCGTCGCATGGCGGCAGTTCGACTTCAATCCGGAGCAAGGCCAGCTACAGGACAACGCTGTCGTATGGACCCGTAGCACCGATGGCGGCAAGTCGTTCACCAAGGCAGAGAAGGCATCCAGCTTCCTCGGCTGGGATCCCGGCGACGCCACGGTCAACGGTGCCGCATATGGCCAGGCGAAGTACGACGCCTGCCAGATCGGTGATGGAACACTTGGTGGTTGTGCCTCACCAGAGCCCAGGGCAACTGCCCGAGACTGCGGTGACGGAGCGCTGGCATGCCAATCGGGTTATGTCTTCGCGAGGACGAACAGTCAGGTGCGCATCGCCGCTGATCCGACGGCAGCTGGCAACGCCAATGAGGTCTTCATCGTTTTCGACGGCAGCGTGCCTGGTACGCAACGGCCGACCGGAACCACCTATGGCACCGTGAGCAGCGGGATCGCCAGCCAAGCCGGCGTCTATCTGCTCAAGACGGTTGACGGTGGAGTCGGCTGGTCCGCTCCCACCCGGATCGATCCGCAGATCAAGGGACACCAATTCTTCCCCGACGTGGTTGCGGACAGCGGAAAGCTGCATGCCATGTGGCAGGACAGCCGCAACGATCTGGCGGCCGGGCCGGACTCCCATTGGAGCACCGCACCTATCGGCAATCGGCACGTCGCGGCCAACCCGCCCGGCGGTGTGTCCGTTGGCGACGACATCGGCGTGGAGACCTACTATGCGGCCTCGTCGAACGGTGGGTCATCGTGGACGATCTCACTAGCGTCGACCTCAGCGAACAACCCGTCCTATGAGCAGTTTGGTAACCGCGACGTTCCGTTCTTCGGCGACTACAACTCGATCGCCGCGGTCGGCTCGCATGTCTTCCTGACCTGGACCGACAACCGGGACACGGTCTTGGGTTCCGACCCGCGGTATCCGATCGACGGCCTGGACGGCTTCGACGTGCGGCAATGTCGTGCCCTCCTCCCGTCAGGCGAGTATGGGCCGGACACCTGCCCGGACGACGGCGGCCTGGATCAGAACATCTACGGCGCCGTCATCGGCTAGAAGCTTCCAATATGGACCGCTGACCGTCTGCCCTGGCTTCCGTCCAGGCAGACGGTCAGTCTACGAAGGCCTGTGTGTAGTAATAGAAAGTCGCAGACTGACCCGCGTTGTCTTGGCCCGCAGGAATTTTGCCGGTGCCTTTGGCAATGCCCACACCGGTCGTCTTGTGGTTGCAGTTGAGCAGGTTTTCCTTGTGCCCAGACTTGCTTTTGTTCAACCACCAGTCGAATGCTCTTTCCGCCGAAGGCGCGGGGGCAGTACCCGTGAACCACTCGACGTAGGAGTTCTCGGTTCCGGGGTAGCCCACGGCTTTGCTGATTCGGTCAGCGGACAGGCTGCCGTCAGACCCGTAGTGGCCCTGCTTGCCTGGTTCTCCTTTCTCCCATAGACCAGGAGGACCGGGGTGGTCGGCGAGGTCTTGGCTGTGGGCGCGAGTCACCGCCACTAGCCGTGGATCGACCTGCAAAACGACAGAGCAGCCGGCTTGTTTCCGCGCGTTGTTAACCAGATCAACTATTTTCTGCTCTTCCGGAGACAGAGGTGTTGTCCCGTCCGGAACAATCCCCCGGTGTGGCAGGACGAAGTTAAAGCCGAGCGGGTTGTGCAAGCCGCCCGCCGGACAGCGCTGGTTCTGCCGGTAGTACGTGCCGT
>DPJL01000117.1 GCA_003543035.1 Micromonosporaceae bacterium | reverse complement strand
GTCTTCGAGGTGGATTCGGTGGAGCAGTTTGCCAAGGCCAACTTTCCGACGGATCGCGTCTACGGACCCACCGACGAAGCGACGCTCCGGCTCGTCACCTGTGGCGGTCGATATGACATCCGGCGTCAGTCCTATGTGGACAATATCGTGGTCTTCGCCACCATGATTGACTTCCGTCCCTCCCCCGCCCCGCGACGCTGACAGTGACATCGGCGTGCCCACCGTCGCTGTAAAGGTGTGCGACGTGTCGTGAGCTTGGGGCAGCTGGAGGTGGCAGTATTCCTCCATTCTCAGATAAGCAACGAAGAACGGTGGAAGGTGTTGGCGGCAATCCGCTCGCTACCAGACGCATCCGACCTGATGCATGTCTCGTATGAGGATGCCTACGCCGAGTTCATCCAGATGCTCAATGGCGCGCTGGTGCCGGTCAGCCCGGGAGATCTGCCGGAGTCCTTTCGATTCATCGTGTCCGACGCTCGCGACTATTCGGCAATTCGTTCAGCGCTAAGGCGTTTGCCCGGCGTGCACGCGGTGGAGTGCCGCCCCATGGGTCCCCAAAGCTAACCGGTGCGCAACCGTTTCCAACTGGCCTTCATGGATTGGGTCAATGCTGCCAACTGTTCCGCGGTGAGCACGTCGAGCAGGTACTCGCGGACGATCGCCAAATGAGTCGGGCCGACCTGGTCGAGCAAATGCCGGCCGTCCTGCGTTAGCACGGCATAGACCGCTCGGGCGTCCGCGTTGTCATTCTCCCGGGCGGCCAGCCCGCGCTGCACGAGTTGGTCCATCTGATAGGTCAAGCTGCTTTTCGCGGTGACAATGCGGTCAGCCAGCTCGGTCATTCGCATTCGATTATTGAGGGCGCCGGACAGCCTGGTAAGGATCTCGTATTGGGCGTGGGACAGCTGATAATGCTGCCGTAGATTGCGGTCGATGCGCTGCTCGAGCAGATGACTCGTCTCGACGAAGTAGTGCCACGCCTGTAATTGATCTTCCGGAAGCCACTTCTGCTCATGCACGTGACAAAGCCTACGTCAGGGTTGTTCGAACTCGAACATAGGGATAGTCTTCCAATAGTTCAGTTCCGAACATCTTTTCTGGGTACCGAGGTGATCATGTCTCGCATCGTGCGGCAGTGGAAGGTCCTACTCCTCACTGCAGTCGTAGCCGTTGCGGCCCTGGCGATCGGCGGGCCATATGTCTACGCCAACTTCATCGCCGAGGATGCTCCACCGCCGCTGAGCGTCGCGCTGCCCGGTCCGGGCGCTGCTGCGACCGGCGACACGACGGCGGCGACAGCGAATGGGACATGGAAGGTGTCATCCGGCTCCCAGGCAGGTTACCGCGTTAAAGAAGTGCTAAACGGTCAGCGGGTCGAGGCGGCCGGCCGCACGAGCGACGTCACCGGCACGATCACGATCGACAGCCAATCCGTGACAGCCGGCTCCTTCACCGTTGACCTGCGCACCGTGGCCAGTGACTCGAGCATGCGGGACAACCAGTTCCGCGGCCGGATCATGGAAACCAGCCAGTATCCAAACGCGACACTCAAGCTGAGCAACACGGTGCAACTGCCGTCGATCCCGGCCGTTGGAGCGCAAGTGACCGGCAAGGCCAGTGGCGAGCTGACCCTGCATGGCATCACCAAGCCGGTGAGCTTCGATGTGACCGCGGCCCGCACCGGCGCGGCATCATTCGACATCGCGGCCACGATCCCAGTCGTCTTTGCCGATTACTCAATCGCCAACCCAAGTTTCGCCCCGATGGTGACCACCGAAGACAGCGGCGTCATCGAAGTACTCCTGAAATTCACCAAGGGCTGACCCACCCTCCCCTGAAGAAGCCTGGCCATGTCCTCACAAGGGAGCCTCCACATGGCCAGGCTTCCTCTTTGCGCATCCGTCCTTGCGGTTCGCTCGGCGAGACCCTATCGTTCGATTCAATCAACTGATTGAATCGGTGGGTGTGCTCGGGGAGGACATGAGTCTCAGTGCCAGGTACGTCGTCGAATTCCCGTTCGACCGCACAGTGGGCCCCAAGATAGGGACATTTCTCGGCGGGCTGCGGGAAGCGAAGCTCTATGGAGTCCGGACATCCGACGGAACCATCCTGTGTCCAGCGCATGAGTTCGACCCGCGCACGGCCGAGGAGACCGGAGAGCTTGTGCCGCTTGAGGATTGGGGCACGGTCCGCGCATGGACGTGGGTGCCAACGCGTCCGGAGGATGTCATCCCGCACGACTTCGCCTGGGCGCTGATCGAAATCGCCGGAACGACCGGTGCTCTCTTCCATGCGGTTGACGCGGGCGGTGACATTGCCCAAATGTCGATCGGGATGCGGGTCCGGGCGCGCTGGCGCACCGATCGCGTTGGCGATATCCGCGACATTGAGTGCTTCGAGCCGTTGCCGTCATGACCGCATCCCTGCCCGCGCCGGTGACGTCCATCAAGAGCCCATTCCGCATGGCCTACACGTATGTGGCCGGGACAGGCAGGTCAGTATTTCTGCGCGGCTTGGCGCGACGAAGCCTGCTGGCCCGGCGCTGCCTAACATGCGAGCAGGTTTACGTGCCGCCGCCGGAGTTCTGCTCCCGGTGCCTGACCGATCTCGAGGAACCCTTCGAGGTCCCCGGAACAGGCACGGTGTCGACCTTCTGCGTGGTGAGCTTTCCCTTTCCTGGCCAGGTTTTCGAGCCACCTTATGTGATCGCTTACATCCAAATCCACGGCGCGGGCACACGTTTGATGCACCTGCTCCGCGACGTTGCACCGAGCGACGTCCACATCGGAATGCAAGTCGAACCCGTGTGGGGGGCGCCGGATACGTCGATGAACAGCATCCTCTACTACCGGCCTGTGCCAGATGCGTGACGTTGCCGTGGTTTCGTTTGCCCAGTCGCCTTGCCTGGCCTCAAACCGGCGCGATGATATGGCCGAGATCCTGCTTCCTGTCATTCGTGAAGCCCTCGGCGCGGCCGGCATCGGCCGGGACGAGGTCGACTTCTTCGCCTCGGGCAGTCACGATTTCTACGAAGGCCGCACCTTCGCCTACATCGAGTCGCTGGATG
>DPJL01000114.1 GCA_003543035.1 Micromonosporaceae bacterium | reverse complement strand
AAGAAACTCCGCCCCCATCTTCCTTGCAAGCCTGACTTGACCCATAGCGTCCACCGCACCTTGTGAGAACACGGAGGGACGACCGAACGAAAAATCGTTCGGACTCTCCGAACAACGTTTCGCGAAGCCTCCACCTCCGTGTCGCCGATGTCAATAGTCGACACCTCTGTGTGCGCCTGAACTCCCGCTGTTGACGAAGACATGCAATTGTCGAATACTGTTCGGCATTACCGAACGCTATGTCGACTCGGTCTGACTGGAACTGGCATAGGTGACGGCGGACGAGACAAGAAGGCTGACGTGACGACCACCAAGTACGTGTACGACTTCGGCGAAGCCAACAAAGGGATGCGCGACCTGCTGGGTGGCAAGGGGGCGAACCTGGCCGAGATGACCCTGCTGGGTCTGCCTGTACCGCCGGGCTTCACCATCACGACTGAGGCATGCCGGGTCTTCCTGCAGACCGGAGGCGAGCCGGCCGGCCTGGCCAGTGAGGTTGACGTGCACCTCGCCCGGCTCGAGCACGCGATGGGACGTCGCCTCGGCGGTTCTTCAGATCCGCTCCTCGTGTCCGTACGCTCCGGGGCCCGGTTTTCGATGCCTGGAATGATGGAGACCGTTCTCAATATCGGGCTCAATGACGTGTCCGTACACGCATTGGCGCGACTGGGCAACAGCCAGCGCTTTGCCTGGGACTCGTACCGCCGGTTGATCCAGATGTTCGGAAAGACGGTTTGCGAGATGCCTGCCGACGTGTTCGAGGCGGCAATCGAGGAAGCTAAGCGGCTCAAGGGTGTCGAGGACGATGTGGAACTGGACGCCGAGGACCTGTCGAAGCTGGTGGGTACGTTCAAGCAGATATTCGCCGAGCACACCGGGCGGCCGTTCCCGCAGGAGCCACGGGAACAGTTGAACATGGCGATCCGTGCGGTGTTCGGCTCGTGGAATTCGGAGCGCGCCGTGCACTACCGGCGCCGGGAGCGGATTCCGGCCGACCTTGGAACGGCAGTGAGCATCGTTGCCATGGTGTTCGGCAACCTGGGCGTTGACTCTGGTACCGGTGTGGCCTTCACCCGGGATCCGGCCACCGGTGCTCGTGGCGTGTACGGGGACTACCTTTCCAACGCACAGGGCGAAGACGTCGTCGCCGGGATCCGCAACACCATGCCCCTGCAAAGCCTTGAGGCCATGGACAAGTCAAGCTTCGATCAGCTCATGTACATCATGGGCGTGCTCGAGGCGCGCTTCCACGATCTGTGTGACATCGAGTTCACGATCGAGCGCGGCAAGTTGTGGATGTTGCAGACACGGGTGGGGAAGCGCACCCCTGCGGCGGCGTTCACTATCGCGGCGCAGTTCGTGGACGAGGGTGTCATCGACCTGGACGAGGCACTACGCCGAGTCTCCGGGCAGCAGTTGGCCCAGTTGATGTTCCCGCACTTCGATCTGTCCAAGGCACCGCGCGAACTGGCCTGTGGCACTGGTGCGTCGCCTGGCGCGGCGGTCGGCAAGGTCGTCTTTGACTCCCGTAGCGCGGTCGCTCAGGCCGGCGCTGGGGAGAAGGTGATTCTTGTACGCCGCGAAACCAACCCGGACGACCTGGCCGGAATGATTGCGGCGCAAGGCATTCTTACCTCGCGCGGCGGCAAGACAAGCCATGCGGCCGTTGTCGCCCGGGGGATGGGCAAGACGTGCGTTTGTGGAGTCGATGCGCTGCGTATTGACGTCCAGAGTGGACAGTTCAATGTGGACGGCCGGGTGGTCCGAGAGGGCGATGTGATCTCGATCGACGGTACGACCGGAAAGGTATATCTGGGCGAAGTGCCGGTCGCGCCGTCGCCGGTCATGCGGTACTTCGAGACCGGTGAGATCGGCGACGACGCACTGGTGGCCGCGGTACATCGCATTCTGGGTCACGCGGATGCGCGGCGCCGGTTGGCGGTACGGGCGAACGCGGACACCACAGAGGACGCGGCTCGGGCGCGGCGGTTCGGGGCAGCTGGTATCGGCTTGTGCCGCACGGAGCACATGTTCCTGGGAGAGCGCCGTGAACTCATACAGGCGCTGATCCTGGCCGACACCGACGACGACCGGAGCTCGGCGCTCGATGCATTGCTGCCGCTGCAGCGTAAGGACTTCGAGGGCATCCTTGGCGCTATGTCAGGGCTGCCGGTCACGATCCGGCTGATCGACCCGCCGCTGCACGAGTTCCTGCCCTCGCTGGAAGAGCTTGCCGTCCGCGTCGCCGTGGCTGATGCAACCGGCGTAGACCCCGGTCGCGACCGGCAGCTGCTGGCCGCCGTACGGCGGATGCACGAATCCAACCCGATGTTGGGCTTGCGAGGGGTTCGGCTGGGGCTGTTGATACCTGGGCTGTTCGCGATGCAGGTCCGCGCGGTCGCCCAGGCGGCGCTGGCGGTCGGGGCAGCAGGTGGTGACCCGCGGCCGGAAATCATGGTGCCACTTGTTGGTGCGGTGCAGGAGCTCGAAGTAGTCCGCGCGCAGGTCCAAGCGGTGCTTGACGAACTGGGCGTACCGGATGCGTTGATCGGCACGATGATCGAGATACCCCGGGCGGCGTTGACCGCCGGTCAGATCGCCCCGGTGGCACGGTTCTTCTCGTTCGGCACCAACGACCTGACCCAGATGGGCTGGGGCCTCTCCCGCGATGACGTGGAAGGATCCATCTTCGGCCGATATCTGGAACTGGGCATCTTCGCGGTGTCGCCCTTCGAGTCCATTGATCGGGACGGGGTAGGTCGGCTGGTGCGCATCGCGGTGCAAGAGGGCCGCGCCGCGCGCCCTGATCTGAAGATCGGAGTGTGCGGCGAGCACGGCGGCGATCCCGAGTCAGTGCACTTCTTCCACGAAGTCGGTGTGGACTACGTGTCCTGCTCCCCGTTCCGGATCCCCGTCGCCCGCCTCGAAGCCGGACGCGCGGTCCTGGTGGGCGGCTGAGTCCTCGCTCGCGGCAGTGCCTCGCTAAGTCCAGGCGAGGCGGGCACGGTCCTGCCAATACTGCGGGGCCGGTTCGGACAAGCCGCAGAGGCGCTCCAGATGATCGTGCGTAAGCGCGAGCGTGGCGGCCGAGACGTTGGATATGAGCTGCTCGGGCGTTGCGGCGCCGGACAGAACGATGGTGGCCCATGGCTGGTGCAGCGCCGCGGCGAGCGCGACGGCGTCGCAGGTCGAGCCGAGTTCCTCGGCGACCGCGGCGAGAACCGTCGTGGCCTCATCCGGTACCCGGCCAGCCAGCCTGCCGTTGGCGAGCGCCTCTTTGACAATGACCGCGCATCCTTGCGCGCGGGCCTCGGAAAGAGCCGCCGCGGCTGACGGTTCGAGGAGGTTCCAGGTCGCCTGGACGCTACGGAACAGAGGCTGACCGTCCACATTGACTTGCAACGCGGCCCGGATCGCATCACCCTGGCCGGGGCCGCTGGTGGACAGACCAATCGTGACACCGCTTCCGGCCAACGCAGCCAGCCGGCGGTGCAGGGCGGCGTCCGTCAGTGCCGTGCTTTCCAGAGTCACCGAGTGGATCTGGTACACATCAAGGCGGTTGCCGAGAATTGCCCGCGTCTCGGCGATCTGCCGCTCGAACATGGCGAGGCGGTGGTCCTTGACCTCGTGAACGTCAGCAACCACGCGCCAGTCGGCGGTATAGGTGTACCCCCACTTGCTGCCCACCACGACGTCGCCGACATTCGGGCGCCGGTGTAGCCAATCGGCGAGGAATTCCTCGGCATGGCCGTAGGAGCGGGCCACATCCAGGTAGCGCACTCCGCTCTCGTACGCCGCGTCGAGCAACGCGTGCGCCCGTTCACGCATAGCCGCCACAGACCGCACGCTTGGCAGGTCGCTGGCGCGTCCGATGTTGATGTATCCGGGCCGACCTACTGCAGCCAGACCGATGCCAATCCGGGCTGCGGGCGATGCAGCAGCCAGCAGGTCAAGGGCAGTGAGAGTTGATGGGGTCATTTGCCCGCGCAAACATCAGCGAGGGCGCGGAAGATAAGGGCCGTGGAGGTGGCGCCTGGATCCTGGTGGCCTGCGCTGCGCGGCCCCAAGTAGGCGGCCCGACCCTTGCGGGCCTGCATCGGCGTGGTGGCTCGCATGCCCGTCTCCGCCGCGGTGGCCGCCTTGGCCGCCGCGGATCCGAGGCTACCGCCGGTCCTTGCCTCATCGACCAGCACGGAGACAGCAGGCGCAAAAGCATCGACGATGGTCTTGTCGCCCGGCGTAGCCGCACCTAGTTTCTTGATGGCTTCGAGCCCGGCAGCCAGCGCGGTCGCGAGCTGTACGACGCTGACATTGGGCGCATTCAGGTCCTTGCCAGCGGCGCTGAACGCGCTTCCGTAGAGCGGCCCGGCAGCGCCACCGACGTTGGAGACCAGCGCGGAGCCCGCCTTGACCAGGACGTCGCCAACCGTCGCCGACCGTGCGCCCGCTAGGGCAGTGCCGACGGCCGTGAAGCCCCGGTGCATGTTCACGCCGTGGTCCCCGTCGCCGATGGCTGCATCGAGCTGGGTCAACTGGTCCTTGTTCTTGTCCATCGACGCCGCGATGGCCTGCATCCAGGCTTTGGCCAAATCTGTATCCACGGACTCCTCCTGATAGGCAAGGCTAGTCGAGTGGTTGGCGCCATTGGCGGCCCGCTCCCGCTCTCCATGGCCCAACGCAGTGTCGACGGGCCCGATGTGACATGGTCCAACCCGGTTGCACTAACCCGCCCGAGTACCGCCATCCCTGTCTGCCGCATCAGGCGTCGACCGCGCACCGCGCGACCTTGGTGCCGTCACCACCGCGATCGGGTGATCGGCTGCGGTTCAGTTCGGCGTGGGGCGCCGTAGACGCCATCCTCGTCGCGCGGTCCCGCAGTTCCTCGCTGTACTTCCTTGGTGCTGCCGTGACTCTCATCCTTCCCAGATTGGAGAGCCCTCCATCAGGCCCGGGGCGTGGCTGCCGGGCCAGGAGGGCG
>DPJL01000384.1:6772-13409 GCA_003543035.1 Micromonosporaceae bacterium | reverse complement strand
TATGTTGTCCTAGGACGCTAGGTATTCGGACATAGGTACGGCAAGATGACCAGTATGACCGAACCGGGCATGAGCGTTGTCAATCCGGGCGCAACCGAGCACCCGCATCGGCAGATCGCCTCGGTGCTGCGCGGAAAGATCCGCCGCGGCGACTGGGCGGCCGGTGAGCAACTCCCCTCCATCCCGGCCATGGCCGCCATGTTCGGCGTGGCCAAACAGACCATTCAGCGCACCGTCGACCAGCTTCGGATCGAGGGCCTGCTGATCACCAAGCCAGGCTCCGGGACCTACGTCCGGGGTACCAGGCGAAGGCTGAACCGCTTGTCCAGAGGGCGATACGGGGCACATCGTGGGTACCACGCCGACCTCGCCGCCCGGTACAGGCAGCATCTGACCGAGGTCGGCAGGGCGACTCCCCCGGCCGAGGTCGCCGACGCCATGGGCGTGAAGGACAACACTGAGCTGATCGTGCGCCGTTACCTGGTCCGCACCCAGGATGCGGCAGTCGAGATGGGCGCATCATGGCTGCTCCCCCGTGACGCCAACGGCACCGCGCTCGAACGCTTCGAGTCCTTCGGCCGGCCCCTTTATCAGGAGGTCGAAGAGATCACCGGCCGCCGCTACACCACCGCCACGGATACGTTGAGCGCCCGCCTGCCCACTCGGGAGGAGGCCGAGCTGTTGCAGATCCGGCCGGACACTCCGGTGCTACATCTGCTGCACGTGGCATACGACGAGGAGCACCGCCCGATCGAGGCGGCTCAGGCCACCTGGCCGGGTCCTATGACGACACTCGTCGAGGAATATCGCGTCCCCCCACCACGTCCGGACACCGATCCGGGCATCTTCCTGGAGTGACTGTCGGATCCATGACATGTTTTCCGCCACGAAACGCCGATCCGGCAGCAAGGATGGCAGTATGACCCGTCGTAGCCCCCAGGCGCAGGTCGCATTCCTTGCCGCCCTCGTCTTCCTCCTGGTTGGACTCGCCCTGTTGGCCGTGCTGCTTGCGGGCCTCGCGGCCGGCGTGACAGGTACAGGTCCGCTGGTTCTCGGCGGGATGGCTTTGGTGGTCTTCGGGCTGTCCGCGCGGTTGTTCATGCTGACGCGGAAGCCCACGGCGGCCGCCACAGTTGTTGCGCCGCCCCGGCTCCCGGCGGCGAGGACACCGCGGCGCCCTCGCCCTCAGCCACGCCCCAAGGGACGGCCCGCCCAATCACACCGCTAGCAGGCGACGCTCACAGGCGGACGCCGAGCAGTTGGTCCACTGTGGACGTCATCAGCGCCGGTGCGCCCGCGTCGTTGCCGAGCCAGGTCAGGGCATCGTCCGACCAGGAGTCGATAAGCGCGAGCGCGGCCGGCGTGTCCAAGTCGTTGGCCAAGCGCGCCCGGACACCGGCTAGCAGCTCGGCGCTGGACGGGCCGCAAGGAGCCGCGGCTGCGGCTCGCCAGCGGACCAGGCGTTGCTCCGCTGTCTTGAGCAGATCGTCGGTCCAGGGCCGGTCGCTGCGATAGTGCTCGGACATCAGGGCCAGCCGCACCGCCATTGGGTCGATCCCGTCGGCCCGCAGCCGTGAGGCGAAGACCAGGTTGCCGCGCGATTTGCTCATCTTTTCGCCATTGAGGCCGATCATGCCCGCGTGCACATAGTGCGCCGCGAACGGCCGCTCGCCGCTCAGCACCTCGCCATGCGCGGCCGAGCACTCGTGATGCGGGAAGAGCAGATCGTTACCGCCACCCTGCACGGAAATGGTGGCGCCGAGCAGGTTCTGGGCGATCACCGTGCACTCGATGTGCCAGCCGGGTCGGCCGGGGCCAAGCGGACCGCCCTCCCAGGCCGGCTCCTCCGGGCGCATTCCCCGCCACAGCAACGGATCCAGCTCATCGCGCTTGCCTTCGCGCAGCGGGTCGCCGCCGCGCTCGGCGAAGAGTGTGATCATCGTCTCCCGGTCCAGATTGGACTCATAGCCGAAAGCCGGGGCCGCCGAGATGTCGAAGTACACATCTGCCGTGCCGTCGGCGAGCCGGTAAGCGACGCCGCGCTCGAGCAGCTCGTTCACCTTCGCGGCGATCGCCGGGATGGACTCCACCGCGCCGATGTAGTGCCCCGGCGGGATGATCCGCAGCGCTTCCATGTCCTCACGGAAGAGCGCGGTCTCCCGCATGGCGAGGACCTTCCAGTCCTCCCGGTCGCGCTCGGCCCGCTCCAGCAACGGGTCGTCGATGTCCGTGACGTTCTGTACATAAACGACCTCGTGCCCGGCATCGAGCCACATCCGGTTCACCAGATCAAAGGCGATCATGGTGGCGGCGTGGCCGAGATGAGCAGCGTCATAAGGGGTGATCCCGCACACGTACATCGTGGCGCGCCCGGCGACGAGGCGGGTCGGATGCACACCGCGCCTGGCCGAGTCGTAAAGCGCTAGGGGTAGACCGGCGCCGGGCAGGCGGGGCACATCTTCGCCGGTACCGGTGGGGGCAGACCACGAATCCATTCCGCCAGCCTAGCCAGTGCGCGGACGACCACAGCTACCGCTAGGGTTTCTGTATGACCCATCAGGTCTTCGCATTCGAGCCGCCGGAGCGGTTCGTGGCCGGCACCGTGGGTCCGCCCGGCGAGCGCACGTTCTACCTGCAGGCGCGCGGGGGCGGCCGCCTGGTCAGTGTCGTGCTCGAAAAGGTGCAGGTCACCCTGCTCGCCGAGAAGCTCGAGGAGCTGCTGGCCGAGGCACACCAGCGGTTCTCGCTGGAGCTGCCGGGCCCGAGCACCAACCCGCCTGACAACGATCCGCTGGACAGCCCGGTGGACGAGGAGTTTCGGGTGGGTACCCTCGGCCTCGCCTTCGACGTCGAGGACAACTCGGTCATCATCGAGGCGATCGCCGCGGACGACGCCGCCGAGTTCGATGCCGAGACCGACGATGTGGGCGAAGAAGACGACGACAGTTCAGACGCGCCAACCATTTCCGACGACCTGGATAGGCTGCGGGTGCGGTTGACCCCGGTCGCGGTAAGGGATTTCATCGATCGCGCGCGACGCGTCATCGCGGCCGGGCGGCCGCCGTGCCCGCTGTGCGGTCAGCCGCTCGACACCTCCGGCCACCTCTGCCCGCGGCACAATGGCTACCACCGCAGATGATGTGCTGACCCTCCTGCGGGAGGGTGAGATGGGCATCGAAGGCAGGCTTGTCGAGGCGTCCAACGTGACTCTTCGGGTGGAGCTTCGCAGAGGTGACAAAGAGAGCGGGCTGAAGGCCGTTTATAAACCGATCCGGGGCGAGCGACCGCTCTGGGATTTCCCGGCCGGGACGCTGGCCGGGCGGGAGGTGGCCGCTTATGAGCTGAGTCTCGCGCTCGGATGGGATCTGGTGCCGCCCACCGTGATGCGTGATGGCCCGCTCGGGCCGGGCTCTTGTCAGCTCTGGCTCGAGGAGCTGGTCGAGCCGCCCGTGGGTTTTGTGCCCGCTCCGGAGCTTCCTGAGGGCTGGCTGTCCGTGGCCGCCGCGAGGGACGAGGAAGGCCACCCATACGTGCTTGCCCATGCCGACGAGCCGGAGCTGGCCCGGCTCGCCCTTTTCGATGCCGTTGTGAACAACGCCGATCGCAAGGGCGGGCACGTGCTCGCGACCCCGGCCGGTGAGCTCTACGGCGTCGACCACGGGGTGTGTTTCCACGTCGACGACAAACTGCGCACTGTCCTATGGGGATTCGCGGGCCGGCCGATCGATCCCGATGACCTGACCGCGCTGCGTCAGGCCGACCTCAGCGCGCTGACCGAGCTGCTGTCCACTGTGGAGCTTGATGCGCTCACCGACCGGATAGCGAAGATCGAGCGGCTGCCGATGCCGCCTGACGACCGCCACGCGATCCCCTGGCCACCTATATAGGCCACCGGCCGCTCATCGAAAACGATGTTCGCTCACCGTTCCCGATGAGCGGGCGGGCCGCTATACCGATCCGCCGCCGAGGGGAGCATCCGAGGAGGAGCCGGCGGGCGGCTCCGGAGAGGATCCTGGCGGCGGCAGGACAAGAGGCGACTGATCCTCGGACAGCCGGACGAGAAACGGGCGGTCCGGCGTATATCGAATGACCGTAAGCGATCCAGGGGCCACGTGGATCCGCTGGAACAGATCCAGGTGCATGCCTAACGCATCCGCGACGATGGACTTGATCACGTCGCCGTGGCTGCAGGCGAGCCAGGTCGAGTCGGGCCCGTTTTCCCCCGCCACGATCGCGTTCCACCGGCGTACGGCGGCCACTGCCCGGGATGCCATGGCGGCCATGGCTTCCCCGCCTGGGAACACCACGGCACTCGGGTGTTGCTGCACTGTCCGCCATTGCGGCTCATCGGTGAGCTCGCTGAGCTTGCGGCCGGACCATTCGCCGTAGCCGCACTCGGTCAGTCCATTCTCGACAGCCGGGGTCACCCCGGGTAGGGCCAGGCTCAGAGTCTGCCTGCACCGCTCGAGCGGGCTGGTGACGACCGCTTTGAGCGACAACCCGGCCAGCCTAGCCCCTGCCGCTTGTGCCTGGGCGACGCCGGTTTCGTCCAGTGGCACAGGCGAATCCCCGGCCAGCACACCCTCCGTGTTCGCTGTGGTGCGGCCGTGCCTGAGCAGGATGAGTGTGGTCATGTCGCGGAGATGACGTTGGTGCCCAACAGGACGATGATGATCCCGCCCAGGGCTATCCGGTACCAGACAAAGCTCATCATGGTGTGGTGTGCCACAAACTTCAGCAGCCAGGCGATCGAGGCATACGCAACGACGAAGCTCACCACTGTCCCGATCACGAGCGCCGCCGATCCGATCTTGTCGCCCTTGAGCGCGTCGGGTAGCTCGTAGATTCCGGCGGCGGTCAAGGCCGGTACACCAAGGAAGAAGGCGAGCCGAGTGGCGGTGACCCGGTCGAGGTCGCGTAACAGACCGACCGTGATGGTCGCGCCGGAGCGGGAAACCCCTGGGATCAGGGCGAGACATTGAGCCAGCCCGATGATGATCGTGTCCTTCAGCCGGAGATCGCGCTCACCGCGCAGCTGAGTCGCGGCACGCTCGGCGAAGGCCATCACCAGACTCCACCCGATCAGCGCCCCGGCGACGAACCACATGCTGCGCAAAGGACCCTTGATCAGATCCTTGCCGAGGATGCCGACAATGCAGATCGGGATCGAGCCGGCGATGACATACCAGGCCAGCTTGTAGTCCGGGGCTTCCCGCCCGCGAGCCGAGAAGAGCCCCTTGAACCAGGCCCCGCCCAGCCGGGCTATGTCCTTGGCGAAGTAGACAAGCACGGCTGCGATCGCGCCGACCTGGATGACCGCGGTGAAGGCGGTCACCGACGGGTCGTCGATCGGCAGGCCCATCAGCTTTTCGGTGATGGTCAGGTGCCCGGTGGACGAGATCGGAAGGAATTCGGTGATCCCTTCGACGATGCCGAGAACAATGGCCTGCCAGATTTCCACGCGATCAGTCTCCCGTGCCGGATAGCTCGTGTGCCTCCGCCACACTACGCAGTGTCTCCCGGCCGCTGTCGGCGTCCCCCGTGAAGAGGGCGATCGCCAGCGTGGTCACTCCCGAATCGGCGAACTCACGCATCCGTGAGGCGATACGCGGAACCGGCCCCAGCAGCGAAGTCCGGTCGATGAACTCGAACGGCACGGCCGCCGCCGCGTCTCGCTGGTGCCCGGAAAGGTAGAGGTCCTGGACCTCGCGAGCGGCCTCGCCAAAGCCCATCCGCGTGGCGAGCTCGTTGTAGAAGTTCTTCTCCCGGCTGCCCATCCCTCCGATGTAGAGGGCGGCATACCAGCGGACCAACTCGGCGCACATCTCGGGATCGTCGCCGATGACCACCGGAACGCTTGGCACGACGTCGAATCCGGTCAGGTCCTTGCCGACCTTAGCCCGCCCTTTCGCAATGGGGGCAAGGGATTCCTGGGCCATGCCCGGGTCGAAGAAGACAGCCAGCCAGCCGTCGGCGATCTCGCCCGCCAGCTCCAGGTTCTTAGGGCCCACCGCGGCTAGATAGATGGGAATCTCCGTCCGATGCGGATGGAAGGCCAGTTTCAGCGCCTTGCCCGGCCCATCCGGGAGCGGCAATGTGTAGTGCTCGCCCTCATAGACCACCGTCTTGCGGGAGAGCGCCATCTTGACGACCTCCACATATTCGCGGGTCCGAGCGAGCGGCTTGCCGTAGCGGACACCGTGCCAGCCCTCGGAGACCTGCGGGCCGGACACCCCGAGCCCGAGCCGGAAGCGCCCGCCCGTGATGGTGTCGATGGTCGCCGCGGTCATCGCGGTCGCGGCCGGGGTCCGCGCCGGGATCTGCATGACGGCGGTGCCAATCTCGATCCGCTCGGTCTGCCCCGCAATCCAGGCAAGGATGCTCGGCGAATCGGAGCCATATGCCTCCGCTGCCCACACCGAGGAGTAGCCGAGCCGGTCGGCCTCCTGAGCCAGGGCCAGGTGATCGGCCGGGGTTGACCAGGGCGTTTGGTAACCGAGATTGAGGGCAAGTCGCATGGCGGACACGTTACCCGAGAGTAAGTTCGCGGTGAAGACGCGAGGGTGATACTTAAAGATAGAGTCCACCACATGCAGCAGCGACCCCTCGGCCGTAGCGGGCTGATGGTCTCCCGGCT
>DPJL01000384.1:0-6435 GCA_003543035.1 Micromonosporaceae bacterium | reverse complement strand
CCCAGCTTAAGGCTTACGTGGACGCGGGTGGCACCCTGATCGACACCGCCGATGTCTACGCCGACGGTGAGTCCGAGGCCGTCCTCGGGACGCTGCTTGACGCCATGGTCTCCCGCGATGATCTGCTGATCGTGGCCAAGGCCGGGCTGCGCGCCCGGCCCGGCCGGCGCCATGACGGGTCGCGCGGGCACCTGCTCAAGACCCTCGACACCACCCTGACCCGGCTCGGTGTGTCGCATGTGGACGTATGGCTGGCCCACGGCTGGGACCCGGGCACACCAATGGAAGAAACCCTTGCCTCGCTTGACTTCGCGGTCACCAGTGGCCGTGCGCGCTATGTGGGAATCTCCAACTTTTCCGGCTGGCAGACCGCCCGGGCCGCGACCTGGCAGCAGGCTTGGCCCGGCCGGGCTCCGCTGGTGGCGTCACAGATGGAGTATTCGCTGCTGCAGCGTGGCATCGAGCGGGAGGTGCTGCCCGCCTGCGTAGAGCTGGGGATCGGGCTGATGCCCTGGTCACCGCTCGGTCGCGGAGTGCTGACCGGCAAGTATCGGTACGACCGGCCGGCCGATTCCCGGGCCGCACGACCGCACTTCGAACGCTTTGTCTTGCCGTATCTGCATCCGCGATGCTCGGCCATTGTGGAATCGCTCTGCACCGCCGCTGAAGGCTTGGGCCTGTCGGCCACCGAGGTGGCGCTGGCCTGGGTGCGTGACCGTCCCGGGGTAACCGCACCGGTCCTGGGCGCACGGACAGTGGAGCAGCTCGAGGCGGCTCTTGCGGTGGAGGAGTTGGCCCTGCCGGGCGAGATCGCTCAGGCACTCGACGACGTGTCATGCCCAGGGCTGGGATACCCCGAAAGTGAACTCTGAATTGAGCGCCGCGGCTGGCGATCCGCTGAACCAAGGTGCAGCATAAGTCACATGGACTACGAGTACGCGCCGCTGCGGTTACCTCCGGATGTCGACCGAGTGACCGTCGCGGTGCGATTGGCGCTCCAAGCCGAGTACTGCGGCTGGGAGCTCGCCAAAGTCAGAATCCTGCGGGACGGGACCCGGCAGGTCATGCTGCGCCGGCAACGGCGCAACGTGCTCCTGCCGGGTCTGTCCACGTAATAGTCAGTCTTCGTCCTCGAAGATGTCCCCGGTGAGGTGCTCGTCCAGGCGCGCCACCAGCTTGTCCGTGCCTGCCAGTTGGTAGGGACCGTTGGCATCGCTCTCGGCGAAGTCGTCGGGCTCCAGCGCGACGTCGACCTCGGCCACGGTGACAATGCCGTCGAGCGGCTCGAGCTCGGGGATGTCCAGCGCGGCCAATGACCCATCCGAGCTCTGCAGAAGCTCGAGCAACGCGTCGGCAACGCTGGTGATCGGCTCCTCCGAACCGTCCAGCGCCACCTCCTGGCGAGCCAGCTCAGCGGCCTTGAGCAGGGCAGTCACGCTCGGAATGTGATAGTCGCGGCGCTGCCGGACGGAGACCACACGCGGGTGCGGGTCATCCGTCTCAACCTCCGCGGCGACAAGATCGTTGACAAACTTGTCGGCCTTGTCCGGGTCGATCGTCTCGACCTCCCACGGCAACGGCTCGCCATAGTTGGCGGAAAGAACCTCGTCATAGGTCACGGCGGAGTTGTTGAACGCCACATAGGCTCGCCACACCTCGTCGCTGTCAACCTCGCCCTTGGCCTCCTGCACGGCGGTCAGATGCGCCCGAGCTGCGGTGATCATCTGCTCCAGCGCGGCCTCGACGGCGGCGTGGTTTTCATTCATCGAACGTTGTCCCCTTCAGGCGAACTTCAAGAACGCATCAGCTTTGGCGCAAGAACCTGTCTAGCACCCGCACGCCGAACTGTAGTCCCTCGACCGGCACGCGCTCGTCGATGCCGTGGAACAACGCCGAGAAGTTCAGGTCTGCGGGCAGTTTCAGGGGCGAGAAGCCGAAGCAGCGGATGCCCAGCCGCGCGAACTGCTTGGCGTCCGTACCGCCAGAGAGCATATAGGGGACGGCCCGGGCACCCGGATCCTCGGCCCGCAGTGCGGCCGCCATCGCGTCGACCAGGGCACCGTCGAAGCCGGTTTCGAGTGCGGGCTGGCGATGGATCGACTCGAGCTCGATATCCGGCCCGAGCACCTCAGCCAGCTGCTCGCGGAAAAGCTCGAATTGGCCCGGCAGGGTGCGGCAGTCGATCGTGCCGCTGGCCTTGCCCGGGATGACGTTGACCTTGTAGCCCGCATTCAGCCCGGTCGGGTTCGCGGTGTTGCGGATGGTCGCCCCGATGATCGAGGCGATCGGGCCCAGCTTGGAGATCGCGAGCTCCGGGTCCTCCGGGTCCAGCTCGATCTGCAGAGCCTCGGCGACCTGCTCCAAGAAGGAGCGAACAGTCGGCGTCATGACTACCGGGAACTTATGCCGCCCAACCCGAGCGACCGCCTCGCAAAGTGCGGTCACCGCGTTGTCGTCGTGCACGAACGAGCCATGGCCGGGGCGCCCGGTCGCGTGCACCCGCAACCAGTCGATGCCCTTTTCCGCCGTCTGGATCAGATAGAGACGGAGGTCGTTGCTGACCGAGTAGGAGAATCCACCCACTTCGCCGATCGCCTCGGTACACCCCTCAAAAAGCTCTGCATGTTTATCGACCAGGAATGTGGCGCCATAATCGCTGCCTGCCTCTTCATCGGCGGTGTAACAGAGCACGATGTCGCGCGGCGGGACATAGCCGGTGCGCTGCCAGTCTCGCACCACGGCCAGCGCCATCGCATCGAAGTCCTTCATGTCGACCGCACCACGGCCCCAGAGGAACCCGTCCTTGATCTCCCCGGAGAAGGGATGAACAGACCATTCAGCAGCATCGGCTGGTACCACGTCCAAGTGCCCGTGCACCAGAAGCGCACCCCGGCTCGGGTCACTGCCCGGGATCCGGACGATGACATTGGCCCGCCCTTGCGCACTTTCCAGCAGCGTGGGCTCGAGACCCACCTCCGATAGGCTCGCCGAGACATATTCGGCGGCGGCGCGCTCACCCGCGCTGGTGGCAAGATCCCCCGTATTCGTGGTGTCGATGCGGATCAGGTCGCGGCAGAGGTGGGTAACCTCATCGGTGGCGAGCGAGCTCATACCGATCTTCCTACCAGAGCTTCCAGCCTTTCACGAAGCAGGCTAGGCTTGCCTAACCTTACCTCTAGATCCGTTTCACTTGAGCCCCGGAGCCTCACCTTGATCACGCCGAAGCCTGACCCCGCCACCTCGCGAAAGCTGGGCGGCTCGCGGCAGGAAGCGGATGCGGTCGACCTGCCGACCGACTCGGTAGCAACTCCCGCCAAGCCTGACTTGGCTCAGGAGAGCCTCGCTGATCTGCTAGGCGGCCGTCGCGCCGCGATCGACGCGACGCTTGGCCCGGTCGCCTTCGGTGCGGGCTATCTGGCCACCGGACGTTCGGTCGGCGGTGCAGTCCTCGCGGCGGTGATCGTCAGCGGGCTGCTTGGCATCTGGCGACTTTCGCGTGGTGACAAACCTCGCGCTGTCCTATTAGGACTATTGGGTGTTGTGGTCGCAGCCCTCATTGCCCTCTACACCGGGCACGCCGAGGACTTCTTCATCATTCGCATCGCCACAAACATTGCCAGCGCTCTGGTTTGGGCGGTCAGCATCGTCATCCGCTGGCCGTTGCTCGGAGTCGTGGTGGGCACAGTGCTCGGGCAGGCCGGTCGCTGGCGGCACGACCCGGATCTGTTGCGCGCCTACAGCCGCGGCAGCTGGATCTGGGTCTGCCAATACCTGATCCGGATCGCGATCTGGCTCCCGCTCTGGTGGGCCGGTCAGGTCGAGGCTTTGAGCGCGGCTACTCTCGTGCTGACCTGGCCGCTGGTCGCCGCTTGCCTCGCGGTCAGCTGGTGGGTCATCCAGCGAACGCTCCCCGACGGCCACCCCGGCCTACGCCATCCCCGTCCCGCCGGCCAACTTGCTACGACGCAGGCTCCTTGACCACTTCGCGCGGGGAGCCAAAGACCCAGATGCGGAAGAGAATGAAGCGGGCGAGAGTGGCGAGCAGATTGGCTACTACCAGGACCACCGTTTCGGTGAGCTGACCCGCAACCGGATCGACCACATGCAACACCGCCAGCGAAGAGCTCGTGAAGGCGAAGCCCAGGCCAAAGACGACCAACCCTTGAGCCTGATGGCGCAACGCATCCGCACTTCCCCGGATGCCGAAGGTGAGCCGCCGGTTCGCCGCGGTGTTGGCGATCGCGGTGATCAGGAGAGCCGCCAGGTTCGCCGCCTGAGCACCGATCGCGGGACGGGCGAGCGCGAAGATCGCAAGGTACGCCAGGGTGCTCGCGATGCCGACGGCGGAGAACCGGACGAGCTGGCGAAGGAGTCCGGCTTGGACCCCCGGCGGCGGGGCAACCAGCGGGCCGCGGCCCAGCTCGCCCCGCAACCGAGCCAGCGGCAACGCTCCGGTCACCAGCGCTTTGCCAACGCGGGCAACGCCTTTGAGATCCTCGATGGCGGTACCGACAATGTCCACCCGGCTATCCGGATCATCGGTCCAGTCCACCGGTACTTCGTGGATGCGCAGGCCTATGTTCTGGGCAAGGACGAGGAGCTCGGTGTCGAAGAACCACCCGGTGTCACGCACCAACGGCAGCAGATCCCTGGCAACGTCGGCCCGGATCGCCTTGAAGCCGCATTGTGCATCCGAGAAGCGGGCAGCCAGGGTGCGCCGCAGCAGCTGGTTGTAGGCGCGAGAAACGAACTCCCGCTTGGCTCCACGCACCACCCGCGCCTGAGAGACGAGCCTGGAACCGATCGCCAAGTCGGAGTGCCCGGTGATCAGCGGGGCGACGAGCGGCAGCAGGGCGTTAAGATCCGTGGACAGGTCCACGTCGAGGTAGGCCAGCACCACGGCGTCCGAAGTGGACCAACTTTGGCTCAGGGCACGTCCACGGCCCTTCTCCTCGAGCCGGATCACTCGAACGTCAGGGAGCTCGTCGGCCAGCTCGGCCGCAATGGCCGCAGTCTCGTCGGTGCTGGCGTTGTCCGCGATGGTGATTCGATAGGTGAACGGAAACCGTTCCACGAGATGGGCATGCAGCCGCCGTACCGAACGCCCGAGATCGATCTCCTCGTTGTGGACCGGGACCACGATATCGAGCACTAGAGTGTCCAGCCGGACCGGAATCATTGGGCACCCGCCGTCAGGTCGTAGAGGGCAATGCCGCCAACGGTTTGCGCCTGGAAGTTGGCCGCGACCCACGCCGCGATCTGCCGCGAGACATTGCTGCCGCCATTGGCCTGGAAGCCCCCACCGCCAAGGAAGTAGTGCACCTTGCCCTCGCCGACCCATTGCTGGAACTGCGCCAGGGAGGGAGCGTCGTCGCTGCCGTTGAAGCCGCCGATCGCCATCACCGGCCGTTGCAACGCGAGCTGATAGCCTGCCGCATTGTTGGCGCCCACGGTAGCGAGCACCCACGTATACCGGTCCGCGTCCGCCGACAGCACGGTTTTGAGCTGCTCGTTCGGCGTCGTCGCGGTCAGCAGGCCACCCGCGCCACCCCGCTGCCCACCCATCGCGGCGCCGCCTGGCGGCGCCTGGCCGGCGCCGCTCAAGGGCGTCTGGCTGGTACTGCCGTCGGGGCGCACGGCGCCGTCTGGATTCTGCCCAGCCTGGCGTTGGAGCCCGCCCGGGGGCGTGCCACCTGGGCCGCCGCGGCCGTTGGCGGAGGCGGGGCCGGCGGTGACGATGGCACCGCCATAAGCTGTGGCAGCGGTCTGGAACCCGAAGGCTGCCGGACCGGCGAGCGCGATCACCAGGCCGGCCAAGGCAACTGTCCGCTGGGTCCAACGCGGGACAAGCCGGCTCGCGAGCATGGCGCAGGCTACAGCGAGCGCTCCAATCAGGACGGTCCAGCGCAGCCAAGGCAGGAAAGTCGTTGCCCGGCCGAGCAGGACGTAAGCCCACCACCCGGTGACCGCCAAGGTCACCGCGGTGACGACTCGTGCCCAGGGCAGTCGGCGTACTCGCCAAAGCAGCACGGCACCGGCGCCGATCAAGGCTCCGATCGCCGGGGCGAGCGCCACGGTGTAGTACTCGTGGATGATGCCTTGCATCAAGCTGAAGACGAGCGCTGTCGTCAGCAGCCAGCCACCCCAGAGCACGAATCCGGCCCGCAGCGGGTCGGTCCGCTTGCGCCGGCGTGTCGCCCATAGGCCGACCGCCAGCAGGATGAGGGCGGCTGGCAGCAGCCAGGATGCTTGCCCGCCATAGGAGTCGTTGAACATCCGCAGGATGCCGGTCTCGCCCCAGCGGCCGCCATTCGCGCCGCCGCCACCACCCACACTGCCGACTTCGTCGCCGGTCAACCGGCCCAGGCCGTTGTAGCCCAAGGCAAGCTCGAGCACGCTGTTGCCCTGTGAACCGCCGATGTAGGGCCGCGACCC
>DPJL01000377.1:16434-28739 GCA_003543035.1 Micromonosporaceae bacterium | reverse complement strand
TTCCTGATGAACCGGGTCGGCGACGTCGGCCTGGCCCTCGCGATCTTCATCTTGTTCTCGAAGCTGGGCACGACGCAGTACACCGAGGTGTTCAGCCGCATCGGCGAGCTGGACTCCGCCACGATCCTCGCGCTGACCCTGCTGCTCCTGCTCGGCGCGTGCGGCAAGTCCGGCCAGTTCCCGCTGCAGTCCTGGTTGCCCGACGCGATGGAGGGCCCGACCCCGGTCTCCGCGCTGATCCATGCGGCGACCATGGTCACCGCCGGCGTGTACCTGATCGCCAGGTCGTTCCCGATCTACGACGCCAGCCAGGACGGCAGGCTGGTCGTGGTGATCATCGGCGCGGTCACGCTGCTGATCGGGTCCATCATCGGCTGCGCCTACGACGACATCAAGAAGGTCCTCGCGTACTCGACGGTCAGCCAGATCGGGTACATGTTCCTGGCGGTCGGCCTCGGCCCGGTCGGCTACGCGCTGGGCATCATGCATCTGCTCACCCACGGTTTCTTCAAGGCCGGCCTGTTCCTCGGCGCCGGCTCGGTCATGCACGCCATGAACGATCAGGTCGACATCCGGCGTTTCGGCGGCCTCGCCAAGTACATGAAGATCACGTGGCTCACGTTCATGATGGGTTGGCTTGCCATCATTGGCATTCCGCCGTTGAGCGGTTACTTCACCAAGGAGCCGATCATCGCGGCCGCTTTCGAGCGTGGCGATTGGACGTCGTGGTTGTTCGGTGGCGCCGCCCTGCTGGGCGCCGGGCTCACCGCCTTCTACATGACGCGGCTCTTCGTGTTGACCTTCCACGGACCCAAGCGGTGGACCGACGATCAGCACCCGCACGAGTCACCGCGGGTCATGTGGATTCCCTTGGTGTTGCTGGCAATCGGCTCGGTGGCGGCCGGTGTTCTCATGCGGACCAGCGTCGTTGACTGGCTGAATCCGGTTTTTGCCGGAGCGCAGACCGCGGCCCATCACGAGTCGGTGATGCCGCACTGGCTGATCAACGTGCTCGGCATCGCGGTCACGGTCGTGGGAGCCGGGTTTGCATGGGCGCTGTTCAGCAGAGGCACGGCATTGGCGCCGCAACCGGCCGGGCCGTTGGTCACCGCGGCTCGCCACAACCTCTACACGGACGCCTTCAACGAGATCGTCTTTGAGAAGCCCGGCCGGTGGCTCACCCGGGCACTGGTCTATGTGGACAGTAGGGGCGTCGACGGCGTGGTCAACGGATTGGCAGCCCTGGTCGGAGGCGGCTCCGGCCGGCTGCGGCGGCTGCAGACCGGCTTCGTCAGGTCCTATGCCCTATCCATGCTCGCGGGCGGCGTGCTTGTGCTCGGCGCCCTACTAGCTGTGAGGCTCGGTTGAAATACCTATCGCTTCTTACCGTTGTGCCCCTGCTCGGGGCGCTGGCCGTGGCCTTCGTGCCGCGTACCAAGCCGGAGCTGGCCAAGCGATTGGCGCTGCTCACTTCGCTGGCGGTGCTCGGTCTGGCCGTGGCGACCTGGTTCGCTTTCGAAGCGGGCGGCGAGCGGCTTCAGCTGCGCGAGTCCTACGCCTGGATTCCGGCCTGGGATGCGAAGTTCACCTTCGCCGTGGACGGCATCTCGCTGGTGATGCTGATCCTGACCGCCCTGCTGGTGCCGATCGTGATCCTGGCCAGCTGGCGCGACCTGGACAGCGGCAAGCGCAGTGTCCCGGCCTACTTCGCCCTGATCCTCGCGCTCGAAGGCACGATGATCGGCACCTTCGCCGCCGCAGACGTGCTGCTGTTCTACCTCTTCTTCGAGGTGATGCTGGTCCCGATGTATTTCCTGATCGGCTCGTTCGGCCAGGATGTCCCGACCAAGCAACGGCACTACGCCGCGGTCAAGTTCTTCCTCTACTCGCTGGTCGGCGGCTTGGTCATGCTCGCCGCCGTGGTCGGTCTGTGGGTCGCCGGTGGCAAGACCTTCGACTGGGCAACGCTGCTGAGCGCCGACTTTTCCAACGGTGCGGAACGCTGGCTGTTCCTCGGGTTCTTCCTCGCCTTCGCGATCAAAGCGCCCTTCTTTCCTTTCCACACTTGGCTTCCCGACGCTGGTGGAGCTGCTCCGGCCGGTGCGGCCGTGCTGCTGGTCGGTGTGATGGACAAGGTCGGCACCTACGGCATTCTGCGCTACTGTCTGCCGCTCTTTCCTGAGGCGTCGCGCTACTTCGCGCCGCTGGCGATCGCGCTCTCCCTCGTCGGCATCATCTATGCCGCGCTGCTCGCGGTGGGCCAGCACGATCTGAAGCGGCTCGTGAGCTACACCTCGATCGCCCACTTCGGTTTCATCGGCATCGGCATCTTCGCCTTCACGCTTCAGGCGGGCAGCGGCGCGGTGCTGTACATGGTGAACCACGGGTTGGCGACGGGACTGCTCTTCCTCGTGGTGGGCATGTTCGTGTCGCGCCGGGGCAGCACGCTGATCGGTGACTTCGGTGGTGCGGGCAAGCTCGTTCCGGTACTCGCCGGAGTGTTCTTCTTTGCCGGATTGGCCTCGCTTTCGCTTCCCGGCCTTGGCCCCTATGTCAGCGAATTTCTGGTCCTGATCGGCGTTTTCGCGGTGAACAAGACCGTCGCGGTGATTGCGACCTTTGGCATGATTCTCGGTGCGGCCTATGTGCTGTGGATGATCCAGCGGACTACTCAGGGAACGCTCAACCCGGCACTGACCAAAGTGGACGGTATGCGACGGGACCTCACCAAACGCGAGATGGTCATCGTGGCCCCACTTATCGCGCTGCTGCTGGTGTTCGGCTTCTATCCCAAACCTTTGCTCGACGTCATCAACCCGGCGGTTGAGGCGACGCTGTCCGACGTCAAGGTCGTAGAGGCAGGTAAATGACAATGGACCTCAAGCTTCCTGACCTCGACTACCAGGCGCTCATGCCGATGCTGGTGCTCTTCGGAGCGGCGTGCGTCGGCGTGCTGATCGAGGCCTTCGTGCCACGGTCGGTGCGCAATGTGGTGCAGCTGGTGCTGAGCATCGTGGCGATCGGGGTCGCCATCTTCTTTGTGGTGCAACGGTCCGGCGATGTGACGGCGGCCAATGCGCTGACCGCGGGCGGCGCCATCATGGTGGACAAGGCGGGGCTGTTCCTGCAGGGTGCCTTGCTGGTGCTGGGTTTCGTGTCGATCCTGCTCTTCGGGGAGCGGGCGCTGGAGCGTGGCGGGCCGTTCGCGGCTCAGCCCGCCGTGACCATCGGCTCGGAGCGCGACAAGGAGCAGACGGCCAATGAGTCGGGCTCGACCGAGGTGTATCCGCTGGGCCTTTTCTCGCTGGGCGGCATGCTCCTATTCGTCTCCGCGAATGACCTGCTCACCATGTTCGTCGCGCTCGAGGTCTTCTCGCTGCCGCTCTACCTGCTCTGCGCGCTCGCGCGCCGCAAGCGCCTGCTGTCGCAGGAAGCGGCCCTCAAGTACTTCATGCTCGGCGCCTACGCCTCGGCGTTCTTCCTCTTCGGCCTGGCGATGGTCTACGGGTTCGCCAAGGCGGTCGACTTCCGGGCGATCCACGCGGCCGCGGTCGAGGGCACCGGCAACATCACGCTGTTGCTGATCGGGCTCGGGCTGCTGGCGATCGGCCTGCTCTTCAAGGTTGCGGCGGCACCCTTCCACGTCTGGACTCCGGACGTGTACCAGGGCGCACCCACCCCGATCACCGCCTTCATGGCCGCGTGCACCAAGGTGGCCGCCTTCGGCGCCCTGCTCCGGGTGCTGTACGTAGGCTTCGACGGACTCGGCTGGCAGTTCGCCCCGGTACTGGGAGCCATCGCCGCGCTGACCGTTCTGGTGGGCGCGATCTTCGCCGTCACGCAGACCGATCTCAAGCGCCTGCTCGCGTATTCGTCGGTGGCGAATGCCGGGTACCTGCTGATCGGCGTGATCGGAGGCGGCAAGCTCGGCTTGACCAACGTGCTCTTCTACCTGGTGGCTTACGGCTTCACGGTGATTGCGGCCTTCGCGCTCATCACATTGGTGCGCGACGCCGATGGTGAGGCAACTCACCTGTCCCGCTGGGCCGGGCTGGGCGCACGATCGCCGCTCTTCGCCGGAATCTTCACCTTCCTGCTGCTCGCCTTTGCCGGCATTCCGCTGACCAGCGGCTTCATCGCGAAGCTGGGCGTTTTCCAGGCCGCTATCGAGGGCGGGCAAACCTGGCTGGTCCTCGTCGGTGTGCTCACGAGCATCATCCTGGCCTTCCCGTACCTTCGGGTGGTCGTGATGATGTGGCTGTCCGAGCCGGGCGAGAGCACCCCGAGTGTGTCAATTCCTGGCGCCCTGACGAGCACCGCGCTGGGCATCGGAGCGCTTGCGACGCTGCTCCTGGGCGTGCTGCCGGGATCGCTGCTAGACCTGGCTGAGAAAGCGAGTTCTTTTGTTCGGTAGTGTCGACAGGGTGAACCTGCCCGCCTCCAAAGCCGGACTTCAATTCGCCGATCCGGCGCTCGAGGCTGCGGTGGCAACGACGCTTGCCGCAGTGGAGCAGCGCTTGCTTGACGCCGCCGAAACGGCCGACCCATATGTCACCGAGGCTTCCCGGCACCTGTTGCAGGCCGGTGGCAAACGGTTTCGGCCCACGCTGGTCATTGTCGCCTCCCACTTTGGCGACCCGAATGCACCTCACCTGGTGGACGCGGCAACCGTGCTTGAGCTGACCCACCTCGCGACGCTCTACCACGACGATGTCATGGATGAGGCCCAGGTCCGGCGCGGTGCGGTGAGCGCCAACGCACGCTGGGGCAACTCGCTTGCGATCCTCGTGGGCGACTACCTCTTCGCCCGGGCGGCTGAGATCGCTGCGGGGCTTGGCACAGATGCGGTCAGGATCCAGGCTCAGACCTTCGCCAGGCTGGTTCAGGGCCAGATTGCGGAGACTGTTGGGCCCCGCGACGCCGATCCGGTCCAGCACCATTTGCGGGTCCTGGCGGACAAGACCGGTTCACTTATCGCAACGTGTGCTCGATTCGGCGGCATGTTTTCCGGCGCACCGGCAGCCACGATCGAGGCGGTTGCCGCCTACGGCGAGACGTTGGGGCTGGCGTTCCAGCTCTCCGATGATTTGCTCGACATCTCGAGCGACTCTGCCGATTCGGGCAAGACTCCCGGCACCGACCTGCGTGAAGGCATTGCCACGTTGCCGATCCTCTATGCACTGTCCAGTTCGGACAGTGATCCGGCGGCGGTTCGACTCCGGCAGCTCCTGGCCGACGGGCCGGTGACCGATGACGCTCTGCACGCCGAGGCGCTGGGATTGCTGCGGGACAGCAGTGCGCTCAAGCGGGCCAGAGAAACCGTTCGCGGGTACTCGGAACAGGCTCGCCGGCAATTAATGACGCTTCCGGATGTTCCGGCCCGATCCGCACTCGAGTCTTTGTGCGACGTCGTCGCCGACCGGACCAGCTAGTTTGCTATTTTCTGCCGGTTGCCCTGGCTGTTCTGCCCCTTCACCTATCCGGTGCACTTGCATATGGTAAGTGCGAACTGCGCGGGAGGTGCTGGGTGAGGGAGTCCGCTGTACCACCTTCGGACCTTGTCGGCAGCGTGGCCAGGGCCTTGCGAGTGCTTGAGGTTGTGGGTGAGTCGCCATATGGCCTCACCACCAAGCAGATCGCCAGACGGTGCGATATCACCGTAGCGGCGGCATATCGCATGCTTCGCACCCTTGCCCACACCGGTTACGTGCTGCGCCGCGAAGACGGCGGTTACATGCTGGGCCTGGCGGTGGCAGATCGCTTCCGCGAGTTGGTGACTGCGATGCGCGGCCCGGTCGAGGTCAGCGAGGTGCTGCGGCGAGCCGCCGCCGAAACCGGTTACAGCCATTATCTGGCAACGTTTGTCAGCGGCAGAGTGGCCATCACCGCCGTTGCCGAAGGGGCTCGATCGCCCTATGTGGAGGATCTGATACCCGGCTTCGACGACGGTGCACATGCCACCGCGCTTGGCAAGAGTCTGCTGGCCACCCTCGATCCCAGGCAGCGCAGCAGCTATTTGAAAGAGCAGGGCATGCGTGCCTTCACCCAGGCGACGCTGCGTTCACCGGCCGCTCTGGAAGCCGACATCGCAGCCGGGCTGCGCCGTGGCATGCAGGTCGAGATTGGACAGTTCAAGCCCGGGGTGGCCTGCGCGGGGATCACGGTTGTCGGGACAGGCGAGCTGCATCAGCGCTATGTCGTCGCGTGCGCGCTGCCCGCGGCCGATCTCATGAAACAGGCGCCAATGTTGCGTGAGCAGCTGAGCCAGACGGCACAGGGTCTGGCGAAAGCGCTCGCACCAGCTCCAGCCACTGCATAGCATCTGGAGCTGATGAACACATTTCTGGAAGACCGCGGTAAAGGCGAGCCGGTCGTGCTCGCTCATGCGGGGGTTACCGACAGCAGGATCTGGGATCTTGCGGTGCCGTTGTTGCTTGACGCGGGGTACCGGGTGATCCGCTACGACCTGCCGGGCTACGGCCGGTCTGAGGCGCCCACAAAGCCGTATTCGTTGGTAGAGCTGGCTTTGCGCCTGCTCGATGAGTCCGGTCTGGAGGCCGTGCACTGGGTTGGGCTGTCCCAGGGCGGCGCGACTGGCGTGGACCTCACCCTGGCCCACCCGGAGCGGATAAAGACGCTGGCGCTCGTGGCACCCGGGCTCTCCGGCTATGACTGGCCGAAGTCGGTCAACCGGGAGGCGATGGAGGCCGCCTACCTGCGCGGCGACGCCCATGGCCTCGCGGTCGAAGTGCTCCGCAGATGGGGTCCGATGTCCTTCGCGTCCACTGGCGAGGTGCTCGACGAGCCCGCAGCGAAGATCGTGCTCGAGCAGGCCGGCTGGTTCATGGCCGAGGACGACTTCGAGATTGAAGAGCCGTCCGCGGTTGACCGTCTTGGCGAGATCCGAGTCCCGACCCTGATCGTGCTCGGGGAACAAGACGAGGCCACGATCACCGATATCGGCCGCATCTATGCCGAAGGCATTCCCGGAGCCCAATCGGTCACGCTTGCTGGGGCAGACCACCTGCTGCCGCTGCGCGTGCCAGAGCAGCTTCATCCGCTGCTGCTCGAGCATCTCGGGCGTTCCGCCGGTTCTGCACCAGTCCTTCCCAGGTGAAGATGATCAGCGCTATCCACACGAGCCCAAAGCCCAACAGCCGCACCGGCGGCATCGGCTCGTGGAACATATAGACGCCAAGGATCAGCTGGATGGTCGGCCCTACATACTGCAACATGCCGAGGCCGACCATCGGGATCCGATTGGCCGCGCCGGCGAAGAGGAGCAGCGGGACAGCGGTGATCACGCCACCCGAAACGATCAGGATGGTGTGCGCCACGCTGACTTCGCCGACCGTGACCGACCCGGCCATGGCCAGGAATCCAAGCGTGGCAAGGGCCGGTAGGGCCAGCACGGCCGACTCGACCAGCAGGCCGTCGGTAGGCGGCAGGCCAAGGCGCTTCTTCGTCAAGCCGTAGAAGGCGAAGGTGACTGCGAGCACGAGGGCGATCCATGGTGGCCGTCCATAGTCGACGGTGAGTACCACGACAGCAACGCTTCCCATCCCCACCGCCGCCCACTGCCACGGACGCAGCCGCTCGCTGAGCAACACCACCCCCAACACGATTACCACCAACGGGTTGATGAAGTAGCCGAGCGCCGTCTCCACCACCTTGTCGCTGTTGACGCCGTAGATGTAGGTCCCCCAGTTGATGCCGATGAGGATGGCGGCAATGGCGATGCCGCCCAGCATCGCCGGCCTGCGGACCAACTGCCGGATGTGGCTCCAGCGCCGGATCACCGTGAGCAGGATGACCATGAAGAGCATGGACCAGAGGATGCGGTGAGCCAGCACCTCGACCGGCCCGGATGGGCGCAGCAATTTGAAATATGCGGGGAAGAATCCCCATAGCGTGTATGCGCCGAGCCCGTAAAGGTAGCCGAGGCGAAGCTGATTCACCCGTCCAAGAGTAAGGGACGAATCCCGCCTCGGCACCTGACGCTAGCGGCGGCGTGGGTCTTGGTTGGGCGGGTACTGATTTGGCGGGTACTGGTTCGGCCCGTACTGCGGCGGCCGTCCGACCGGCGGGGGCGGCGGAGGCGGCGGGGTGGGCCGCGGGCGCGACTTCGGCCGGATCTTGATGAACAGGTTGATCACCCAGCTGGCCAACCCGATGATCAGCGCGCCGAGGATGGCCGAGGGCCAGAAGTTGGCGACATTGAACGGCAGGTCGAGTAGACCGGCGAGCCAACTGGTCAACAGCAGCAGCGCGCCGTTCACGACGAGCGCCACCAAGCCCAGGGTCAGCACATAGAAGGCGCACCCGACGAACTTGATGACGGGGCGCAGCACCGCGTTGACGATGCCGAAAATGAGTGCGACGGCGACGAAGGTTCCGATGGTGCCGGCCGTGGTCTCGGCCTTCACCGTGATGCCGGGAAGGATCAGGGTCGCCACCCACACGGCGACGGCGCTGGCGGCCAAACGGAGGAGGATGCCCATGGTCTGGCATCGTGCCACAACCCGAGTAGCACGACTAGCGTTGCCGGTTCAACCCTCCAATGAGTTGCTGTTCGTACTGAGTCTGTGACAGCGCTGCCCAGCGCACCGACCGGCGATGCACGACCCCGACCATGCCCGGCTGTGCCCGTGAAAGCCACGACTCCTGATCGCGGCTCAGCCCCAGCACCGAAACGGCGACCGCGGCCTCGGCCGGATGAAGCGGTTGCAGCAGCGCGAGATCAGCCCGGCCGAGCACGTCGACGTCCACCGGGGACAGGTCATCGCGAAGGACAAGCGTGCTGTGCCAAGGCGACCCCGGCGAACGGTCAGCGGCAACGGGCCCGGCGTCCACGATGGTGAGCAAAGGGTGCAACGGCTGACCTGGCGGGACAGTGACCGGCCCGGGCGCCATGACCGTCAGCGCGGCTCCTGAGCCGAGACCGCGGCTGAATGCCTCCCAGGCGCCGGGGCGGGTGGTCTGCACGAGCACGTGAGCGCCCAGGGCCATCGCCCTGACCGCGAGGGTCTGCGCGATCGGCACTCCTCCAATGAGGACGATGCGAGTGGCCTCGGGGCGGAAGATGCGGAACGCCACCGGCTCCTGGTGCCGGTTGACCCCAATCATCAAACCGCTGCCGCCGTAGGGCGTGGTCAGTGCGGCAACCGCTGCGGCCCGACGCTGCGGCCCGAGATGGGCCTCCGGTGCGATCCCGGCCGGGGTGGGCCCGGCCAGCGGCAGGGTGGCCAGCAGCCCGTCCATCTGCTCCCCGTCGAGGCGGCGGCCGTGGGCGTGATCGCTGGCAAGCACCTGCTTCAACGCGGTCACCGCGTTGCCCAGGCTGGTCTGATCCGGAGTTGCGACTCGGACAGTGAGCTGTGCCGGAAGCTGATCGATCGTGCCGGCCGGTTGATCGCCGGCGCCCTTCCAAGGACCCGCCGTGAGCGACACACAGCTCATCGTCGCGGGCAGCCGTAGCAACCGTGGAAGAAGTGCGTGGCTCGGGTCAGGGTGCGACTGGGGCCAGCGCTCCACCGAATAGGTCGTTTGCAACAGGCCGCCGATGTGCATCGCGGCCCAGCCCTCTTGAGCGGGTTGCGTCCCGTCGTGCCCGGCGAACTCGCCCAGCACTCGCAAGGCGGCCACCTCGCCCAACGGCCGATGGGCAACGGTGCCAAGCTTTGCCCGGACCTTGCGGACGGCGCCGCTCAGAGCTCTCTCGAGATCGTGGTCGGACCAGCCTTCGGCACGCTGAACCCGCACGGCGAGCACGGCGCGCTCCGAGGCGAGCAGGCGGCCGCCGGTCAGCTGGCGATAGGAAGCGGCCACCGGGGCGGCGCCTGTGGTTGCCACTGCGTGCAACAGCAGCTGAAGCCGGACCGGTGGGGTGTCCGGGGCGGGGGCGGGCAAAAGCGAAGCGGGCGAAGGCAACGGGTGCCATGCGCGGCCCGGGATCACCGCCGACTCACCGAGCTCGAGCAGCGCCACCAGGCCTTCGCCGTCGGCGATCATCGCCGCCGGAGTGGCCTCAATGTCGAATGTGGACACTCGACTGCCGGGATGTGCCAAGGCAAGCAGCCCACCGGAGTCAACGCCCGGGTCAAGTCGCCTTTCCCGGGAGCGATAGCGCATGCCCACGCTGAGCCACTCGGACAACCAGCGGCCCCGCATCCGGCCCCAGCCGAGCACCACCATGCCCGCGGCAATCGGCACCGCGATCGCCAGCGCCAGCCAGTGGAACTGGGCCGCGATCGCGATCATTGCGAGTGCCAGCTGAGCGGCGACAATCTGGCCGCTGCCCAGGCCGAGCACCCGGCGTGGTGGCCGGGGATGGAAAGTCCCCGCCAGAGCGGAGTCCGGGGACGGGTTCACCGTTTCCACCGTCATCGCGATAACCTCCCCCTGCAGGCGTGCAGAGGCCATGGTAGGCCAAACGCCGACGACTGGGGGAGGCCATATGCCATCGAGGCAGGATCAGCTCCACTCGTACCAGTTCATGGTGCAGCGAGTCGTCTCCGCGCTCGTGTTGCGGGAGACCGATCCGCCGCAATCGCCGTTCCGCCGGGTGGCGGGCGCGACGATGGCGAGTGTGCTGGTAGCGGTGGTTATCGCGGCAGGTTTCGGAGTCTATGGAGTCTTCACCAACAAGGGCGACCGCACGTGGAACAAGGAGGGCGCGGTCATCGTCGAGAAAGGCACCGGCGCGGCCTACGTGTTTAGCGAGGGCAAGCTGCATCCCGCTCTCAACCTGACTTCCGCCTATCTGGCCTCGAGCTCTCCGAAGCCGCAAAAATTCGAGGTCTCCACAAAGTCGCTGCAGGGCGTGCCCTGGGGTGCCACGGTCGGTGTGCCCTATCTGCCGGACAGTCTGCCCTTAGCGAAAGACCTGGTCGGCATGCCGTGGTCGGTGTGTTCCTTGCCGGTCAAGGACGCCCATACGTCCGCTGTGGTGATGGGCGATCAGGCTGCCAACGTCGGCAAGCCGTTCCCCGAAAACGAAGCGATCATGGTGCGGGCGGCGACCCCGGTCGCCACTGGTGCCGAGCTCTACATGCTTTGGCGGGGAAGGCTTTACGAGGCACCGGAAAAGGTGGCGAAGAATCTGGCCGCCGGGGTCCAGGTGACATCGGTGTCGCTCGCCTTCATCAAGGGTGTCAGCAAGGGCCAGCCGCTCGCGCCGCCGTCATCGTGGGCGAAGGTCAGGTCTGGGCCAAGAATCCGGCTTGGCGGATCGGTGACGTCATCAAGGTGTCGGGCTTTGCGGAGGACAAGTATGTCGTCGTCCGCCAAAACGATCTGGCCTGGGTCAACCAGTTCCAGGCGACGATGCTGGGCTCCGGGCGCAGCGGCAGCGAAAACCTCAGCGATCTGGGCAAGTTGGCCACTATCAACGACTTGCAGCCCAAGGCGGTCGGCCCACAGGAGCCGCCGGTGGATCTGCCAAGGATTGCCACCTACACCGGGGGCGGGCTCTGTTCGGTGGTGAAGGACGAGGCCGGAAACTCGGAGTTGCGCAGCGAGGTGCAACTTGATCTGAGTAAGCGACCGCAGACCGCCGGGCGAAGCAAGGACGGGGTGGTCTACGCCGACTACATTCTGGTGCCGCACGGCCGGGGTGCGATTGTCGCTTCTGGACAGACGTTCAGTCTCGTCGCGCCGGATGGTGTTCGCTACGCCGCGGCGAATCCGGCGGTGCTCGGCAAGCTGGGCTACGACGGAAAAGCGCCGGTCAGGCTGCCGCCTGTGCTCATCTCGTTGCTACCGGAAGGTCCCGGTCTGGACCCGCAAGAAGCCTTGGTACAGCTAACAGTTTCGTAGCGAGTTTTCCACAGGTTTGGGGACCGGGGTGGCGACATTTGTCCCGTGCGGCTACCGTCAGCCGCGAAGGTAAACCGATCAGGGGAGTGGGGTGACGTTAGACAATGGCTCAAACAGCTGCCGAAGCAGCGGTAATGGAATCCGCCGCCGGAAAGTTTGAGAGTGTCAACGAGTCTCTGCAGGGCATGCTCACGCGGCTTATGAACGAGCTTCAGGCGTTGCAGTCGGCGTGGCAAGGTGCCGGTGGCAAGTCGTTCGAGCAGGTCAAGCAGGCCTACGAGGGTAACCAGAAGAAGCTCAGCGAGGCGCTGCGCGAGACCGCGACGGCGATCCGCACGTCGGGTAAGCAGTACACCGCGACGGACGAAGATGCGCGTGCGATGGTCGGCGGCATCAACACCAGCGTTAACCTGCCGCTGTAGCAGGAAAGGGGAGGTTCAAATGTCGGGCGATAGGCTCGTAGTCAATTTCACCGCGCTGCAGACGGC
>DPJL01000377.1:0-16073 GCA_003543035.1 Micromonosporaceae bacterium | reverse complement strand
CAGCCGCTTGTGTCCACATGGGACGGTTCGGCGCGCGAGGCTTACCAGCAGCGTCAGCAGAAGTGGACTCAGGCCGCCAACGACCTGTCCACCATGCTTCGCGATATCAAGAAGGCGGTCGAGGAGTCGGCCAGCCAGTATCAGCAGACGGAGAACAAGAACGCCGCTCTGTTCAGCTGATCGGTCTTCCACGGATTCACCAAAAGGGGACGCCTACCGCGTCCCCTTTTTGCTGCGTGTTAACGGCCGGCCGGTCGCCATCTGCGGCGAGCCCCGGCGGGCAGAGCGAGCATCAACGCCACCGCTACGAGCGCCGCCACCATGCCGAAGGCGCCGAGCCAGAGTGCTTGCTGCCGCAGCCTTTCGGTTCGAGCGGTCGCACCTGACGCAACCGGGTCGATGCTCGGCGCGGGCAGTGCCCGGGCCTGAGCCGGCAGCGCGTTGTCGACCACCTCGGTGACGGCCCGGACCGGGTTGACCACCCCGACGCCATAGCCATCGCTTCGCCGGCCGCCCGGCGACGGGTCTGCCGTTGCCAACAGCCGCTGCACCACTTCTTTGCCCTTGATGTTGGGGAAGCGATCGAAAATCAGCGCCGCGGTCGCGGCCACCATCGGGGCGGCGAAGCTGGTGCCGTCCTCGAAGGAGTAGCCGCCACCGGGCCGTGGGGCCATCACACCGACGCCGGGTGCGGTGATATCGACGTAGTCCCCTTCCCCGGACTGCGGCAGCCGCACCCCTTCAGCGCTGATCGCGGCGACTCCCACCACGCCGGGCCAGGCTGCCGGGTACGGCGTCGGATTGCCCTTTTCCTTGGTGTTGTTGTTGCCCGCGGCGGCGATCACCACCACATCCTGGGCGATCGCCTCATCGATGGCCTGCTTGAAGGGCTCAAGGCCGGTGGGCGAGGTGTAGGCGAAGGAGATGTTGATTACCTTGGCGCCGTTGGCCACCGCCCATCGCACTGTCTCCCCCATCACCTGGGGTGACACCGGTTGAGCATCGTCGTTGCCGGCCACCTTCTCGCTCACCCGGGCGGAGAGGATGAACGCGTCCGGGGCGATGCCCTGGAAGCCGACGTTGGGCAGCTTGCGGCCGGCGATCACGCCGGCCACCGCGGTGCCGTGCCCGCAAAGATCCTGGGAGCCAGGCTGATTCTTGAGCGGGTCGGTGCTCAGCACCTTGCCTTTGAGCTGTGGGTGCACTTCGTCCACGCCCGAATCCAGCACCGCGACGCGAATGTCGCGGCCGGTGGCGTCGGCGGGCAGTTTGCTCAGATCCCACAAATGTTTCAGCTGCCACGGAGTGTCAGATATCTGCTGCCCTGGTTGTGGCTTGTCACAAGCGGCATAGGCCGGTTGGGCCGTAACCCCGACCATGCCGCAGACGCTTATCACCGTGAGGGTGACAAAAGTAGGCAGAGGGGTACGCACATTGCCTCCAGATTCTCCATTAGCTCACGGTGGTGAGGATGCTACTTGACTGCACTTAGCTAGTAGGTTGTACGCGGAGCGTGCTGGGCAGGGAGGTGATCATGCAGTGAACCGCGGTGCCGGATGGGAGCCATCGACCGAGGCCGAGGTCGCGCTTTATGACGCTCTGGTAACAGGTGACCAAGAAAAATACTTTCGTGCCCTAGGCCGGACTGAGCTGCTGCTACCGGTTTCGGCTGACGCGGTGGCCGGGCGTTCGCCGATGGGATGGGCGACGTGGACTTCAAACGATCACACCCATCTGCTTGCCTTCACCTCCACCGAATCAATGCGCACCTGCCTGGCCGAGCACGCGGGAGCCGCCCGCCGAATGTCCTTTCCCGAGCTTTCCGCCGCCTGGCCCAATCAGGATTGGTGGCTGGCGGTCAATCCGGGCCTTCCGATCGAGGGCTACCTGCCGTCGTGGTTCGTCGTGCAGCTGGGCAAGGGTGATGCACGGCTGCCCGGGCAGAAGAGCTCCGCTCCGCGGGACAGACTAGCCCGGGTCGAGGCACTTGAGCGGGCAAAGGCCGCCCGAGCTGCGGCTCAGCATCCTCGTGAGCTTCGCGAGCCGGTCCGGGTGTCGGCGACTGTGGCGCCTCGAGCGCTTCCCTCTGCACCGGCGCAATCCGAGCCCGCTCCGGCTTCGTCTGTGTGGACCGAGTCGACGCCGGTAGCCACACCGTGGCTTCAACCACCACGTGCTGAGCCTCACGCACCGCCATATTCCGCGCCGTTGCCGCAACGAGTCCCATCCCCGCCACCCGTATCGGCCGAGCCGGGCGGCAGGTTCGACGCCGCACCGCTGCCGCAGCGGCCCGTGCCGCAGGAGCAGGCGGCACCGCCGAGCAGGTACGAGGCTCTGGTGCCGGCGAGCTGGCCCGAGCCGGTGGCTTCTGCCCCGCCCGTACCGGCATCGCCTCGGACCAGGCCCGAACCGGAAACCAGGCCCGAACCGGAAACCAGGCCCGACGCGGAAGCCGCGGCTCAACCGGCAGCGGCATGGCCGTCCCCGAGGCAGGAGCCGACGCCCGCGTCCACCTGGGAGGAGCCCACTCCACTGGCGACTCAGCAAACCTCCAACGGCCATGGCACGCCGGAGCGCCCGCGGCACGCGGAGCCCGAACCCGACTTCGTGCCGGCCAATTCGGTCGAAGAACAGCTCTTCGAGGCGGCCGAAGCGGGCAACACCGACGCGTTCCTGTCCACGTTGTTGCTGGCCACCGTCCTGATTCCGAAGTCGTCCGGCACCACCAACGGTCAGTGGCGGCCGCAGCCGATCGACGGTGAGCCGCATCTCATCTGCTACACCTCGACCCAGCATCTCGAAGATGCCCTGGAGACGGTGTCGGTCCGCTTCATCAAGCTGATCAGCGATTGGCCCGATCCTTCGTGGTCGTTCGCGGTCAATCCCGGGACGCCGGTGGGCGCCACCCTCCCCGGTGGGCAGCTGCTGGCGCTCGCCAGCTGGGCCGCGGAAGTCGGTCTGGGCGGCGATGACGCCGACCGGGAGCAGACCAAGACCGAGAGCGGGACGCCGGCGGCCGGCCGGGTCAGCCCGGAGCTGACCGTGCTGCAGAAGGCGATCGCGCCCAGCCAGGTCGGCTACTACCTCGAGCGCGGCTATGACCGGGTCTCCGGCTTCGTGCATCGCGCACACGAGGTGGGTCAGCTCAGGAGCCCGGAGCAGATGCGGCAAGGGCTCGGCCTGCATTGGGAGGGTTCGCCCTTCGCGACCGGTGCCACCGAGCTCTATGTCCTACGCTGGTCGGCCTACCGCCCCAACCTGTACCGGATCCCCTACGGCGGCCAGCATGAGGCCGGAATGAGGGCGATGGAGGGCTGGGTCATCGAGCGGGCACCCTTCCGTGGCAACGGTTTTGCCCCGGGCGAGAGTAAAGAGATCATCGCCGAGTTCAAAGTGGACAGTGCCCGGCTGCCACACGGGGCGCGCCTGCTCAGACTGCGTGCGGACGGCTCGGAGGAGATCATCGCGGTGCTCGACAGCGACGGGCAACGCTGGCTCCGGACGGACGGAGGGTCATGACGATGCGCGACGGTTTCGTGGCCCGCGTCGGGGGCCACGAGTACGAAGCGAGCCCGGACGGCGACAACGTCCGCATCTATCTTCCGGCGCCCGCGGAGAATTTCATCGAGGTGCGGGCGGGCCGCTATGTGCGGGTGCTGCCGATGTCCGAAGTGGACGATCTCTGTTACATCCGCACCACGTGCATCTGGCGGGATCAGCCCTTCATTGTGCTGGCCGAGCACGACGCATGGCTTCGGGTGGAATACACCGGCGGAAAGGCACCGGTCGCACGCGAGATGGGCTTAGAAGAATTTGACTTCGGGGTGTACCAGGGATGGGCTCCCAAAAGCGAAGTAGCCGAGCTCGGCGAGTTGCGCGTTTAATCCTTCGCCCAGCGGATGATCTCACCGGCTACCAGGTCGGGCGCCTCCACATGGGCGAAGTGGCCGACGTTGTCGAGCAGTCGCCATTCGTAGTCGGCCAGCACGTATCGCCCCGATCCCTGCGCGGTCGCGGGCAACGTGATCGGATCCAGAGCGCCCTGTAGCTGCAGGGTCGGGGTGACTATTGGCTGTCGGATGGCTCGCGTGAACCGGTACCCATGAAGCCTCACAGTTGATCTGAAGGCCCACCGATAGGCCTCCATCGCGCAGAAAGCGGCCTGCGGGATGCACATCGCTTCGCGGCATCTGCGTTCGTATTCGGTGTAGGCGGGCGTGGCCCGGAATGCGGGCCCGGTCCACTCGGCCATAAACCGCCCCACCATCATGGCGTTGTCGCGGGTCAGCACGTGCTCATAGCGCGGCAGTTGGAAGCGCAGCAGGGCCCGGCCCGCTTTGCGTTGCGCAGCTTGAGCCACCAGGGCGGAGCGGAGCCGCAGCGGGTGAGCCGCGCCGAGCACGACCAGGCGGCGGATCAGCTTGGGATGCATGGCTGCCGCGGCCCAGGCGATGAGTCCCCCTGCCCCGGCACCCACCACAGCGGCCCGGCGCTCCCCGAGCGCGCGGATCAGGCCGGTGACGTCGGCGGCGAGGGTGAACCCGTCGTAGCCGCGCGGCGGCTTGTCGCTGGCGCCGTAGCCCCGCAGGTCCACGGCCACGGCCCGGTAGCCCGCGTCGGCGAGGAGTGGCAGCTGTTGGTGCCAGGCCCACCAAAATTCGGGAAAACCGTGCAGCAGCAACACAAGCGGCCCGGTGCCCAACTCGGCGACATGGAACCGGCTGCCGTTGGCGCTGACGAAGCGGTGCGTCCACGGACCCTCAGTCATCACACTGGAGTCATCAGCCGGCCGCTGTTCGTTCATGCTATGAGGCTAGCTGTTGTGGGCTCGGACGCGCCTGCGCAGCAGCGTGGCGGCGAGCAGGGAAGCGATCAGCGAGCCGATGAGCACGGCACCTTTGACGCTGTCCTGCTGGGTTCCGTCGGGGAAGGCGAGCTCGGCGATGAGCAGGCTAACGGTGAAGCCGCATCCGGTGAGCACGGAGACGGCGGCGAGATCGCGCCATCCCAGCGAGTCGGGGAGGCTGGCGAACCCGGCCTTCACCGCAAGGACCGCTCCGCCCAGCACCCCGATCGTTTTGCCCACGACGAGACCGAGGAGCACGCCGAGCGCCAGCCGGTCGGTGAACAGGGCGGCCAACGCCGTGGGGTTGACCGGGATCCCGGCGGCGAAGAAGGCGAACAACGGTACGCAGATGCCCGCTGAGATCGGTTGAAGCCGATGCTCGAGCATTTCGGCCGGTGACTCGTGCTCACCGCGATCGGTGGTCACTCTGGTAACAAGGCCGATAGCCACGCCGGCGAGGGTGGCGTGCAGCCCGGACTCGTGCACGAGAACCCAGGCCAGGATCGCGAGCGGAACGTAGATCCACCAGCCTTTGACCCGGCGTTGCTGCAGAACCGCATACAGGGCAATGACCAGGCCGGCTCCGGCCAGCGCGAGCGGATTGAGGTGGCCCGCGAAAAGCAGGGCGATGAGCAGGATGGCGCCGAGATCGTCCACGATGGCCAGTGAGAGCAGGAAGACGCGTAGGCCCGCGGGCAGATCGCGGGCCGCAATGGCAAGCACCGCAAGGGCAAAGGCGATGTCGGTGGCCACCGGGATGGCCCACGCATCGTTTGCGCCGGGCGTGCCCCACGCAACGGCGAGGAAGACCAAGGCGGGCACCACCATGCCGCCGATCGCCCCGGCGATGGGAAGCATGGCCTGCCGCGGATTGCGCAGCTCGCCGACCACCAGCTCGCGTTTGAGCTCAAGCCCGGCCACCACAAAGAAGACTGCCAGCAGGCCGTCCTTGGCCCAGGTGGCGACGGACAGATCGAGGTGCAGCGCGGACGGCCCAATCGTGGCCTGGCCCAACCGGAGGTAGTCGTCGCTCAGCGGTGAATTGGCGATGATCAGGGCCAGCGCGGTAGCCCCGAGCAGAATGAGGCCGCCGATCTGCTCGGTGCGAAGAAACCGGACCACTTCGCTGGAGACGGCCCGGGCCACTGTGCGCTGACGAAGGCGCAGGCGTCGTGCCTTACGCCTCATCGTCATGATCGGATCCTACGGCCAGCGATGCTGAGAGGAGGTCAGACGCCCCCCGCCGCGGACCGCGAGCCCGGCATTACTGCCGCGCGAGACCTAGTACCGTTTCGAAGCATGAACACCCCTCTCCCGATTGTCGACGTCAGTGGCGGCCCGCACGAGATGGGCACGAGCTATGGCGCGCAGGCCGCCGAGCTGATCAGGGCGAATGTTGACGCGTACCTGGAGCGCTTCGAGCGTGCGGTGAGCCTGGACCGAGCCGCGGTGATCGCGCAGGGAGCCCTGTTTGGCGAGACGACCCGGGCTCATTTCCCGCGGCTGGGCGTCATGCTGGACGCGACGGCTGTCGCGGCCGAAGTGGAACCCGAGCTGATCTATGCCATCAATGCCCGTTCCGAGCTGCTCTACGGGAGCCCGACCTGTGGCACGCCGCAGGAGTGCACCGCCATCGGTGTTCTCGACAGCCGGGCGGCCAACGGGCACACCCTGCTCGCGCAGAACTGGGACTGGCATCCGGATCAGTTGCCGTACACGCTGCTGCTGATCACCAGGGACGAAAAGGGCCACGAGGTGGCGACCCTGACAGAGGCGGGCATGCTGGCCAAGTCCGGCCTCAATAACAAAGGGCTCGGCGTCTGCGTGAATCTGATCGGCAGCGATCGCGATGGCTCGCCCGGAGGCGTGCCCTATCACGTGCTGCTGCGCAGTGTGCTCGAGGCGGATTCATTGTCGTGGGCATCGCGATACGCCCTTCGCGCACCGCGATCGGCGAGCATTAACCTCCTAATTGGACAGTCGCATGAGGACGGTGGCGAGCTTCTCGATCTCGAACTCTGCCCCGGTGATGCGGGGTGGCTGCATCCGCAGGACGGGATTCTGGTACACGCCAATCATTTTGAAAGCAACGTGCCGATATACGACACGATCAAAGATTGGGGCGGCTCGTCGCTGTTCCGTTCGGCTCGAGCTCGTCGGCTCCTTGGCCAGGGCGAGGTCAAACCAGAGGACCTACTGGGTGTCCTGAAGGACCATCATGGTGCGCCCCTCGCGATATGCCGCCACCTGGACGAGCGCGATGCCGAGGCCGATCGTTCCCAGACAATCTGGACAGTAATGATGGATCTTGATGAAAGGTCTATTCAACTCATTCCCGGCCCACCATGCGAAGACGGCAAAGCATTGGTGTTAAAGCCTTTCAACTAGTTTCAAGGGCCTAATGACAGGCCGATATTTCTATGCAAGGGTGTTCCCTACATCAGCGACGAGGCTGGGCTACCCCCTGCCCTGAGGCCTTTTCGCTGTCGAAGGGAGGGAGGACCCTTTGCGCAAACGCATCATTGGCGGCCTCGGAGCTGCGGCACTGGTCGCCGCCAGTCTCACGGGTGTACCTGCCAGCGGCGCACCTCAGCCGGCAAATCCGGCTGAGAACACGCGGGCAACCCGTGCGGACAACCTGCCGAACCCGCTTGATGAAGGTCGGACGGCGCTCAAGAAAGAGGCGCTCGCCCGGGTCATCAACGGCTCGGCAAAACCGGAACAGCGCAGTGGTTCAGAGGTTGTGCGCATTGGCAACCGCTGGGCCGAGCTGAAGCGTAAGGCCGACAAGGTCGACCCCGTTTTCGCAGTGCTGTCCGAGTTCAGCAACAACATCCACCCCGTTGTAGGTGGAGACCCCGGTCCGTTGCATAACCTGATCCCGCAGCCGAATCCGGCCACGGACAACTCGACGTACTGGGAGCCCGACTTCAACCAGGCCCACTTCAACAAGATGTACAACGGGCCCGGCGAGTCGCTGGCCGACTTCTACTTCAAGCAGTCGGGCGGCAAATACTCCACCAATACCGTCGTCTCGGATTGGGTGGTTCTGCCCTTCAACGAGGCGCGGTACGGCAGCAACGACTTCTCGGAGACCAGCACGTACTGGCCGTTCGTTCGTGACACTGCGAACGCCTGGTACAACGCGCAGGTCGCCGCGGGGAAGACCCCTGCTCAAATCGCGGACTACCTGAAGCAGTTTGACGTCTACGACCGCTATGACGCGGACGGCGACGGCAACTTCAACGAGGCCGACGGCTACATCGACCACTTCCAGGCTGTGCACGCTGGAGAGGGCGAAGAGGCCGGCGGCGGTGCTCAGGGTGAGGACGCGATCTGGTCACACCGCTGGTACGCCTACAGCAATGGTTTCGGCCAGAGCGGACCGCCCGGGGCACTGCTGGGTGGAACCCAGATCGGAACCTCCGGGATCTGGGTCGGCGACTACACGGTGCAGCCGGAGAACGGCGGGCTCGGCGTTTTCGCGCACGAGTTCGGCCACGACCTCGGACTGCCGGACCTTTACGACACCGCCGGTGGGGACAACAGCTCCGCGTTCTGGACGCTGATGTCCGGTGGTTCGTGGATGAGCAAGGCCAACGCCAACAACATCGGTACCTCGCCGTCCTACATGGGACCGTGGGAGAAGATGTTCCTTGGCTGGCTCGACTACACCGTGGTCGACAACGGCAAGAACAAGATCGTATCGCTGGGTTCGGCCGCGACACCGGAAGGACCGCTGCCACAAGCGGTTGTGGTGCCGTTGCCGACGCAGACGATCGTCACGGAGTACAACACCCCACACTCGGGCAACTTCGAGTGGTGGGGCGGTAGCGCGGACGGCCTCAACGTGACATTGGCTCGGGACGTCGACCTAACTGGGGCGACGACGGCGAAACTGACCACCCAGGCCTGGTACGAGATCGAGGCCGGTTACGACTACCTCTACGGCGAGGTCAGCACGGACGGTGGAGCGAACTGGACCGGTATTGGGGCCGGCATCGACGGAGTTTCCGGCGGTGGCACCACTCCTGTTTGGACAGAGCTCTCCTACGACCTCACGCCCTATGCGGGCCAGAACGTCAAGTTCCGGTTCCGCTACCAGACCGACGGTGGCGTCCACCTCGCCGGCCCGTTCCTTGACGACCTTGCGCTCGTCACGAATGGCACCGGCTGGACCGACGACGTCGAGGCTGGCGCGGGCGCATGGACGGCGAGTGGCTTCACTCGCATGTCCGGCAAGACAACCCGCCAGGCGGAGCACTTCTACCTGGCCGAGTTCCGTACCTTCACCGGATACGACAACAACCTCAAGACCGGCCCGTACCAGTTCATCAGTGCGGACAAGGTCGAGAAGTTCCCGTATCAGGATGGTCTCCTGGTGTGGTACGTGAACTACGCCTTCGGCGACAACAACACCATTGAGCACGTCGGTGGTGCGGAAGCATTGCCGATCGACGCTCGCCCGGCTCCGATCGTGTTCTCGGACGGGGTGCTGCTTGGCAACAGGCGGCAGCCCTTCGACGCCACGTTCGGCACGCAGGCGACCGATGCGGTCACCTTCCACAAGGCCAATGGGGCAACGGCTGTTGTGCCGTCGCGGCCGGGCATCCGGGTCTTCGACGACTCGGACAAGTTCCGCTACTGGGACGCCGGCAACCCGTTGAACTCGGTCTATGTGGCCGGTGACGGTGTGAAGATCAAGGTCGTGTTTGAGCTCACCGGCTTCTTCCCGATCATGATCGTGCAAGTGCAGAACTAATCCGCAATAAGAAGTGGCCCGGTCTCCAAGAGGCCGGGCCACTTCCATGGGGACGGGTTAGTCTTCGCTCGCGGCGGGTGACTGCATGCCCTGGGCGATCAGGTTCATCACCGCCGAATCCTGCAGGGTCGTGACGTCGCCGAGGGAACGGTTTTCGGCCACGTCACGCAGCAGCCGTCGCATGATCTTTCCGGATCGGGTCTTGGGCAACTCGGAAACCACCATGATCTGACGCGGTTTGCAGATCGGGCCGAGGGTCTTGGCCACATGGTTACGCAGGTCCTCGACCTCGACCTCGGAGCCGCCGCGCAGGATCACGAAGGCCACGATGGCCTGCCCGGTCGTGGCATCGGTCGCCCCGACCACAGCCGCCTCAGCGACCGCGGGGTGTGCCACCAGCGCAGACTCAACCTCGGTGGTCGAGATGTTGTGTCCACTCACGAGCATCACGTCGTCGACCCGGCCGAGGAGCCAGATCGCGCCGTCCTCATCGCGCTTGGCGCCATCTCCGGCGAAGTAGAAACCCTGCTCCTTGAAGCGGGACCAATAGGTCTCGATGAACCGGTCGTCGTCGCCCCAGATCGTCCGCAACATCGACGGCCAAGGTTGAGTCAGGGCAAGGTAACCGCCATTGGTGGGCTTGCCCGAGTCGTTGACGATCTCGGCCGCGATGCCCGGAAGCGGGCGCATGGCCGAGCCGGGCTTGCAGTTGGTGACGCCGGGCAGCGGGGAGATCATGATGGCGCCGGTTTCGGTCTGCCACCAGGTATCCACGATCGGGCAGCGATCGCCGCCGATGTGCTCCCGGTACCACATCCACGCCTCCGGGTTGATCGGCTCACCCACGCTGCCGAGCAATCTCAACGAGGTCAAGTCGAACTGCGCCGGGATGTCGTCGCCCCACTTGGCGAAGGTACGGATCGCAGTCGGTGCGGTGTAAAGGATGGTGACGCGATACTTCTCGATCAGCTCCCAGAACCGGCCCTTGTGCGGGGTGTCCGGAGTGCCTTCGTACATCACCTGTGTGGCGCCATTGGACAGTGGGCCGTAGACGATGTAGGAGTGGCCGGTCACCCAGCCGATGTCGGCTGTGCACCAGAAGACATCGGTCTCCGGCTTCAGATCGAAGACCGCGTGATGGGTGAAGCTGGCTTGGGTCAGGTACCCGCCGGTGGTGTGCAAAATGCCTTTGGGCTTGGCGGTGGTGCCGCTGGTGTAAAGGATGAACAGGGGGTGCTCGGCGTCGAGCGGCTCAGCCTCGTGCTCGTCACTCGCCTGAGAAAGAGCGTCGTGCCACCAGACGTCCTTGTCGGTCCACGCAACATCCTGCTTCGTGCGCTGAACCACCAACACCTTCTCGATGCTGGGACAGGACGCCACGGCCTCGTCCACGGTTGGCTTCAACGCCGATGGGGCGCCCCGGCGGAAGCCACCGTCGGCCGTGATCACCACCTTCGCAGAAGCGTCCTGGATACGCCCGCGTAGAGCGTCCACTGAGAATCCGCCGAAGACCACGTTGTGCGTCGCGCCGATGCGAGCACACGCCAGCATCGCCACCGCCAGCTCGGGGATCATCGGCATGTAGATCGCTACCCGGTCACCCTTTTCGACGCCCAAGGCCAGCAAGGCATTTGCCGCCTTCTTGGTCTCGGTGAGCAGGTCAGCGTAGGTGAGGGTGCGGGTGTCGCCGGGCTCGCCCTCCCAGTGAATCGCCACGCGGTCGCCTATCCCGTTGGCCACATGCCGATCCAGGCAGTTGTAGGAGATGTTGAGCTGCCCACCCACGAACCACTTGGCAAAGGGCGGGTTGGACCAGTCCAGGACCTGATCCCACTCCTTGAACCAGTCCAGGCGGTGCGCCTGCTTCTCCCAGAAGGCCAACCTGTCCGCGTCAGCCTCTTCGTAGGCTGCCGCGGTGACGTTGGCATTCGCCGCGAGCTCGGCTGGCGGGGGGAACTGCCGCGTCTCCTGCAGCAGGTTTTCCAAAGTCTCGCTCATAGGCAGGAATCCTAACTAATACTTCTGAGTACCCTGGGTGACCATGATGGACCCACTCGCACCGCTTCTCAATCTGGCCGACATCGATTCTGCGGTGAAGGGTGCCCGGAGTGCGGTGGACGGTGCATATCGGCATGGTTCATTGCGACGAAAGGGCGGCCAGGTCGCAGCCGAGGTCAGCCTACGCTGCGCCGTTGCTTCCGCTTCCCTTGAATCCGGCGAGTACCAGCTAGAGGACGTCAGATCGGGCATCGTGCTCGATCCGGTGGTGCAGGGCGCTCTTCGGGTCGCTGAGGCGCTGCCAGGGCTGTCGCAGCGGTGGGAAAACGCGCCCCGCCAAGTGCTCGCCAAACTGCACGTCCTCGCCGGCACCGGGATCCTGCCGACAGCATCGCTAGGGCGGCCTGACGCCTCCCTCGATCGCGTGTGCTCATACGTCGTGGAACGCTGCGGTGACCCGCTTATCCGCGCGGCCGTCGTACATGGCGAACTGCTGGCGCTCAATGCCTTCCCAGCCGTCAACGGGATCGTGGCACGTGCGGCAGCCCGGCTGACACTGGTCAGTTCGGGGTTGGACCCACGAGGATTGGTGTTGGTAGAAGAGGTCCATCTCGCCCGGCAGCCGGAGTATGTGGGGGCGGCGGGTGCCTTCGCTACTGGTACACCCGATGGGATCAGATCCTGGCTCAAGCATTATGCGCTCGCGGTAACCCTTGGCGCAGAAGCGATTGCGACCGTCGGAGACCTGGTCGCATAAAGGATGGCGCCGCAATCCTGCGGCGCCATCTCGCACGTCCTTTCCGGTTACCAGGCGTGCACCTCGTCTTATGTCCTCGGTCGAGCTACTTTCACTCGCCGTGACTTGCCTTCGCGACGGCTGATTTCGCGCGTGGGTGCCCGGTGGCCGTGCCGGGAAATCGGTTCTACCTGTAACAGTTTTCAATGTAGGCGACTTCCGTAATCACCTTTCTACGCCCGTTTCACCGTGATCGCCATAGGACCCCCGAATTGTGTGACAGGTGGGACCGTTGAGCCCTACCCGCTGGTAGTGGCCTAGGTCGAAGTGTTGCGCGCTTTCCTGCGGCGTCGTCCATACCAAGCGACTCCGATCGCCACGCCCACACCAAGACCGATCGCTGCGGCGGCCACAGGGACGGCCGGACGATTACGCAAACGCCTCGCGAGCGGCACCGGATGGCGAAACTCCAGAATCTGCCAACCCCGATCGACAGCCTCGCGGCGCATCCCCTTGTCGGGGTTGACCGCGCTGGGATGACCAACCACGGCCAGCAGCGGGACATCGGACACCGAATCGGAATAGGCATAGCAATCGGCGAGGTCATAGCCCCGCTCCGCGGCCAGCTTGCGCACCGCGTCCACCTTGGCCGCGCCCGCCGCGTAAAAGTCGATCTCACCGGTATAGCGGCCGTCGGCCACCTTCATCCGGGTCGCGATGACCTCGGTGACCCCGAGCAACGTGCCGATCGGCTGCACCATCTCCTCGCCCGACGCGGAAACCAGCACCACATCACGGCCGGCCGCCTGATGCTCCTCGATCAGAGTCGCCGCCTCGGCATAGATATAGGGGTCGATCAGCTCGCCCAACGTCTCGTTGACGATCTGCTTCACCTGATCGACGCGCCAGCCTTCGCAAAGCGCGGCCATGTAGTCGCGGGTGCGCACCATGGTCTGCTCATCGGCACCCGCACGTTTGAACACAAACTGCGCATACGCGGTCTTTACCACGTCGCGTTTGGTGATCAGACCGTCCCGATAGAACGGCCTGCCGAACGCCAGCGCACTCGAAGTGGCGATGACGGTCTTATCCAGGTCGAAAAACGCAGCACTGCGCCCCACGGGCCGGAGTCTAGCCCGCCGCACCGACAGCATGTGGGCCCATATCACCCGTTCGATCTGGAACCGCCCCGGGTTTTGCATGATCCCCTCTCGACGGAGGCGGGCGGAATCAGGCATGCTGTCGCACGAAAGCCTCAGCGGTAGCCTCCCCCCGCAGCCGCTGACGGCGGTTCGGCTCACATCCCCCCGGAGCCGAACATTTGGACGGCCCCTGCCTGGATGTGGGCGGGGGCCGTCCCCCTTTTTTGCGTTGATCATGAACTTAAGGTCTTGCTCGACGGCGTGTCGTTGTTCCCAGCGTCTTGGTCAACTTCACGCGGGCGGCACCACGTAGCAGATCAATTGGGTGATCGGGCGGCTGTCCCCAAGGCATTGGTTGTCCACAGTTGGTCCATTGTGGACGATGTTCGCCGGCGGCCTTAGCGAGCAGAGTTCCCGGGCATGAGGCGCAACTCCACTGGCAAGCCCAACCGGCCACTGCTGATCACCGCTGATCCGAGTCTGCTGGATGACATGCTCCGGCTAGCTGCAAAGGCCGGAGTCGAGGTAGAGGTGGCGCCGGATCTGCAAGCCGCTCGGCAACGCTATGCAGCCGCGCCTTTGGTGTTGCTGGGTGCGGACATTGTGTCCTTTGCACTGCGAGCGAGGTTGCCCCGACGACCGGCCGTTGTGATCGTCTGTACTAGCTCCGACAGCGACGAGGCCTGGGACTATGCCTATGACCTGGGAGCCGAACATGTTGCGCTGCTTCCGATTGCCGAGGGTTGGTTGGTGGACCGGCTTGCGTCGGCTTCGACCGATCGCGTGGCCGCGGGCCGGGTAGTCGCCGTGATGGGCGGCCGTGGTGGTGCCGGCGCCAGCGTCCTTGCCGCCGGGCTATGCGTGACCGCGGCCCGCTCTGGCCTACGCACTCTGCTCGTGGATGCCGATCCGCTCGGCGGCGGAGCCGACCTCCTCTTCGGCTGGGAGGAGGAACACGGTTTGCGATGGCCCCAGCTGGCCGAGGCGGGTGGGCGACTCGATCCGGAGGCACTCGTCGCGGCCCTGCCCAACCGAGGCGATCTCGTGGTGCTGTCGTGCGATCGAGCGCCCACGGCTGAGGCGCGTCAGGCCGAGGGTTCCCCGGCCACCACACTGCCGCCGGAGCTGATGCAGGCGGCGCTGGAAGCGGGCCGCAAGGGCCGAGATCTGGTGGTGGTCGACCTGCCGCGCCGCTTCGACGAGGCTGCGGAGTGCGCACTTCGGATGGCCGACCGAGCCCTCATAGTGGTCCCGGCCGAGTTGCGAGCGGCTGCTGCGGCGGCGAAGGTGGCCGGAGCCGCTCTGGCGCACCGCTATGAGCTGTCCGTGGTCGTTCGCGGGCCTGCGCCGGGGCGTCTGAACGCTTCCGAGATCGCCAGCGCGCTCGGCCTCCCGCTCGCCGGCAGGCTCAGATCCGAGCCTCGCTTGGCAGGAGCACTTGAGCGAGGTGAACCGCCGGGGGCAAATGCCCGCGGCCCATTGGCGACCTTCTGCCGGCGGCTGATTCAGGAGGCGATGGCGTGAACGCTGGGCCGCTGGCTGTGCTGCTGGAAGACCCTGAGGTGACAGACGTTCTGGTGAACGGCGTCCAGGTCTGGGTCGACCGGGGCGACGGCTTGACCCGCAGCCAGATCACGATGGGCTCGCACGAGGAGGTTAGGAGGCTCGCGCAAAGGCTTGCCGCGGCCTGCGGCAGGCGCCTGGATGACGGATCGCCCTATGTGGACGGTCAGCTCAGCGACGGTTCGCGGCTGCACGCGGTGCTGCCCCCGATCGCGACCGGTGGTCCTTATCTTTCCTTGCGCACCTTCAGGTTGCGGGCTCGGCCACTCGATGAGCTAGTTGCCGCACCATTGGCGCAACTTCTTAGCGCGGTCGTTGTTGCCCGGTTGTCATTCCTTATCTCCGGGGGTACCGGTTCAGGCAAGACCACGCTTCTGAACGCCATGCTGGCAACGATCTCGGCCCGGGAGCGAATAGTCGTGGTGGAGGACGCCGCCGAGCTGAACCCGGCACACCCGCATGTGCTGGGCTTGCAGGCGCGACCATCCAACGTGGAGGGTGCCGGTGCGGTCTGCCTTTCCGATCTCGTGCGCCAAGCCTTACGGATGCGACCGGATCGTCTCGTAGTGGGCGAGTGCCGCGGCGTGGAAGTGGTCGATCTGCTCAGCGCCTTGAACACCGGTCACGAGGGCGGCGCGAGCACCATCCATGCGAACACGTCAGCCGACGTTGCGGTGCGACTGGAAACGCTTGGCCTGCTTGGTGGACTGCCGTTGCCCGCCTTGCGGGCGCAGGTGGCCGCGGCCTTTCAAGTGGTCATCCATCTGCGGCGCACCTCGGCTGGGCGTGAGCCGGCCGAAATTTGCCTGCTGCGGCGCTCGGGCCCTGGTGGGGCGCTGACCATGTGGCCGGTGTGGAGCAGCGAAGCGGGTCTCGGCCCTGCCGCCTCCCAGCTGGCCAGGATGTTGACAGCTCGAAGTGTGCGGCCGCCCGCCTGGTTGCAGCCGTGAAGTCGACTCCGCAAGGGATGGCTGGCGCGGTGGCGGCAATGGCGGTGGGGATCGGAAGAGCAAACGGCCGAACTCC
>DPJL01000494.1 GCA_003543035.1 Micromonosporaceae bacterium | reverse complement strand
CCGCACCCCGCGCAGCACCAGGCTCATGCCGTCTCCTCCTCGTGCGCCAGCAGGTGGTACAGCACCGCCATCCGGACGTGCACCCCGTTGGCGACCTGATCGGTGATGGCCGCCCTCGGCGAGTCGGCGACCGCGGAGGCGATCTCCATGCCGCGAAGGATCGGCCCGGGGTGCAGCACCACCGCGTGCTCGGGCAGCAGGCTCAGGCGGGCCTCGTTGAGCCCGAAGGCGATCGAGTACTCGCGGGCGGACGGGAAGAACCCGCCGTGCATGCGCTCGGCCTGCACGCGCAGCATCATCACGGCGTCCACAATGGGCAGTTCGGCGTCGAGCTCGTGGCTGATCGGGACCTTCTCCTCGTCCAGCCACCGGCTCATCCCGTCCGGCACCAGGGTCGGCGGCGCCACCAGCACCACCTCGGCGCCCAGCGTGCGCAGCAGGTGCAGGTTCGACCGCGCCACCCGGCTGTGCAGCACGTCGCCGACGATCGCGATCCGCCTGCCGGCGAGGTTGCCGAGGCGCTCCCGCAGGGTCGCCGCGTCCAGCAGCGCCTGGGTGGGATGCTCGTGCGTGCCGTCGCCGGCGTTGATCACCGAGGTCGAGGTGTCGGCCAGCCAGCCGGCGAGCCGGTGTGCCGCGCCGGACGCCGGGTGTCGGATGATCACGCAGTCGGCGCCGGCGGCGGACAGCGTGCGTGCCGTGTCCCGCAACGACTCCCCCTTGCCGACCGACGAGCCGCTGGCCGAGACGTTGATCACGTCCGCGCTCATCCACTTGCCGGCGACCTCGAAGGAGACCCTGGTGCGGGTGGACGCCTCGTAGAACATCGTGACCACGGTGCGGCCGCGCAGGGTCGGCAGCTTGCGCACCTCGCGGCCGAGCAGTGTCCGTTTGAGATTGTCGGCGGTGTCCAGCACGGCGGTCGCGGTGGTCGCGTCGAGCCCCTCGGTGGTCAGCAGGTGTTTCATGGCGCCCCCGGGCGAAGCACGACCGCGTCCCGACCGTCGACCTCGGCGAGCAGGACGGCGACCTCCTCGTCCAGGGAGGTCGGCACGTTCTTGCCAACGTAGTCGGCCCGGATCGGCAGCTCGCGGTGGCCTCGATCGATCAGCACGGCCAGCTGCACCGCTCGCGGCCGGCCAACATCACGCAGCGCGTCGAGGGCGGCGCGGATGGTGCGGCCGGAGAACAGCACGTCGTCGACGAGAATCACGAGCTGGTCGTCGACTTTTCCCGGCATGGCCGTCGCGCCGAGCGGGCGGGTGGGTCGGCGGCGAAGATCGTCGCGGTAGAGCGTGACATCCAACACACCGGTGGGTACGTCGACACCGCTGAACTCGGCGACCCTGGCGGCCAGCCGGCTGGCCAGCGGGGCCCCCCTGGTGGGAATGCCGACCAGGACGACCGGCTCGTGCTCGGGGTCACCGAGAGCGGTCTTCTCGATGACTTGATGCGCCATTCGGGCGACTGTCCGCGCGACGTCCCCGGCCGACAGGAGCTCACGCTGCCCGACCGAATCCGTCGCACCGCGACTGCGCGGCGCCACGGCTGACCTCCTTCTCCGCCTCGCTGGACGGTCATTAAAAGAAGTCCACTTTGTCCCCTTAGCCCGGGGCTCACCGCACCCTATCAGGCCAAATGGATCCACCAACCGGGTGGTCTACGTCGCAATCCTCGGTTGTCATCTCGGATCAGCTTGACCTGGTGACAACTCTGGGTAACCATTACTCTGCGTGTTGATCTGAGGCTTACCCGCGGCAGTCCCTAGCCGCCGACGGGGCGAGAGGAACGGAGAATCGCCACATGGGCGACTACGCCAAGGCGCTGGGAGGCAAGCTCCGCGGCATCCGCCAGCAGCAGGGCCTGTCCCTGCACGGTGTCGAACAGAAGTCCGGCGGACGGTGGAAGGCCGTTGTCGTCGGTTCCTACGAACGGGGTGACCGGGCGGTGACCGTCCAGAAGCTGGCCGAGCTGGCCGACTTCTACGGCGTTCCCGTCGTAGAACTCTTGCCGGAGGGCCGGGTACCGTCCGGCGCCGAGCCGGCCACCAAGATCGTCATCAACCTGGAACGGCTCCAGCAACTACCCGCCGAGAAAGTCGGCCCGCTGGCCAGGTACGCCGCCACCATCCAGTCCCAACGCGGCGACTACAACGGCAAGGTCCTCTCCATACGCACGGAGGACCTCCGCTCCCTAGCCATCATCTACGACATGACCCCGGGCGAACTCACCGAACAACTCATCGACTGGGGCGTCCTGCCTCCAGAGGCCCGCCCGTCCAAAGAGGACTGACCAACCTTGCCCTGAAGGGGCCTCCGCGATGCCTAGGTTTGTGGAGGTCCCAGTAAGGGTTGGCCAGCTGGGGATCTGCGGAGACGCTGCACAACACACCGTCCAAAATGGACGCACCGCCCCAACTGGCTGAATGTCGCTCCGTGCGGCGCTGCGCAGCGCGGCGTCTGAACGTTTCTGCTGTTGGATGATCTAACGCTCCGACCTGACCGAAGGGGATCTCGTTCATGAGCCGTGACACGGGCTGGATCAAGAGCAGCTTCAGCAACGCCGGCGGTGATGCGTGCGTCGAGTTGCGGATTGTCGCGTCCGAAGTCAGCGTACGAGACTCCAAGAACCCGGTCGCGGGCTCCTTCTGGGTGCGCTCGGACGCCTGGGCGTTGTTCCTCGCCCAGATCAACCGAAACGGCATCACCCGTTGATCGACTAGTTCCTCTTCGCTAGGTCTGCGATGAGTTGGCGGGAGTCGTCCGGGCTCATCGCGAGCTGGCGGACCTTTCCGAACGCGCGGGACAAGCGCACCGTATCGGCCGGATCGTCCAGGTATGTGGACGGACCGCAAGCTACCGGCAGCAGGCCGACTGGACGCAGAGACACGCCTAAGTGGACTAACATGAGACCCGCATTAGGGGCCGGGTTGCCCGGGATGGTGGACGAGAGCACCTGGATGGTGATGTTGGGTCGCTCGTCCATCAGCAACAACAGGTGCTCCAGTTGACGCGTCATCGCCTCAGGTCCGCCAACCTCGGTGCGCAGCGTGTCGTCGGTGATCACGAAGTGCATGATCTTTGCCGGATCGGCATCCATGATCAGCTTCTGCCGTTCAAGCCGGAAGGTGATCCTATTTTGGCGTTCCGGCCACGAGGACTCCCACCAGATCCCATCGCCGTCGGTCATGATCGCCTCGACGTACTCCGGGGTCTGAAGTAGCCCAGGAAGTACCCCTCGCTCGTAGCTCCAGATCTCGGTGGCCATGGATTCCAGATCTGCGATTCGCTCATACGAGCCGGGTAGCAGATCGGTGTAGGGGCGACGGGTGGGCCGCCGACGCGTCTCCACGCCAAGATCCAGCAACTCTCTCGTCTGGTTTGGCGTTGCTCCAAGGAAGTTGAGCAACAGCTCCAACTCCTGAGCGGTCAAGGTTCCCTTGCCATCAAGCACGTTGATCAAACGTGCGCGGCTCTTCCCAACGGCCTGGGCCAAGTCGTCCAGGGTCTTGGCTGACTCGGCGCGCAGGCGTTTCAAGGCCTCGCCGAGCAGCATCCGAGGAACCGTCAGTACTCCGGCGGCCATGTGCGCCCTCCGAGGTTCATCAGTTGGCCCTCTCCGAATGGATACCGTATCCGCTCCACTCCGGGTACAGTATCTATTACAGCGGGTGCTAGGTTGAGCGGCTAACCGTAATACCCCTGTGGACATGGGCAGCGACACGGGGAGGTGGCGAGCCATGCCGAATCCATCGGTTGAGCTGCTGGCCTGGGCGAGGGTTAACGACCAGACCGAGATCCAGTATGCGGTGTGTGAGGGCCGGACCGTCGAGCTCACTATTGGTGGTCCGGAGGGGTTGACGCTGGACATCACCGAGCTGGGACTGCTTAACCTGCTGCATGCGGTGACGGGTGCTCTGCATGCCTTTCGGGCGTCGTATGGTCCGGCGTCCGCGGCCTAGCCGTGCGGGCCCGGCCTCGGGAGACGGCGACGCCGGCGAGGCAGATGAGGCCGCCGAGGAAGGTGAGCCAGCCGGGCACCTCACCGAGGGCGAGCCAGGAGATCGGAAGAG